>JAPYWH010000014.1 GCA_028276475.1 Thermocrinis sp.
GACCTATGGCGGTGCGCTTGAGCCTTAAAACCTTGTGCCCAAAGTGGGCGGTAAATCTCTTAACTATGTGCTTTCTGCCTTCTGTAAAGACGATTTCCAAAAGGCTGTTTTCTCCTTCATACCTTATCAGCCTAACACCCAAAGGCTTGGCAAACCCATCCTCCAAGACCGCCCCCTTTTTCATCTCCTCCAAAGTCTTTGGGCTAACTTTGCCCTTTACCAAAACTTGGTAAGTCTTTGGCAGTTTATACCTGGGATGCATTATGCGGTTTGCAAGCTCTCCGTCGTTTGTTAGGATCAAAAGTCCCTCTGCGTTGTAGTCAAGCCTTCCGGCGGGATAGACCTTCACGGGCAAGTCCTTGAGTAGTTCCTCTATGGTTCTCTTTCCCTCTTTAGACTTTCCAAGGGCTGTAAGATAACAGCAGGGTTTGTAGAGGGCAATGTACATGAACCTTGGTGGTTTTACTATCTTTCCATCCACCTCTACCGTGTCCTTTTCTGGGTCAATCTTCCAGCCGAGCTCCTTTACCACAAGTCCATTGACCTTTACCCTACCTTCAAGGATCAGTTGATCTGCCTTTCGCCTGGAAGCAACACCGCACATAGAGAGGTATTTGTTCAACCTTACCAGTACCTTTCCTCCTTCCACGGGTCCCCTCTCATGTGGTAGCCCCTCTGTTCCCAAAAGCCCGGGAAATCCTCCTTTAATATCTCAAGCCCCCACACATACTTGGCACTCTTCCAAGCGTAGAGCTTGGGAACCACAAGCCTTAGAGGGTAGCCATGCCTTTTGGGAATTACTTGCCCCATCATCTTGTAAGCTAAGATCGTGTCTTCTTCATAGAGATATTCCAAGGGTAGGTTGGTGGTGTAGCCCTCTAAACAATGCACCAACACAAAGCGCGCACTGTCCTTTGGTTTTGCCCTTTTGAGAACTTCAAGGGTCTGAACGCCTTCCCATAGGATCTCCTTAACACTCCACCGTGTAACACAGTGAAAGTCCGCCACCAGCTCCACCGAGGGCAGAGAAAGGAGCTCCTCGTAAGTTAATTCGAAAGGCTCCTCCACCTCACCCCAAACCTTGAACCTGTATGAGCCCATATCCCAGTCGGGAATATCATCCACTATGTCGTAGACTATGGGTGCGGAGATCCACCTCTGACCCGGCGGTAGCCGGTCTTCCCTAAGGTTTATATCGCTAACGATTCTTTTCTTCATGGAAGGATAAATTTTAAAGTATGGAAACTTGTCCCAAATGCAGAAGGCTTTTAGAGTTTATTGAGTGCTGTGGTGGTGGCATTTTCTTGTGCCCCGAGTGTAATGAGTACTTCTACCCGGGAGAGCTCATAGACCCTCAAAGTCATTCTGAGGAGGTCTCAAAAGAAGCTCCCGGGCTACCTTCAGAGGTTCCTCCCCCTCCACCACCACACGATAAACTGCCCAAGAGATAGGTGCGTATAAGCCGAGCTTTTCTGAAAGCTCCTTTACCGCCTTTACCGTCTCTTTGCCCTCCACCACCTGCCCTATTTTTTCCTGTGCCTGTTCAAGGCTGAGCCCTTGCCCCAGCAAAAAGCCAAAGGTTCTGTTTCTTGACTTGGAGGAGGTGGAGGTTAAAACCAAGTCTCCCAAGCCAGAAAGTCCGTAAAAAGTTTGTGCCTTTCCACCCAAGGCGGTGCCCAACCTAACCATCTCCACAAGCCCCCGGGTGATAAGACCAGCCCTTGCATTGTCTCCAAAGCCGAGCCCGTCAGATATACCGCAGGCTATGGCGATCACATTCTTTAGTGCTCCCCCAAGCTCCACACCCACTATATCCTCCGAAAGATAAACCCTAAAGGGCTCCGAGGAAAAGAGCTCCCTCACCTCCCTCAAAAGTGCCACATCCTCCCCCGCCAACACCACCGCACAGGGAAGCCCCTTTGCAGTTTCCTCCGCAAAGGAAGGACCAGAGAGGGCAAGAACTTTACAATCTGGGAAAAGCTCCTTTAAAACCTCAGAGACCCTTTTGTTGGTGCCCACCTCCAAACCCTTTGACGCAGATATAAAGATTTTTCCCTTTATGCTTTTTCCTTCAAGCACCTTTCTTATAACCTGCACGGGCAAGGCTATAAGTATGTCCTGGGAAAAGTCTAAGGCTTCCTCCAAGTGGGTGGTAGCCAAGGGCTTCTTTTCAAAGTCTATACCCCAATAAGGGTCCCTTCCCTTTCTGAGGGCTTCCACCACGGAAGGATTTCTGTCAAAGAGCATAACCTCATTGCCCTTCCGAGATAGAACGAGCCCCAGGGCGGTGCCCCACCTTCCCGCTCCCAAGATGGCAACCTTACTCATGGGCAAAATCCAAAAGATGTAGTCGCTTTAGTCTTGTGAGGTCTATCTGATAGACCACCTTTCCCTTCAGCCTTTGCAAGCCTAAGAGTTTTCTGTTTAGGTCTTTGTCCCAAGATATAAAGCTAAAGCCTGAGGGAGTTTTAAGCTCAAGCCGGTTTTCGTCGTAATTTCTTGGCATCATCTCGCACTCGCACATGAAGGTAGGCGGAGGGAATCCTTCCCCAAAGGGTTCCAAACTGTGTAGCTTTTTTATAAGCTCGGGAGTGATCTTTTCCAAGGAGAGGGGCGCATCTATCTCAAGGATCGTGGAAGAGGGCTCCATATCCTTTAGGTTTTCTTCCACCAAATCCATAAAGAGCCCTAACTTTTCCTTCTCCATGCTCAATCCCATGGCGTAAGAGTGTCCTCCCCACCGCAGGTAAAGGTGGGAAAACTGACTTAGCAGTGAATAAACATCTATGCCGTTAGCACTTCTTACGGAACCTATTGCCTGATCACCCACCGCAAAGACCGCAGTGGGCTTTTGAAACTCCGTAGAGAGCCTACCCGCCACCAGCCCCGCCACACCACCCGCCCAACTATCAAGCACTACCACCAAAAACTTCCTGTCCTTCTGAGAGAGGGCTTGCTTTATGGCAAGCTCATATGCCCTTTCACTTATGAGCCTTCTCCTTTGGTTTATCTCCTCTATCTTGTTGGCAAGGGACATTGCCCTGTCTGGATCCTCCGTCAGGAACAGCTTTAGGGCTATGGAGGGTCTTGAGACCCTGCCGGGTGCGTTTATCCTTGGCACCAAAGAAAAGGTTATATCCCTTGAGGTTATAGTTCCGTTGAGTCCCACCCTTTCCATCAGGGCTTTTATTCCGTAAGCCCTTATCTGACCCTTTTGCACATACTCCAAACACTTTATGCCGTAGGAAACTATTATTCGGTTTGTTAAGTTCAGGGGCATAAAGTCTGCCAAGGTGCCTATGGCGGGCAAGTAAAGGTCCAGCCTTGGGTCGTAGTCCATGTTTAGCTCTCTGGTAAGAAGGGCTATAAGGTAAAAGACCAAGCCAACGGAGGATAGCTCTTTAAGTTCCTTGGGTAAATCCTGAAAGAGCTTTGGATTTAGTAGTATGGCGGGAGGAAGCTCCTCTCCCACGTTGTGATGGTCTATTACCACCGCGTCCCTTTTGAACTCTCTTAGTTCCTCTATTGCAGTGGTGCCGTTATCTATGGTTATCAAAAGGTCTGCGTAGTGGGAGAGTTTATCAACAAGCCTTTTGTTTAGACCATAGCCCGACTGCCTGCTGGGAAGTAGTGGAACCACCGTTATGGGAAAGTTCTTCAAAAATCTGTAGAGCAGTGCGGTGCCAGTGATCCCATCCACGTCGTAATCTCCAAAGAGCACAATCCTTTCTCTTCTAACTATTGCCCTCTTTATTCTCTCCACCACCAGGTCTATGTTTGGTATGTGATGAGGTGGGAGGAGTCTTTTGAGCCTAAGGTCCAAGATGGACTGATCCTGCCCTCTGTTGGCAAGGATCTGGGCAACAACCTCCCCCAGTTCAGAGACCACATCCTCCTCGGGCTTTATCATCTCGCTTAAAAGAACCCACTCTTTACCCGACAACCCTTTCATTCAAAAATTCCTCCGCCCATTTGCCAATACTTCCCGCCCCCATAAAGACCAGCACGCAGTCCCTTAAGTTCTCCTCTAGATAGGAAAACACCTCCTCCTTGGTGGGCAAATAAACAGCCCCGCTTTTCTGGGCTAAATCCTCCGCCTTTACGCCCCAAAGGTTCTCCTCTCCGGCAGAGTATATGTCCGTTAGGATGCAAAGGTCTGCGGATTTTAAAACCTTTGCAAACTCATCAAAGAGATAGTAGGTCCTTGAGTATCTGTGTGGTTGAAAAACAAGGACTATTTCCTTTTGAGGATAAAGCTCCCTCAGGCTATTCAGCACAGCCCTTATCTCCGTAGGATGGTGTCCGTAATCGTCATAGACCAAACAACCCTTTATTTCACCCTTTAGCTCCAACCTTCTCTCCGCATTTTTGAAGCTCTCCAGTGCCTCAAAGATCACCTTTGGTGGAATATCCATTTCCAAGCATACGCTTATGCAAGCTAGGGCATTATAAACATTATGCCTGCCCGGAACTCCAAGCATTACCCTGCCCAAAGGTTTATCCTTGTGTAGCACCTCAAAGGTATAATGTCCATTTTTCAAAGTCAGCCCAACAGCCCTAATCTGCGCGGGCTCCTCAATGCCGTAGGTAATTACCCTCCTTGAGATCTTCGGTAAAAGTTCTCTGCTATTTTGGTCATCCAAGCTTATAACGGAAAAGCCATAGAAGGGCACGCTGTTGGCAAACTCCAAAAAGGCGTTCTTTATATCCTCCAGGTCCTTGTAAAAGCCCAAATGCTCCCTGTCTATGTTGGTGATCACCGCAACCGTTGGATGCAGTTTTAAAAAAGAACCGTCGCTTTCATCCGCCTCAGAGACAATAAGGTTGTCCTTTCCGAGCTTTGCGTTGCTACCAAACCTTTTTAGAATACCACCCACTATAACCGTCGGGTCATAGCCCGCCTCGTGCATCACATGGGCTATCATTGAGGTGGTTGTGGTCTTTCCATGGGATCCACAGACCGCTATACCCTCCCTCAGGCGAAAGAGCTCCGCCAACATTTCCCCCCGAGGGATCACAGGAATGCCCCTCTCCTTTGCCCCTTTAACCTCCGGGTTGTCCATAGAAACCGCCGAAGAATAAACCACCACCTGCGCATCCCCCAAGTTTTCCTCCCTGTGTCCTATAAACACCTTTGCACCCATACTCCTCAAAAGTTCTGTGTTTTTGTTCTCCCTTAGGTCCGAGCCGGAGACCCTGTAGCCCATCTGCAAAAGCACCTGCGCGATACCGCTCATACCTATTCCACCAATGCCCACAAAGTGAAAGTTTTTTATCTTTTCCCTGAACATAGCAAAATGTATTTTAAATATAAGTTTTCTTTTGTTGGGCTTAAAGGTCATACTTTTTGTAAAAGAACCTTTTAACAATCTCCACAGACGCAAGATAAAATACCACAACGAGAAAAACAAAAAGGTAAAAGGGCATACTTAATGGTCTTAGCTCAAGCATTTTTCCTAAGGGTGTAAAGGGTATGATTATGCCAACCAGTCCAACTCCAAAAACTGTTATAAGAAGCAAGCCGGAGGGTTTGCTTTTTAGAAAAAACTTTTTTGTGCGCAGAGAGAGGATTACCAAGATCTGTGTAAAGAGACCCTCAAGGAACCATGTGGAACGAAAAATGTCCGAAGAAGCTCCCACGATATACAACAAGAAAAAGAATGTTATGTAATCAAAAACTGAACTCAATAACCCAAAGGTGATCATAAACCTCTTTATAAAATTCATGTCCCATTTTTTTGGGCTTTTTGTCCAATCTCTATCCACTTCGTCCGTTGGTATAGACATCACCGCGGTATCTGTTAGAAGGTTTGCCATTAAGACTTGCTTGGGCAACATAGGCAAAAATGGTACTATAAGCGATGCTCCAGCCATTGAAAACACATTACCAAAATTGGAGCTTGTCTGTAAAAAAAGATATTTCATAGTGTTTAAAAAGGTCTTTCTGCCCTCAAGCACTGCATCTATTATTGTTCTTAAATCCTGTCTTAAAAGAACTATATCTGCGCTTTCCTTTGCCACATCTACTGCGTTTTCCACCGAGATAGCCACGTCCGCACTTCTCATAGCACTAACATCGTTTATTCCATCTCCCAAATAACCAACCGTATAGCCAGCCTTTCTTAGGGCAAGCACAACCCTATCTTTCTGAGAAGGAGAAAGCTCAGCAAATACAGAAGTTTCTCTAACTTTGTTTATGAGTGCTTCCTCAGAAAGGTTCTGAAGGTCATTCCCATCCATAATATTTCCACCAAGCCCCAACTCTTCCGCCACATATTGAGCAACCAACTTGTTATCCCCCGTTATGATTTTTAGCTTTACTCCTAAGCTTGAAAGTTCTCTTACAAGCTCCTTAGCATCCTCTCTCAATGGATCGTGCATTATTACAAAACCAAGGAATATTTCCCCCTTCTCATCAGAATAACTTATGTGTTCCTTTTCCATAGATTTGAAAGCTACTGCAATCAATCTAAAGCCCCTTCTGCTATAGTCTGTGTAAATTTTTTCAATGTCCTTTAAAGCATGCTGGAGTTCAACCACCTCTCCCCCCAACTGTGCATAACTACACACTTCCAACAGATGAGAATAAGCCCCTTTGGTTATCAACAATTTTTCCTCCCCCTTTTTAACCAAAACAGACAATCTTTTCCTGTTAAAGTCATACGGAAGTTCGTCAAGCTTTTCAAAGCCTGAGAGATCTTGCGATTTCATGCTTTCTATTATTGCCTCGTCTATTGGGTTCTTATAGCCTGTTTGAAAGTATGAGTTTACATAAGCAAAGAGGGCTACCTTTTGGTCGTCCTCGTTCAGAACGTTTTTAAAGGCATAGATCTGCATCTTTCCTACTGTAAGGGTGCCCGTTTTATCACAACAAAGTAGGTTCATACTTCCAAAATTTTCTATGGATGCAAGGCGCTTAACTATTGCACCTTTGCGAGCCATATGCCTTGCGCCGTAAGATAGCCCCACACTAAAGACCGCTGGCAACAGCACGGGCGTTATGCCTATACCCAAGGATAGGGCAAAGAGTAGAGAATTGATAACCCCCCTTCCATAGTATGCGTTTATAGTCAGCACCAAAAGTATGAGTATGGTTGCGGTTTCTAAAAGCACATAACCGAAATGTCTAAGACCTCGTTCAAAGTCTGTTTCTCCTTTACCAAGCTTTAATTTCTCAACCATCTTTCCGTATTCGGTATCTTTGCCCGTTCTTAAAACCTTCATAATTCCAAAGCCACTGACCACATGGGTAGCCATGTAGAGGTAGTCTCCCACCCTTTTCTCTACAGGGTAAGCCTCCCCCGTCATCAAGGCTTCGTTCACAAAAAGGTCTTTTTCCTTAATGAGAACTCCCTCCGCGGGAACTATATCTCCCGCCCGTAAGATCACTACGTCCTCTGGGACAATCTCATCCGCAGGAATTTCTATCTCTTTGCTGTCCCTTATTACATTTGAACGAACTTTCACCATTGAAAGTAGCTTTTCTACAGCCCTATGGGCTTGTCTTTCCTGCCAAAAGTCCAAAAGTCCTCCAGTTAGAACTATACCCACGATAATTAGCGCATCTGTTTTTTCACCCAAAAAGGTGGACAGCATAGCGGTAAATAGGAGAAGAATGGTATAGGGATTTTTAAACTGATTTAGGAGGATTTCCCAATCTGCAAGTCTGCTTCTTTCTTTAACTCTGTTGTAACCATACTTTTTTAGTCGTTTTCTGGCTTCCTCTGAAGATAACCCCGAGATATCAAAAGGTAAGTCCCCCATATAGGCTGTCCCCCTTTATGGCATGGAAATTATACTTTGTTCTTGTCCTTGCCAAGTTCTTCTTCAGCAGGTTGAAGTTTTAATATATATACTTGAACATGCTTATAGCTAAACATCTTCCCTCCGCAAAGGATGCCCGCATATACATGTCCGTTGAAAGAACCTACTTAGGCTATATAAGGCTTTCCCTTTACACCCTGTCTTTTGCGGTCTTCCTGAGGAAATTGGAGGCACTCGCAGATATAACACAAAAGATACACGTATCCGTATTTTTGGGAACTGTAGCTATAGTTTTATCCATAGTGGGTACTTTCCTTATAATCGCAGGCATTCTTACTTTTTATTTTGATATAAGATACATAGAAGGAGGTATAGAAGTGTCTCCAAAGGAAGTCACTGACCCAAGGATCTATATGGCTGCGGAAAGAACGTTCCTTGCATGGGTAAGAACCTCTATAGCCCTAATAGTTTTTGGCTTTGTTATAGAAAAGTTTGAATTTTTCTTAGAACAGTTGGAGAAGGTTTTCAACATGTCCCTGAAGGGTGATCACAGAGCCCTTGCCAGCGTGGGAGTTTTCATAATATTTATAGGACTATTCACCCTTATACTTGGCGCCATAAACTTTTATAGAACCATAAAGCAGGTAGACGTAGGTTATTATAGGACAAACACGTGGCTTTATAAGATTTACGGTGCTGTAATATTCCTTGCATGTTTGGTCCTAACCCTTTATGTGTTCAGGATCATTTAATAAACCTTATCCTTAAAGCCCTTTCTTTGATGGGTTTGCAACAAGATTTTCAGGCTTCTCTGAATTTCCCATCCAAGCTATAGTCCAATTTAAAAACTTTATATTCCATTTTTCAGGTTTTTTGTTCAATGTTCTTCTAACCTGAGACTGTTCTAAAAACAATGCTTTAGAGGTGGGATAGAGATAATCTTATATTTTGTGCGAAAAAGTAAGTTGCCCCCAAAAAAGCTTTACACCTTCGTAAGCCACTTCCTCAAGAGAGTTAGTCCAAACAAACAAGCAAAAAAAAGGAAGACCACAAAAATACGAAGATGCTTTGATCATAACTCCCTAACAAGGAAAGCATCCATTGCTTATACTATTCCTTTGAACTTCTGGGGGCTTGCGACTTGCTTATTTTTGTTATTTCTGTCTGTTATCTTTTACTATAGCTAAGCTAAGGTGTCCGGTAGATTTTTATAACAGCTTACGTTTGGATATTGACACGGCTGATATTAAGTGGTACATTCTTTTATATAAGGAGGACATGCTTTGCATGTCAAAGGCATCTCTCACCCATTGTGGAAGGGAGTGGTGCATTTAAAAATAAGAAGGGAGATAAAATAAAACATGGCGACTGAACATAACTTGCCACCTCAACCATACAAAAAGTTTTTTGGAAGGCAGGATTCTATTAATAAAATAATGGAAACTTTAATTGAAGGAGGAACATTTATAGCATCAATTGATGGAGTGGGTGGCATAGGCAAGACAGCATTAGCTTATTATTTTTGTAAGGAGATTCTATTACCTTCTAATCGATTTGATTATCTAATTTGGTTAACAGCTAAAGAAACCGTGTTTGATCCGTTTTCAAGAGATCTTATGATAAAGACGATCCGAAGTAGTTTTGGGGGAATAGAAGAATTGATAGATACAATACTTAGCGTGATTAAGTTTGAAGAACTCATGGACAAGCCCTTAGAAGAAAAGAAAAAATTTGTGGAAGATGAAGTTTTAAAAAGTGAAAAAGTATTTATTGTATTAGATAATCTTGAAAGCATTGAGGATGATCAGTTCTTCGACTATATCAGACAGGATTTTAATAAATTGGCTGCTAAGAATAGGTTTTTAAAGGTTCTGACAACAAGCAGGAAGAGAAAGAAAATAGCTGATTTTCCTATTGAAATCGAGGGTTTAGCTATTGAAGACGCATTGAAAATGCTTAAATATCTGGCTTCTGAATACAATATTAAGGACATTTTGAATGCTACAGATCATGATAATATCATATTAATAGAAAAAGTAGGACGCATACCACTTGGCATAGAATTCATTATAGGACAGATGGCTTTAGGAAAAAGTAGAGGGCAAATTTATAATGAACTTCAAGGGTATCCTAGTTTAGAAAATGCAAAAAGTGAATCCGAAAAAAGAAAAATATTGTCCGATATAATTCTGTTCTCATTTAAGGACATGTATGAAACCCTCACACATGAGCAACAATATGTATTTAAAGTTATTACTGCATTGGTAAGAAATAGAACCAAGAGCGACCCTCCAGTTTCATTTGAGCTACTAATGACAATAACAGGGTATAAAAAACAGGAATTAGAAAATTGTCTGGAAAGTTTAATAGATAACAACCTAGTAACTATTACAAAAGACAATGAATATGTTATCTCACAGATGGCTATCAATTTTGTAAAACAATACTACGATGATTTTGGAGAAATTGAGGACGAAATCGTTGAAAAAAAGAATAAAATTGTCAAGGGTGGTTATAAAGCACTAGACAAGGTTGAATTGTTTCTTAATAGCATTCGTGAGCTGATTGATAATAATAGATTTGAGGAAGCAGAAACAAAGCTTTTAGATGCTTTGGATGTTATGCCTGATCCACGGATATATTTTGAATTAGCAAAAGTCCAGAAAACTTTAAGTAAGTTTCTTAAAGCTGAAGACAATTTTAGAATTGCATCGGAGTTAAACCCAACAAATGCCAAAATTTGGTTTGAGTGGATTAATATGGAAGATAATCGTGGTAGACATAATATTGCTCTTCAATTAACTGAGAAGGCGATTGAGAAGACAAATAATGATGTTTCGTTGGTTCTTCAAAGAATAAACATTTTGAAATTTCGAAGACAATTTGACCAATTGAGGGAGGAAGTTAAGCGCTATTTAGAAATATATGATAAAGAAGAAAGACAGGATGACCATTTAAGGCTTTTAAGAAACTGGAGAAATATTGAATATAACCTCTTTAAGGAAACATCCAGCCAGCCCGAACATTATTTTGAAGCAGTAGAAATGTTGATAGAAAAAGAAAGTGATATAGAAACAAAAATTCAGCTGTGCCGAGAAGCCTTAAAAATCTCAAATAAAACAGGCCGGGTTGACAAGAAGAGAAGTTTTGAGAGAAAACTTAAAAATCTTGAAGACAAAGCAATAAGAGATATACCTTCAAGGATAAAAAATTTAAATAAGCTTTTTAATGATAAAAACTATGATGAAGCTAAAAAAGAGGCGAGAAAAATATTAAATTGGATTTATGAGGATGAAGAATATGAGGAATATTCGAAAAATGCATTACGTGTGCTTCTACAAATTTTATCTTCTGAGAAAGATTACGATAGGGTAATACTAACATTTGAAGATTATAAACATATCGGTTTCAAAGATAAAAACTGTATAGATGTTTATGAAAAAGCGCAAAAGCAGAAAAAATTAGAAGAAACTCGGGAAATAATAAGTAAAATCATGCTCAATATTCAGGAGTGTGAATTAAAACTTAGACAGTTGGTCATGTGGTCCTTGGATAACAAGGAGGAGAAATTACTTGAATTAGTTAGAAGCAAGGATAAATCAGAATGGATCGATCAGTGGCAATTAACTAAAAATAAAGCTTTAAAAAAAGATGAAGCGTTGATTCACTATTCCGATTTATCTCACCTTAGAAGCATATTATCATGGGTTAAATCTGAAATAACTAATAAAATTCAAGATAACTCAAAGAAAAATCAAATAAGAGAACTATTGAATTATACAGTTGTATATTTAGAAAAGTACATTAGTCAAGAAAGGAACGAATCATTCCATTCCCGTTTACAGCTGTATGAAATAGAAGAACTAGATAACTTTTTAGTTGATACAAGAAGGACATTGGAAACTATTAATAAAATTATGGAGTTGATAGAACATTAAATACACATTCCTGTAGAGGAGGTCTACTATTTATCTCCATAATGGTATAAATATGTCGGGTGATAAATTCAGGAAAGCCTGGGATCTCTTAAGAAAAAAAGTTTTGGCAAGGAGGAAAGGTATTACCTTACTTGCCTACCTTTATAGCTACGCTGTAGGCTCGTAGCTTTTTCAGTAAGTCTCAAATATGGAACCAATCTCTCACCCGAGGTGTTTAAAAAAGATATAATTAATATCATCCCTTTTTGAAAGGAGGACGGCATGGCAAAGGGAACGGTAGCCTATAAAATTCTTGAAAGCCATTTGGTGAGCGGTAAGCTCATACCCGGTGAGGAGATCGCCATCAAGATAGACCAGACCCTCACCCAGGATGCCACCGGAACTATGGCATACCTGCAGTTTGAGGCGATGGGTGTGGATAGGGTAAAGACGGAGCTCTCGGTTAGCTACATAGACCACAACATGCTACAGACTGATTATAAGAACCCAGATGACCATAAATACCTTATGAGTGTGGCAAAAAGATACGGTATTTGGCTATCTAAGCCCGGCAACGGCATATGCCATCAGGTGCATTTGGAGAGGTTTGCCAAGCCAGGAAAGACACTGCTGGGCTCTGATTCTCATACTCCCACCTCCGGTGGCATAGGCATGATCGCCATCGGTGCCGGTGGTCTTGACGTGGCAAGTGCAATGGCGGGCGAACCCTTCTATATGAAGATGCCCAGGATCGTAGGCGTCCATCTGAAGGGCAAACTGCCCGATTGGGTAACCGCCAAGGATATTATTCTTGAGCTCTTGCGTAGGCTTACGGTAAAGGGTGGTGTGGGCAAAATTTTTGAATACTTTGGAGAGGGTATAAAGGAGCTCTCCGTTCCGGAGAGGGCTACCATCACCAATATGGGTGCGGAACTTGGTGCCACCACTTCAATCTTTCCCTCCGACGAGATCACAAGGGCATATCTGAAAGCCCAGGGAAGGGAGGAGGATTGGATAGAACTCCTTCCGGACCCCGATGCAGAGTACGACGAGGTTATAGAGATAGACCTATCTCAACTTGAACCACTGATTGCTTGCCCTCACTCTCCGGACAATGTGGTGCCCGTCAGGGAGGTGGAAGGTATAAAGGTAGATCAGGTGGTCATAGGTTCTTGCACCAACTCCTCCTTTGTGGACCTAACGCGTGCCGCCAAGCTTTTGGAAGGTAGAAAGGTTCATCCTGATGTGGTCTTTGCGGTAGCCCCCGGTTCCAAACAAGCCCTTGAGTTGATCACCCAAAATGGCACCCTTCTGACCTTTCTAAAGGCTGGTGCAAGGATATTGGAAAGCGCCTGCGGTCCCTGTATAGGCATGGGCTTTGCGCCTCCCTCCGGTGGCGTTTCCATAAGGAGTTTTAACAGGAACTTTGAGGGTAGGTCTGGCACACCCGACGCAAAGGTGTACCTTGCATCTCCCGAGGTCTGCGTAGCCTGTGCCATTGCAGGACAGATCATAGACCCTAGGAAGTTGGGCGTTCAATGGGTGAAGGTGGAAATGCCAGAAAGGTTCCCCTACGGCGACGAAGCCTTCATAGAGCCACTGCCGGAGGAAGAAGCCAAAAAGGTGGAAATATACAGAGGACCCAACATAAAACCACTGCCGGAGTTTGACGAACTACCAGAGATCTTGGAGGGGGAGGTCTCCCTCATAGTGGGAGACAATATCACCACCGACCACATTATGCCCGCCGGTGCCAAAATACTACCCCTCCGTTCCAACATCTACGCCATAAGCGAGTATGTATATCACTACGTGGACCCAGACTTTGTGAAGAGGGCAAAGGAAATTAGGGACCAAAAGGGCAAGGCAAACATCATAGTGGGCGGAGAGAACTACGGACAGGGCTCCTCCCGAGAGCATGCTGCGTTGGCTCCGAGGTTCCTGGGAGTTAGGGCAGTTTTGGCAAAGTCCTTTGCCCGTATTCATCACGCCAACCTGGTCAATTTTGGTATAGTGCCCCTTGAGTTCAAAAACAAAGAGGACTACAACAAGTTCTCCTTGGGCGATGAGATTTTGATCCCAGAGCTTGAAAGCAGGCTAAAGGAAGGTAAAGAAATTGTGGTTATAAACAAAACCACTGGAGAGGAGGTCCTTTGCACATACAACCTCACTCCAAAGCAGGTTTCTGTGCTCCTCAAAGGTGGTCTTTTGAACTGGATCAAAAGCAAACAGGGGGTAAAGGTATGAAGCTAAGAAAGGTAGTTTCTGTGGTAGGTGCGGGAAATGTGGGGGAGCATACCGCTGCCCTCCTTGCCCTAAGGGGGCTGGTGGATGTGCGCATGTTTGACTTGCCCAAAAAGGACGGAGACAGGCTAATAGAACCCGTTAAAGGAAAAGCCCTTGACATTCAGCAGATGCTCTCCGCCCTCAACATTGACGGCAAAGTGGAAGGATACACTGTGAGCGCGGACGGAGAAGGCTATCAAGCTTTAGAGGGCTCCGACATAGTGGTTATAACCGCAGGCTTTCCAAGAAGACCGGGTATGTCAAGGGAGGACCTCTTGGAAAAGAACATATCCATCCTTTCGGTTATATCCAGCGAAATAAGGGAATACGCCAAGGACGCCATAGTTATAGTGGTAACCAACCCAGTGGACCTGATGACTTACGCGGTTTATAGACTACTGGGCTTTGAACCCCAGAGGGTTATGGGTATGGCGGGCGTTTTGGATTCAGCCCGATTTAAAACCTTCATCTCAAGGGAGATAGACGTTTCCCCTCAGGACATTCACGCCTATGTTATAGGAGGACACGGTGATGAGATGGTTCCCTTGATCTCCATATCCAACGTAGGTGGCATACCCCTAAAGGACCTTCTAACCAAAGAAAAGCTTCAGGAACTTATAAAAAGAACTCAGTTTGGTGGTGGTGAGATAGTGGACCTGATGGGCACCTCCGCCTATCATGCCCCCGCTGCGTCCATAGTGGAAATGGTGGAAGCCATAGTAACAAACAACAAACGCATACTGCCCTGCTCTGTCTATCTTGACGGAGAAGTGGGAGAATATTATGGAGTAAAGGGTGCCTGCGTGGGCGTGCCAGTTAAGCTTGGCAACTGTGGAGTGGAGGAGGTCACAAAGATCCCCATGCTACCAGAGGAACGCGAGATGTGGGAAAGGTCTGTGCAGTCGGTGGTGAAGAACTTAAAGGTGGTGGATGAAATTTTGAAGGTGATGGTTTAAAATCTATATCAATGGTGTTTTTACCTTGGAGGTATCTGGTCCCACCTGCCCTTTTGCTTTTGGGTGCGGGGTTATTCATCCTTTACAAGGATTGGGAGAGGAGGAAAAACTTTGAGGTTTCTTACCTTGAGTGGGAAATAAGAAGGTTGGTGCAATCGGGAGAGGAGGAGAAGGCTAAAAAGCTAATAGAGGAAGGGCTGAAAAAAGGGGGTGCCTTTAAGCCCCTCATTCTATCTTATGCCTTGGATGGAAAGGAAGACAGTAAAAAACTTTTGGAGATAATCTCATCCCTGAAGGACGACCAAATAAAGTCCTTATACACCGAGAGGTTAGCCTTTGCATACTACAAGGAAGGACAAAAAGAAAAAGCCCTCGGCGTTCTCAACTCTATAGGAAAAGACAGCTTTAACTATCACTCTGCCCAACTGCTTAAGGCACAGGTGCTCTTAGACAGCAACAGGAAAGAGGAGGCAAAGAAGGTCTTAGAGTCCATCCTCAAAGAGGCAAAGGGAACTTATTGGTCTAACTTAGCCCAAGCCCTTTTAATGGAGATGTAGGCATGAAGCTCCTGATTGAAATAGGAACAGAAGAACTGCCCGCGGGAGTTATAAACATTGCCTTAGAAAGCCTCAAGGAGGGCATTGAAAAACTCTTAGAAGTAAAAGTTATAAAAACCTACGGCACACCCCGACGTTTAGCTATTCTTACGGAAGACTTTGAGAACACACCCACAGAAAAGGAGGAGATCATAGTTGGTCCTCCCGTTAGCGTAGCTTACGAGGATGGGAAACCCACAAAGGCACTTCTGGGCTTTTTGCAAAAGGTCTCTGCCACTCAAGAGGAGGTAGTGGAGGTTCAAAAGGGAGAGGGAAGGTATGTGGCGGTTCGTAGGGTTCAAAGGGAAAAGACGCCCTTGGAGAAATTGAAAGAGGAGTTTGAAGGTCTCTTAAAATCTATTCCTTTTCCCAAAAGGATGCGTTGGAATTCAGAGGGCTTGACCTTTTCAAGACCTGTCCGGTGGTTGTGTGCCCTCTACGGGGAGGAGGTTGTCCCACTTCAATTTGGTAAGGTGAAGGCAGATAGGATCACCTACGGTCATAGATTTTTGCACGGCGGTCTCCTGGTTCTCAAAAATGCGGAGGAGTATGAAGAAAAGCTAAAAAGTGCCTACGTGATCCCAGACTTCAAAGAGAGACTTGGCATGGTCTTAGAAATGTTAAGAGAAGAAGCTTACGCCTTAGGTTGCACGCCTCAGCATCCAGAGGGTCTTCCGGAGGATGTGGCGAACCTCCTTGAGTTTCCCTTCTCTGTGGTAGGAAGCTTTGAGGAAAAGTATTTAGAACTGCCCGAGAAGGTTTTAATCACAGTCCTTGCACACCACCAGAGGTTTTTCTGCCTTGCCAACCAGGAGGGTAAGCTGGTGCCCTACTTTGTAGCCTTTAGCGGTAATAACCCAAACGATTTGATAAAGACTGGCTATGAGAGGGTTGTAAGGGCAAGGCTTGAGGATGCCCTTTTCTTTTACAGGGAGGACCTAAAGACCCCCTTGGAAAATCTGGTGGATGGACTAAAAGGTGTGATCTTTCACCCAAAGGCGGGCAGTATGTGGGAGAAGACCCAAAGGCTTATGGAACTCTCAGAGAAAATCGCACGAGCCGTTGGCTTTGGAGAGGAGGTTGTAAAAAAAGTAAAAAGGGCTGCACTCCTTTCAAAGGCGGACTTGCTTACCAACATGGTAAAGGAGCTGGATGAACTTCAGGGCTACATGGGTATGGTTTATGCAAGGGCTTTTGGAGAAGAGGAGGAGGTAGCTAAAGCACTCTACGAACACTATCTACCCAAAAGTGCCACAGACCCCTTGCCCGAGGGAGTGGTTTCTCAAATTCTCTCCTTGGCGGACAAGCTGGATAACATAGCAACCCTTTTGAGTGTGGGTGAGGTGCCCTCCGGAAGTTCGGACCCATACGGGCTAAGGCGCAGTGCCTACGGCGTGTTTGCGATCCTTGATAGCGGAGGTTATAACTTGAACCTAAGGGAGGTGCTGGGGTCTGTCCCGCAGGGCTTTGAGGAGTTCATGAAAAACAGGTTGGAAGCCTACTTGGAGCCATATGGCTACGATGTTGTAAGGGCGGTTTTGGAGGTGAAGGATCCACTAAAACCCTTAGACGCAATAAGGCTTGCACAAATACTTGCCAATTTGAAAGAAACGGAAAAATTTAAAGATATAGTAGAAGCCTACAGGAGGGTCGTTAAAATTCTTCCCAAGGAGTGGGAAGATGACCGTGTTGAGGAGGACCTTATGAAAGAGAAAGAGGAGAGGGAACTTTGGGAAAAGGTAAAGGGCTTGGAGGGTGAAAGGCTTGAGCCCTTGGACCTTTGGGACCTTAAAGAACCTATAGACCGCTTCTTTGACAGGGTCCTTGTGATGGATAAAGACCAAGAACTTAGAAGAAATAGATTAGCCCTTCTGTTTAGAATAAAAAAACTTTTTAACCGCTTTGGGGACCTTGAAAAAATAGTTTTGGAGGTATAGGCATGGAGCAGAAGTTTTTAGTTTGGTTGGATGAGGTGGGCATAGAGGATGTGCCCTTGGTGGGCGGAAAGAACGCATCCCTCGGGGAGATGCTCAGAAACCTCTCAAAGCTTGGTATTAACATACCCTACGGCTTTGTGGTAACATCCAAAGCCTATTATGAGTTCTTGAGGTATAACAATTTGGAAGAAAAGATAAGAAAGATTTTGGAGGGTTTGAACCCTAATGATGTGCAGGACTTGGCAAAGAGGGGATATGAGGTTAGGGAACTTATAAAAGGTGGAGAATTTCCCCCAGAACTGGAGGAGTTGATAAAAAAATATTACTCTGAGCTCTCTCGGAGGTATAACTCCTTTGCGGTGGATGTGGCGGTTAGGTCTTCCGCCACTGCAGAGGATTTGCCTCATGCTTCCTTTGCAGGACAGCAGGATACATACCTAAACGTGGTGGGTGCGGAGAATGTGCTAACCGCTATAAAGAACGGTTTTGCGTCCCTCTTTACAGACAGGGCTATCTCTTACAGGGAGAGCTTTGGCTTTGACCACTTTAAGGTTGGCATAGCTATGGGTGTTCAAAAGATGGTTAGGTCCGATTTGGGCGCTTCCGGCGTGATGTTTACATTAGACACGGAATCGGGCTTTAAGGATGTGGTAGTTATAAACGCCACCTACGGATTGGGTGAGCTTTTGGTTCAGGGCATGATAACCCCAGATGAGTATATGGTTTTTAAGCCTACCCTTCAGGCGGGATACTCCGCCATAATAGAGAAAAAGCTCGGTAGAAAGGATAGAAAGATGGTGTATGGGGTGGGGCACGAGAGAACCAAAATCGTCAATGTTCCACTCTCAGAGCAAAAGCAGTTTGCCCTCACCGATGAGGAGATTTTAAAGCTGGCAAGATGGGGAGTTCTGATAGAGGAGTACTATTCCAAAAAGAACGGCAGATGGATGCCTATGGACATAGAGTGGGCAAAGGATGGGGTTTTAAACGAGCTCTTTGTGGTTCAGGCAAGACCAGAAACGGTGCATTCGAGGAGGGAGGAGAACGTACTAAAGGTATACAAGATCAGCATGCCAGTAGAGGAGAGGGCTAAGAAAAGGATCTTGTATGGCATTGCGGTGGGCGATAAGGTGGTTCATGGTAGAGTTAGGGTCATCCACGACCTAAAGGACGCAGGACAGTTTCAAGAGGGAGAGATCCTGGTAACAGACATAACGGACCCAGACTGGGAACCCGTAATGAAGAAGGCAAGCGGTATAATCACCAACAGAGGTGGGAGAACTGCCCACGCAGCAATAGTGGCAAGGGAGCTGGGCATACCCGCGGTGGTGGGCACCCACAAAGCAACGGAAGTGCTAAGGACCGGTGATGAAATCACCCTCTCCTGCGCAGAGGGAGAGATAGGATACATATACGAAGGCTACATACCCTACGAGGTAGAGGAGATCAACCTAAAGGAACTTCCCAAGACCAGAACCAAGGTTATGATGAACGTGGGCAACCCTGAATCCGCCTTTAAGTATTCCTTTATTCCCAACGATGGAGTAGGACTGGCACGTGAAGAGTTCATCATAGCAAACTACATAAAGATCCATCCCTTAGCCCTTCTTTATTACAGGGAACTTAAAGTTTTGATGGAAAAGCTTGAAGAATATGGAGCCATCGATGAGAGGGGAATTTGCTCTATGGCTTCCATATACAAGCATGCGGAGGAACCACTTAAAAGCAAGCTGGCAAAGGGTAAAGATAAAAAACAGATCAACCTGAAAAAAACCATAGAGGAGATAGAAAGCCTGACCTTTGGTTATGAAGATAAGGCGCAATACTTTGTTAAAAAGCTCTCCTACGGCATAGCCAAAATAGCTGCTGCCTTTTATCCAAATCCTGTAATAGTGCGCTTTTCGGACTTTAAGTCAAACGAATACAAAGGGCTCATGGGTGGTGAGCTCTTTGAACCAGAAGAGGAAAACCCCATGCTCGGATGGAGGGGTGCGTCAAGATACTATTCAGAGGTTTATAAACCCGCCTTTGGGCTTGAATGTCAGGCAATACTGCGGGTGAGAAACAAGATGGGTCTTACCAACACCAAGGTGATGGTTCCCTTCTGTAGAACACCCGAGGAGGGTGAAAAGGTTCTCAAGGTGATGGAGGAGTATGGGCTAAAAAGAGGGGAGAACGGTCTGGAAGTTTATGTGATGGCAGAACTTCCCTCCAACGTTGTCCTTGCGGACAGGTTTGCAGAGATCTTTGATGGCTTCTCCATAGGCTCCAACGACCTAACTCAGCTAACCCTTGGTTTGGACAGGGACTCGGGGCTCGTGGCGCATCTTTACGATGAAAGGAACGAGGCGGTCAAAAGGCTAATATCACAACTCATAAACATTGCCAAAGAAAAGGGTAAAAAGGTGGGTATATGCGGTCAGGGACCCTCCGACTTCCCGGACTTTGCCCAGTTTTTGGTAGAAGAAGGTATAGACAGTATTTCACTAAACCCCGATTCTGTGTTAAAAACTTTATTAGTTATAGCAGATGCCGAAACTAAGAATAGGAGGGTAGGGGTATGAAAGTTTTGGACCGTATAAGGACTTTAAGCTTTCCTTCATTTAAGGTTAAAGGGGCTAAAAACTACTTGGCACTGCAGGTTGGTAAAAGCTTCATAAGGCTTTTGGAGTTAGGAGAAAATGGAAAGCCTATTTTCCAACCACAGGAGATCATCTTTGAGGATGGAGATGAAAATAAAAAACTCTCAGCCCTAAAAAAGATAGTGGCTGAATACGGATTACAGGGACATCGGGTTATAGCGGCGCTTCCTGCCACAGACGGAATACTAAAGCTCTACAAATACCCTTCCAAAATAAGCCAAAAAGATTTGAACAGCGCCATAGATTGGGTGATAAAAAAAGAGATAAGTCAGATAAAAGAAGAAACCACTTACGATTACTTTATATTACGCGGAGAGGATGCCATAAGTGTAGCTTTGGTGCTCGCCCGCGCTGAATCTGTCAATAGGCTAACTAATTTAATCAGTTCCGCAGGGCTAAAGCCTGAGATCATAGACTATGAAGTGCTGGCTATAGTAAATTACGGCATATATCATAAGCTTGCCTTACCCTTTTCCATTTTATACGTAGACTACGATTATTCTATACTTTTAACTTACAGCCCCTCCAATATATCCTACTCTGTAATACCCTTGGATTATTTGGGATACAGTAAAAAGACAATATCATCCTCCACCTATGAGGAATTTTTAGAAAACTTTGTTGCAGAAGTGAGGAATCTAATTGTGATAAACGATATATCTAACGTTTATATTGCAGGTGTTATCCTAAGCAATCAAAGTTTCTTGGATTATATACTTGAAAACTTGCCCGTATTAGGGCTTTTGGACGCTGGCGAGCTACCGCCCAACTTTTTTATCCCCTATACACTTAGTTTAAGGGAGGGATCAAAATGATAAAGATCAATCTCATTAAGGAGAAGAAAACTAAAAAAACTTTACCGCAACCCACATTTGCATCTCTGAAGGAGGTAAAGGTTGATGATCTTTTAAAGTTGGATAAAGCGCATTATTATCTATCTGTTCTCCTTTGGATTGGCGTTTTGGGTATGGGTGGATGGTATTGGAAAACATCAAAGGAAATAACACAAATAAAGCGAGAGATAGATCAGTTGCAAGCGGAAAAGAACAGGTTAGAAGGTATCGCTAAGCGTATTTCAGAAGAAAAGAAGGAAATAGAGTCTGAAATGTCCGCCTTAAAAACAGAAATGGATGCGATAGAACGCAGTAAGGATATACTCATAGGTTTGAAAGCCTTCTACGAACCCTTCAACGATAGCTTTGTTAGTTTTTCCAGTTCCGTTCCTTCCGTTAGTTGGACGATTACTTATAGTCAAAGTTTAGACATAGAAAATAGAAAACTGAAGACAGAATTTGACCTTTCTTCTTTTGATTATGCAAGCATAGGCTCTTATGTTAACAGTCTTAAAAAGAATAATGTGGAAGTTTTTATAAGTGGTATAGAAAGGAAAACAACTCCAAATGGTTATGAATATTACTCCACAAAACTTGTTGCAGAAAAAAGCGTAGGAGGGAAGTGATGGAAAAGTTAAAAGCCCAGTGGTCCGCCCTTCCTCAGTGGCAGAAATTGCTTATACTTTTAATATCACCAATAGCCATCATAGGATACACCTATGCAATGCTAATCACCCCTTTGAGGGAAGAGTTAGAAAAAAATAAAAAGGAAAAGGAGGGACTCGCCACACGCATAGCAGAGTTGAAGAGATTGACAGACCCAAAAGCTTTGGAGCCTCTTAGAAAGCAAAGAGACGATTTAAAGGCTCAACTGGAAGTAAAGAGGCAAGAGCTCGAGTTAGTAGTTGGAGAGATTCCATCCACTAAGGATGCGGGCACTATATACAAAAAGTTGGGTGCCATAGCAAGCAAAAGCGGGGTAAGACTGCTTTCCATAAACCTTGCAAAGCCCAATGAGGTGGGCTACAGCTTGGAAAAAACTCCAGAAGGTAAGGCGGTAGTTAAGATAGTGAAGGAGCAACCACAACAGCAAGGGCAACAGCAACAGCAAAAGCCTCAGGAACAAAAACAACAGCAAAAGGTCCAAGAGCAAAAAAAACAACAAACCTCTAATGTGGTGAAGCATCCCACCGCAGAGCTCAAAATATCCTTTGTGGGTAGTTATCCAAACATAGTAAATTTCTTAAGATCTCTGGAAAAGGAGGGTTTCGTATCATACCCTTCTGCCTTTAAGGTGGATAGGTTTGAAAAAGGTATGCTGAAGGGAGACTTGACTATATTAATTATTATGAAGGAGGAAAAAATATGAGGTTCCTTTTTCTTATTTTAATAGCGGTATTTTTGTATTCCTACGCAAAGGAGCCCTTTAGCGATTTGGAGGGTGTGGTGGGATATATGGTGGTTGAAAAAAACGGAAAGGTAGAGAACTATATGGTGGTTGAGGAAAAGGGAGGTGGTGTTAAGACTATAAAGGTTAATAGAAATCCCAAAGAGTTTTTAAAGAAGACGGAAGATGGCGCGCAAAAGAAATGAGCTAAAGGTAGGAGTTATTAGCTTAGGTTGTTCCAAAAACTTGATAGATACGGAGGTTCTTCTTGGAAAGCTAAAGTCAGCAGGCGCAAAGCTGGTGGATGACCCCAAAAAGGCAAACACCATAATCATAAACACCTGTGGCTTTATAAACCCCGCCAAGGAGGAGGCAATAGACTACATACTTGAATACGCAGAAAACAAGAAGGTTATCGTTATGGGCTGTTTGGTGGAAAGATACAAAGAAGAACTACAAAAGGAGATACCGGAGGTTCAGGCATACTTTGGAACCGAGAGCTGGGACCAAATTCTTGAGTTTTTGGGTTTAAAGAGGATGGAAAAAGTTCAAAGGCTATTAACCACCCCTAAATCTTACGCCTACCTTAAGATATCTGAGGGATGCAACCGCCTTTGTTCCTTTTGTGCCATACCCTCCATAAGGGGCAAATACAGGTCAAAGGGCATACAAGAGCTAGTAGAGGAAGCCCAATGGATAGCAGAAAATGGAGTAAAGGAACTATGTTTAATTTCGCAGGATACCACCTATTACGGCAGAGACCTATACGGAAAGGACGCCCTGCTTAAACTCTTGGAAAAGCTGGAGTATATAGAAGGCATAGAGTGGGTCCGACTTTTATATCTTTATCCCACGGACGTGAGCGATGAGCTTATCGATTACATTAAAAACTCTTCAAAGGTCCTGCCATACTTTGATATACCACTACAACACGTATCCAACAGAGTTCTAAGGAGCATGAGAAGGGGCTACGGCAAGGATTTTGTGGAAGGGCTTGTGGAAAGGATCTTCTCCAAAATACCCAACGCAGTCTTAAGGACAAGCTTCATAGTGGGCTATCCGGAGGAAGACACAAAGGACTTTGAGGAATTGATTGAGTTTGTTCAAAAGGGCTACTTCCATTGGGTGGGTGTGTTTAGCTATTCCCACGAGGATGGTACTTTTGCAGAATCTTTAGGAGACCCTATACCCGAGGAGGAAAAGGAGAGAAGAAGGGCGCTTGTTTATGAGGTTCAAAGCGAGGTTATAAAGGAAAAATACAGAGGGCTTTTGGGTAAAAGCTTTAGGATGCTAGTAGATGGCTACGACGAGGAGATGAATATTGTGCCCGTGGGCAGGCTTTGGTTTCATGCGCCAGAGGTAGATGGGTTGTGCTATTTAGAGGCAGAGAGGGTGGTTAAAGAGGGAGAAATGGTAGATGTAGTGGTAAAGGACTTTAAAGGGCTAGACCTGTTGGTTGAAGAAAAAAGTGAGTGAAAAAAAGAGATTAGAGCTTGAGCTTTCCTCTTTACCAGTGCCCAAGAGCAACAGATATATAAGAAAAAGAGGTGGTGTAGTTTTTAAACCACCAAGGGTCAAAAACTGGGAGATGAGGGCAGTGTGGGAGATAAAACAGCAATATCAGGGAGAACCTTTGGAGGGCAAGCTATCAATGGAAGTGATCTTGGTTTTACCCAACCACAGAAAGAGGGATATTGACAACATGCTAAAGAGCCTATGGGATGTCTTAGAAAAGGCTAAAGTTATAAAAAACGACAATCAAATTTACGAAATAAAAACGTTAAAATGCATAGAAAAGGGTGCACAAAAAACTCTAATTTACATAAGCCCTATGGAATAATTCACTGGGTATTTCTTATATACTCAGTTGGGTCTAAGGGCACACCCTCTTTACTTCTAAGTTCAAAGTAAAGCATGCATTCCTCTCCTTCGTTCTTTCTTCCAACCAAAGCAATCTGTTGTTCCTTTGACACGCTATCTCCTCTCTTTACTAAATTTTTCTCGTTGTATGCGTATATGGAGATAAAATCTCCATGATCCACTATGACCATGTTTCCGTAAGCTTTGAGGTCTCCTCCACTGTATATGACCCTTCCATTATCAACTGCCTTTACTGGCTTTCCACAATCTGTGGATATGTTAATCCCTCTACCATTTTTGGAAACTTTACCATCCACAGGCATAGGTAGGCTATTTTTTGATATTTTTACTTCCACATCCTCTCGCTTTTTCTCCTGTGGCATTTCAGCCTCTGTTTTAGGTGTGCTTTCTTGCTTCCTTTCTTCTAAAGGTTTCTCTACTGGACGGATGGCTTGTCTTTTTTCTTCCGCGGGCACCTTAACCACCGTTCCCTTTTTTAGCCATTTACCTTTTAGCCCTGGATTAAGTTCTTCCAACTCCCTTTGGGAAACACCAAGCTTTTTTGCCACATGCTCAAGCTTTGCACTCTTTTGAACTACATAGGTTTTGTAGGAAACTTTTGGCTCCTCCTCTTCCTTCTTGACCTTTACAGGCACCTTTACCTCTGTTCCCGCAGACAGCCATTTACCCTTCAGCTCTGGATTGAGCCTTTCCAATTCCTTTTTGGAGACTCCCAAGCTCTTTGCCACATGCTCAAGGCGACCTCCCTTTTTGATTTTGTATACCGTGTAGCTTTCTTCCCTTTTTTCCTTTTTCTGCTCTTGCTTTGGCACTTTGACCACCGTTCCCTTTGTTAGCCATTTACCTTTCAATTCTGGGTTAAGCTCTTCCAACTCCCTTTGGGAAACACCGAGCTTCTTTGCCACATGCTCAAGCTTTGCACTCTTTTGAACTACATAGGTTCCATACTCTTGGGTTTCCTTTTTTTGTTTTTTGGCAGTGCCCTTGGCGGGTATTTTTAGTTCCTGTCCTTCTTTTACCTTTTCAGACTTTAGATTGTTAAAGCTCTTTAGCTCCTGCGCATCAACCCCAAATTTTTCAGCTATGCTTTGTAGTGTGTCTCCTTTTTTAACTTTGTATATGGCGTAGTCTTGTGTTTTTGTTTTGGCAAGCTTCTTTTGAGGTATGCACAAGCTTTCACCCACTTTTAGTTTGTTTGGGTTTATGTTTTTGTTAGCTTTTAAGACCTCTTGCACACTAACTCCATAGTTCTTTGCGATCTTCTCTAAGCTTTCTCCACTTTTTACCTTGTGGTATTTGCACTCTTGAGAAAAAGCGGTTCCAAAAAGTAGGCTAATACTTAATATAAAAACCTTTTTCTTCATGGGTTGGCACCTCCTTTAAAATTTCCATCCGGTCCACCTTTGCGGAACTTGGTCCCTCCCACAGCTTCCATACGAACTGGGCTACAACCTCCTCATCGCCCTCCACAAAAACCTCAACCCTTCCGTCCGGTAGGTTGCGCACCCAACCGCTAAGTCCGTAGCCCTCTCCTAGGTTCTTTGTCCAACTCCGAAAACCTACTCCTTGCACCCTACCGGACAGAAAGATCCTGTAGGCAGACATCATAGGTTTATTTTACACCACTTTCTAAAAACTCCAAACTTTCAAAAAACTCAAGAAAGGTCTTATTTACATAAACAGAACCGTCAGAAAATAGCAGAAGATAGCCAAACTGTGGGTATTTTTCAATAAAATGCCATCTTTTTTTATCATCCATAGCAAAAAGGGCTGTAGATAACCCATCCGCCAAAGTGCAATCCTCATAAGCTACGGTTATTTGCAATAGCTTACTACCTTTACCGATTATGTGTTCCCTTCTGTAATTTCCTGATGTAGAAAGGCAAAGGTCCCTCTTATTGTAGCCTTGGACTAAGGTTTTGCCATTAATAGGGTTATACACCGCCAAAAGTCTTTTTTGCCCCCATACTCTTAGGTCTCCCGCTATTGCGATAAAACCCTCGTCTGTTTTTATAAACTCATAAGCCTTCTGAATGGCAAAGCCCTTTCCTATGCCTCCCAAGTCTATAGCCATGCCTTTCTGTTCAAGGAATACACTACTGCCTTCCACCCTGACCTTTTTGTAATTCACCAGATTCCTTGCCTGGTCTTCGGAAAATTCCCTGAGCCTTCTTGCCCTTATGGTTATGGCACCTACTGTTATGTCAAAGGCTCCCTCTGTAAGCTCCGAAAGCCAAAGGGATTTTTTTATAACCTCCAAGGTTTCCGAGGATACTTCCACCGGTTCTACACCCGCCTTCTGGTTGATCTTTGAAACCTCAGAGCCTTCTATGTAATCGGAGAGTTTCTCCTCAAGCCCCTTCATAAACCTGTAGGCTTGGTATGCCTTTTGGGAGGGCAGGTCTATTATGGCATAGGTGCCCATAAGGTGAAAGACCTTTTCCTGAGAAAAGGCAAACAAGGAAAGAAAAAGAAATAACATCAAGCCCATGGCTTACTTCTCATTAGCATAAGCAAGGCGGAGTAAAGGATAATACCCTGCAAAACTACAAAAGATAAAAGCTTTAGAAGGGCAAAGTCTGGATGTAAAAATCTAATCAAAAAACCCGAAAGGTTATCAAGGAATGAAAAT
>JAPYWH010000015.1 GCA_028276475.1 Thermocrinis sp.
AGTGAGGTCTTTGAGGATAAGGTATAGGAAGAGTAAGTGGCTTAGGTTTTTAGTGGATAGTTTTGGGCTTATGGGAGATAGGGGATACAGGGGTTGTGAGTATGTAGAGGTTTGCGAAAGTAAGGAAAAAAAAGGGTATAAGGCAGGTGGTAGAGGGTGTAAATTCACAGATAGAGCTTTTCAACCGAGTGAGCAGGTGGAGGAAAGGGATTACCTTACTTGCTTACCTTTATGGCTACGCTATAGGCTATAGCTTTTTCAGGAAGTCTCAAATATGGAGGTAATTTCTCACCCGACGTTTGCAATAATAAATACTTAAAAATCTATTAAGCTCCGTTATATAAGCCGTTTAAAATATTTGAATATTTTTATTTTTATCTGCTACCACACACATAACACACGCCCTCTTGGGTTCTTGCCCAATGGCGGGTGCCAGCCTTTACCTCCAGGCGGTCTCCCTCCTTCAGTTCAAAGATGCCCTCCTCCGTGCCGATCACAATAGAACCCTTATAAACCACCCTTATTTCATCCTCTGTGTGTGTGTGCCAGTCATAGAAAGTTCCCGGTGGGTCGCACCAGGTGTAGAGATTTTTATAGCCTTCCTTTCTTAGTTCCTCCATTATGGCTTTTGGGTCCAGCATAGTTTAAATTTTAACCAATGAGGGGTAAGGATTTTTTAGCCCTTACCGTGGGCTTTAACATTTTGGGTGGTGTTTTGGCGGGTCTGCTGGTGGGTTATACCTTTGACATCTGGCTGATGGAGGGTCTTTTTGGGAAGAAAACCTTTCCCTTTGGACTCTTTTTCTTTTTCTTTGTTGGTGTGATTGCGGGCTTTAGAAACGCCTTTAGGGACCTAAAGAGGTTATGAATGAACAGGGATCCCTTGGACTTTTTGAGTATGAAGTAATAGGGCATGAGATGTTTAAAATTATAGGTTATGCAAAAACCTTGGGAAGGACGCTTTAGGGAAAAAACTGAGGAGCTTGTGGAAGAATTTACCCAGTCTGTTAGCTTTGACCAACGGCTTGCCTTACAGGATATACGGCAAAATCTTGCCCACTTGAAGGCTCTTAGAATGGCAGGTATTGTCTCAGAGGAAGAAGAGAGGCTCTTAAGAAAGGGACTTGAGGAGATAGAGCGGGAGGTAAGAGAAAACAGAATGGAGTTTTCCAAAGCTTGGGAAGATGTGCATATGAACATAGAAAGGAGGCTAACAGAAAAAGTGGGAGAGGTAGGTGGCAAAATTCACACCGCAAGGTCCCGCAACGACCAGGTGGCAACGGACGAGAGGCTATTTATAAAAGAAGAACTACTGAAGGTATTGGAAGGCTTGAGGGAACTAAGAAGGACCTTGGTGCTTTTGGCAGATAGGACGGTGGATGTGATAGTGGTCTCTTATACCCATCTTCAAAGGGCTCAGCCTATCAGACTTGCCCACTATTTTTTAGCTTACCGGGAGGCTCTGCTAACGGATGCCATGCGCTTTGCCCACACCTACAGGTTGGCAGACAGCCTGCCCTTAGGTAGCGGTGCGTCCGCGGGTGTGGATTTTCCCATAGACCGGTTCTTTTTAGCCCAAGAGCTTAGCTTTAGGTCCCTAACAAGAAATTCCCTTTATGCGGTGGCGGAAAGAGACTTTATCCTTGAGGTTTTGTATGGCTGTGCGGTTTGTGGTATGCATCTTTCAAGGCTATCGGAGGACCTGATCCTTTGGTCCTCTGAAGAGTTTGGTTTTGTTTCCCTACCCGATAGGTTCTGCACCGGAAGTTCCATAATGCCCCAAAAGAAGAACCCCGATGTGTTGGAGCTCATAAGAGGGAAGACCGGCAGGCTCTATGGCAATCTTTTTGCCCTTTTGACCGTTATGAAGGGATTGCCTTACGCCTACAACAGGGACCTCCAAGAGGACAAGGAGCCCCTCTTTGACAGTTTGGACACGCTTAAAAGCATTCTGGTAGTCTTAAAGCCCCTATTGGAAGGGTTGAGCATAAACTTGGAGAGAACTTACTCATCAGCGGGAAACTTTGCCTTGGCTACAGACCTGGCAAACTATCTGGTTTTAAAAGGTATGCCCTTCAGACAAGCCCATAAAGTGGTGGGTAGCTTGGTGGCACAGCTCTTGGAAAAGAATAAGAGCTTGGAAGAGGTTAGCTTGGAAGAGTTAAAAGCCCTCTCGGAGCTTTTTGAGGAGGATGCCCTGAACCTACTAAAGCCCGAAAGGGCGGCAGACAGGAGAAAGAGCTACGGCGGGACCGCAAAAGAGCAGGTGCTTTTGCAATTAGAGGTTGCCAAGAGGGAGGAAGGACTATGAAGGTATTTATATACTTCTCTTTACTTTTGCTTTTGCTTTTAGCCTTTGGCTATGTGGTCTATTTAAACAGAAGCCCAGTGGAGCTTGTGCTGACCCCAGAGTTTAATGGAGAATACTACCGCATACCACCCATGCCCCTTGGATTTTTGGTGGTCGGGGCGCTCTTTTTAGGATTTTTGTTTGGATATTTGATCGCTTGGCTCACAAGCCTTAAAAGATGATCAGCGTGCGTATGCGGGCGGAACTAAAGGGTCTCCATGTATCCGGTGCTGAAAGGATCGTGGACGAAGGGCAGGTGGAGAGGGTGATAAAGGAACTACTAAAAAGATCAAAAGATTACGACAAGATGGTTATAACTCTGGAAAAACTGGAGGAAATATCCCCGATCCCCCAGGCTCTGACCATATACAGCTACGACTTTGACAGCGTCCAGTCTGCCCGGGACTTTGCGGTAAAGAAGTTGGAGGAGGCGGGTATAAGAGAAGATTTAGCCAAAAAGGCAATAGAACTTTTGGAAAAGGGCGCAAACCCAAAGGGTGGGAACATGAGGGGTGCGGTCCTTATGGATGTCAAAACTGGGGAAAGACTGGAGCCAGACCAAGAGAGGGGAATACGCACCGTTAGGGTTGATTGGAAGGACAGGGACGCAATAAAACTTGCCCTTTTGAAGAGGGGAATAAAAAGACAGTATTTAAACAGACTTTTGGACGCTTTAGCCCTTGCCACGAAGAATGTGTATTGTGGAGTTCTTGCAGAGCTCTGCTGGAGCGATGACCCCGATTACACCACAGGATATGTGGCAAGCAAAAACTTAGGTTATGTGAGGATTAAACCTCTAAAAGAGCCCAATAACCCACTGGGTGGAAGGGTGTATTTTGTGGAGAGGGATAGAGTGGAGGAACTAATAGACTGTCTTGAGAAAAGGGCAGTGTTGGTTGAGGCGTTGTAGCATAAAGATCACCGTGAAGATGATTTCAAAAATCCCTCATCGGAACGCCCCTCCAACCTCTAAGGGAGCTAACCGCTTCCTTACCTTTTCCCACGTCCCTTCTATCACCTCCTCCACAGCTTGACAATTGCAAATCATTTGCATATAATACTTCTTATAAAAAGGAGGTAGAAAAATGGACATTGGTGGCACAAAGGACTTTGAGTTCAACATCAGGGACCCGAAGTTTTTGGACGAGCAAGCCCTTTGGGAAGAGGCAAAAAGAGTGTATTCAAAGTGTAAGGATTGTAGGATGTGTGTTACCTACTGCCCTTCTTTCCCAGCCCTGTTTGATGCAGTAGACCGGCACGATGATGATGTCCAAAAGCTGAGCAAAGAGGAGTTAGCCCTTCCTTTGGAACTATGCTTTCACTGTAAGCAGTGCTATTTTAAGTGCCCTTACACTCCGCCCCACGAATGGCGCATAGACTTCCCTCACCTTTCCCTGAGGTATAAGGTGTGGAAGTTCAAAAACAAAGGAACCAAGCTTACAGACAGACTTATGGTAAATACAGACTTGGTGGGCAAGCTTTCGGTGCCCTTCGCCGGCATAGTAAACAAGCTAAACAACACAAAGCCCGTAAGGGTGATCTTGGAGAACTTTATGGGCATAGACAGGAGGGCAAAACTGCCACCCATAAACTCTCAAACCTTGGTGGATTGGTACAAAGAAAACAGAAAGCCCGTCAAAGGCGAAAACGGGAAGGTTGTCCTCTTTAGCACCTGTCTTTTTAACTATAACTACTTGGAAAAGGGCATAGCACTGCTACGAGTTTTAGAAAAGAACGACCTTTGGGTGGAAATTCCAGAAGTTCAGTGCTGTGGCATTCCCTTCTTTGATGTGGGAGATATAGACACATCCATACAAAAAGCCAAGCACAACATCAAGGTTTTAAAGTCCTATGTATCTGCGGGTTATGACATAGTAGTGCCCGTGCCCACCTGTGCTTTGCAGATAAAGTATGAGTATCCGTTGCTCTTGCCCGATGACCCCGACGTCAAGCTGGTTTCCGAGAAGGTTTTTGATGTGCATGAGTACCTTTGGAAGCTAAAGGAAAAGGGAAGACTAAACCAAGACTTCAGGGTCTCCATGGGCAACATAGCCTACCATATACCATGCCACCTCAAATCTCTGAACGTGGGCTACAGGGCGGTGGCACTTATGAGGCTAATACCCAACACCAAGGTTAGGCTCATTGAAAGATGCTCCGGACACGATGGCACCTTTGGTGTAAAAAAGCAAACCTTTGACATGGCATACAAGGTAGGCTCCAAGCTATTTGAGGACATAAACAGCGCAAAGGCGGACCTTGTGGTCTCCGATTGTCCCCTTTCCAGCAATCAAATAGAAATGGCAACGGGCATAAAGGTATTGCACCCCATAGAGGTTTTATACAGGGCTTATAATTTTTGAACCATGCTTAGGGTAGTTCTAAACGGTAAAGAGTACGAAGTGCAAGAGGGCAAAAAGCTCGGAGATTTCTTTAAAGAGGCTGGAATAGAAGGTGTCCTTGGTGCCAAACTGGGCGGTAAAATAATTGACCTTCAGACACCCATAAGGGAGTCTGGAGAGCTCGTCCCCATATACAAGCAGGACCCAGAGAGCTTGGAGATCATGCGCCACTCCCTTTCTCACATAATGGCTCAAGCCCTAAAGGAGATATACGGTAAAGAGGTAGTCCATCTCGGAGTTGGTCCCACCACGGAGGAGGGTTTTTATTACGATGTGGAGGTGGAAGGAACAAGGATCAGAGAGGAGGACCTGCCCAAGATAGAACAGAAGATGAAGGAGATCATAGAGAGGAACTATCCCATTCTGAGGAGGGAACTGGACAGGGATTCCGCCCTGAGGCTCTTTGAAAAGCTAAAAGAGCATTACAAGCTTGACATAATCAGACGCATAGACCCTCAGGATGTTATATCTGTCTATGAGCAGGGGGACTTTATAGACCTTTGCAGGGGTCCCCATGTGCCCTCCACTGGTATGGTGGGTGCCTTTAAGCTAACTCACATAGCGGGTGCCTACTGGCAAGGAGACCCTTCCAAGCCCATGCTCCAAAGAATTTACGGCATAGCATACTGGGATACAAAGGAGCTTGAAGAAAGGCTGAATTTCTACGAGGAGGTAAAGAGAAGGGACCACAGAAAACTGGGTGCGGAGTTGGAGATGTTCCTCATAGACGAAGACATAGGGGGAGGTTTGGTGCTCTGGCTTCCAAAGGGTGGGATATATAGAAAAGTTTTGGAGGACTTTTGGAAGGAAGAACACATAAAGAGGGGCTATCAACTGGTTTATACACCCCATGTGGGAAAGGCAAACCTATGGCAAACCAGCGGGCACTTAGAGTATTACCGTCAGAACATGTATCCACCCATGGAGATGGAGCAGGAGGAATACTTTGTCAAACCTATGAACTGTCCTTTCCATGTGGCAATCTACAAGAGCAAGGTAAGGAGTTATAAGGAACTGCCTCTGAAGTTGGCAGAACTTGGCACTGTTTACAGATACGAGCTCTCTGGAGTTTTGCACGGGCTTATGAGGGTCAGGGGCTTTACCCAAGATGACGCCCATATAGTATGCACACCCGAGCAAGTGGAGGATGTTATCCTTGAAACCTTGGACTTCGCGGTGCAGATGTTAAAAACCTTCGGCTTTGAGGACTTTAAGGTTTATATATCCACAAGACCACCCCTTTACATTGGCTCCGAAGGGCAGTGGGAAAAGGCAGAGAACGCCCTCAAAAGGGCAGTGGAAACCCTAAACCTAAGCTACGAGATAGACGAGGGCGGTGGTGCCTTTTACGGTCCCAAGATAGACGTAAAGATCAAGGATGCCATAGGTAGGTTCTGGCAGTGTTCTACCATTCAGTTTGACTTTAACCTGCCAGAGCGCTTTGACATGGAGTATGTAGGTCCAGACAACAAAAGACACAGACCCTACATGATCCACCGGGCGATCTTTGGGTCAATAGAAAGGTTCACCGGTGTTCTTTTGGAGCACTACGCGGGGCTTTTGCCCTTCTGGCTTGCACCCGTCCAGGCAAGGGTAATCCCAGTTTCTGAAAAACATATACCTTACGCAACCGAGCTTAAGGACTTCTTAGACGAAAGGCACTTTAGAGTGGAAGTGGACGACAGAAAGGAACGACTCTCCGCCAAAATAAGGACTGCGGAGTTGCAAAAGGTCCCCTACATCCTCGTGGTGGGAGACAGGGAGATGGAAAGCAGAACCGTCTCCGTCAGGTCCAAAAAGGAAGGAGATTTAGGAAGTAAAACTTGGGAGGAGCTGGTAGAATTTTTCACAGAACTTATCCGAAAGAAAGTGTGTTAATATCTTTAGCAAAACTTGAAAAGGAGTGTGTCATGGAAGAACAAACCTACGCAGTCCCTTTTGCATTGGTGGGCTTTTTCCTAACTTCCAAGCCCATTGAGGAGAGCATCAGGAACGATGTAGCCCCCGAGGAGTTGGAAAAGCTTCAGGAGATCATAAGCAGGCTACTCTTTACGGAGGGTGTCCAGGTTGCCCTATATCCATCGGTGGTTCCACCAGATCAGGCGGAAGAGGCGGTGGATGAGCTTGAAGATATGATCTTTGGAGAGGAAGAATGACCAAGCTGATCCTGTGCGGAGCCCTCGGGAGAATGGGCAGGGCGATCCTAAAGGTCTCCCTTGAGTATTCAGACCTGCAGGTAGTTGCGGGCGTTGAGCACCCCGACTGCGTCAGAGGGCAAAGCTTAGGAGAAGGGGTGGGTATGGAAGAGTTTAAGTCTGCACCGCTCACCTCCAACTTGGAGGACGTTTTACCCCTTGGAGATGTGGTAGTGGATTTTACGGGGAATACTCTGTCCGCTTTAGCCCATGCCAAGCTGTCTGCCTATGCGGGTAAGGGAGTGGTCATAGGCACTACGGGCTTTAGCCCACAGCAGGTGGAGGAGTTAAAAGGGCTTTCAAACTATGCCCCCATTCTTCTCTCTCCCAACATGAGCTTGGGAGTCAATCTTCTCTTTAGGTTGGCAGAGATAGCGGTTAAAGCCCTAAAGGACAAGGGTTTTGACGTGGAAATTTTAGAGATCCACCACCGATTTAAAAAGGACGCACCAAGCGGAACCGCCCTAAAGCTCTTGGAGGTGGTAGCTAACACCTTGGGTAAAGACCCTTCACAAGTGGGAAAGTTTGGAAGGGAGGGCATAGACCCAAAGGGCGAGGAAATAGGCGTTATGTCTTTGAGGGGTGGCGATGTGGTGGGAGAGCATACCCTCTATCTTTTGGGCTTTGGAGAGAGGATAGAGCTTGCCCACAGGGCGGTCTCCAGAGACATATTTGCCAAGGGCACCTTGGAAGCTTGCCGGTGGATCAAGGGAAAACCTCCCGGTTTTTACAGCATGTTTGATGTGCTTGGGATATGAGCTTTTATGAAACCATAGATGACATCACCGCAGACGCGGGCATAAGGGTAAGGGCAAAGGGCTTGGAGGAACTATTCTGCAAAGCGATCCTTGCCACCTTTAACGAGATCACAGACATAGAAAAGGTTAGCAAAGACAAAAAAGTGGAGTTGGAGGTTAAAGGAGAACTACCCTACCTTTTGGCAGATGTCATAAACCAGCTTTTGGTTCTGCACGAAAAGGAAAAATTGGTAATAAGCCACTGTGAAAGGGTGGAGTTTAAAGAGGCTGGTGTTAAACTGATGCTAAAGGGCGGTCCCTTTGACCCAGAAAGGCACCCCTCAAAGCTCGTTATAAAGGCGGCCACCTATCACAGGCTCAAGGTGGAAAAGTTGGAGGACGGCTATTTGGCGGAGGTTATTTTTGATATATGAGGCTAAGGGCTTACGCAGAACTTACGAAGTTTGAACACACTATATTTGCCCTTCCCTTCTTACTGGCAAGCATAGTCCTGTTGGTTGAGGACTTCCCATCCCTTTGGAAGCTCTTTTGGGTGTTGGTTGCCTTTGTGTCCGCAAGGACGTTGGGTATGTCCCTCAACAGGCTCATTGACCTTCCCATAGACCAGTTCAACCCAAGAACAAAGGATTGGGTTCATGCAAGGGGTGAGCTCTCTCAAGAGGATATAAAAAAACTCGTTCTAATATCCGGCGGTATCTTCCTCCTTGCCTGCCTTATGATAAACCTGCTTACCTTCCTGTTGGCTCCTTTGGTGGTTTTTCTCCTTTGGTTTTATCCTTATGCCAAGCGGATCACCTACTATCCACACCTGGTGCTTGGCTTGGTTTATTTTTTGATCCCCCTTGCGGTGGATACCGCCTTTAATGAGGGCATATCAAAAACCGCCCTGCTTTTGGGTGTGGGTATGGCTTTTTGGGTGGCGGGGTTTGATGTGCTGTATGCCCTCCAAGACTACGAGTTTGACAGGACGCACAATCTAAAGTCCATCCCCGTAAAGTATGGCATCGGAGGAGCCCTAAAGATCTCCAGGCTCTTTCATGTTATAACCTTTCTTTCCCTCTTAGCCCTACTCTTTGTAGTGGATTTCTTAGGTCCCATTTACCTTTTGGGACTTTTAGTGCTCGGTCTCTTTCTTGTGTATGAGCACAGTCTAATAAAGGAGCACGACCTTTCTAAGATAAACAGGGCGTTCTTTACAGTAAATGGGTATGTAAGCGTTGTATATTTTCTTACCGTTCTTTTGGATAGGTTGATTTAAAAAAATTGCTTATAATAATTCTCCCATGGGTGAAATGGAAAGGTTTGAAAACCTATTAGAAGAAAAGCTTGTGCCAAACAGAATTTTAAAGAGGGGGGAAGTGGTAAAGGGGAGGATCGTCAAGATAGACGACAGAACTGCATACGTTGATGTGGGCTACAAGGTGGAGGCAGTCATGCCCAGGGAAGAACTGCCACCACAAGCCAAGGAGGGGGACGAAATAAAAGGCATCTTGCTTAAATTTTCAAGGGGTGTGCCCGTTCTGTCTTTCCAAAGGTATCTCAAGGAGAGGCTCTATAGCTTTCTAAAGTCTGCCCAAGAAAAAGGTAAGTTCGTAGAGGGTAGGGTAGAGGAGGTTTTGGACGACGCATACGTGGTTAATGTCAGTGGTCTAAAGGCAATTCTGCCCAAATCTGAAGCCCGACGTGGGCTAAGAAAGAATTCAAGGGTGGTAGCAAAGATAAAGGAACTTTCAGACACAAAGGAGGGTTTGAAGATCCTTCTAACTGAAAAGGATTTTATAGAGCTAAGCAAAAGGAGAAAGAAGGAGAGGATCCTCAAGCAGTTAAAGGTGGGAGATGTAATAGAGGGTAAGGTTATCAAAATAGACCCAGAGAAGGGGATTACCCTGCTGATAAGGAATGCGCTAAGGGCTTTCTTGCCAAAGGAAGAACTATCTTGGGGTAGAGACAGGAACCCTTACAACTACACGGAGGTGGGCGAGAAGCTCAAGGTTAAGGTCAAAAGAATACCCAAAGACGGTGAGTTTATCTTTGTGAGCCTTAGGGAGCTAAAGCCCAACCCATGGGAAAAGGCAAAGGAAGTTTTAAGCAAAGGCAAAGTTATGCCCGCTAAGGTGGTGGATATAACAGAAAAGGGAGTTATAGTGGAGCTCTTTGAAGGTTTAGAGGGCTTTGTGCCAAAGGGCGAGGTTTCGTATGATGGCAGTATGCCAAAGAAGTGGGAAAATGTTAATGTAAAGGTCCTTGAGTTCAACCCAAAAGCCCAAAGGCTCATCCTTAGCATAAAAGAAACACTTCCGAAACCCTGGGAGGAGTATATTAAAAAGCATCCTGTGGAAAGCAAAGTTAAGGGAATTGTCCAAAGGTTTGACAAAGCGTCAGCCATAGTGGATTTGGGCGATGTAAAGGGGATCATTCACAGGAGCGACCTCTCTTGGGGAAGACCGGGGAGGGTAGAGGATGTTCTCAAAATAGGAGAAGAGAGAGAATTTGCGGTCCTTGGTTTGGAGGGTAAATTTGTAAAGCTTGGGCTAAAGCAACTGCAGGAGAATCCTTGGGAGCTCTTTCTCAAAAAGTATAAGGTGGGAGATAGGGTTAAACTAAAGGTAGTTTCTGTGCATCCCTTTGGGGCATTTTTGGAGTTTCCCGAAGGAGTGGAAGGGCTGTTGCCCCTTTCTGAGGTGGATAATATAAAGGATATAAAGGTCGGAGATGAAGTTGAGGTGCGCATTATTGATATAGTGCCTCACTCAAAGGTAACGCTAAGTGCAAAGGAGGAAACCAAGGCGGAAGACATAGTCAGCGAAGGAGGAGAGAGCGGTTTTACTCTGGGAGAACTTTTGAAGAAGCGGATGAAGCTGTAATATGACTAAAAGGGATATAATTCAAAGGTGCCACGAGAAGGGTCATGATTTTTCTAAGTCTTTGACCGAGAAGGTATTGAACTTTGTCCTTGAGGAAATTGCCCTGAGCTTAAGTAAAGGTGAGAAGGTTAAGCTCTCGGGCTTTGGCACGTGGAGTGTAAAAAAGACAAACAAAAAGGTTGGCGTCAAGTTCAAGCCCAGCAAAAAGCTTCTGTCCTATTTGAACACCTCCAACTTAAGTGCTAAAATTAATAGATGACGGGGTGTGGCGCAGGAGGAAGCGCGCTGGCATGGGGGGCCAGAGGTCACGGGTTCAAGTCCCGTCACCCCGATTTTGAACTAAAAAGGAGTCAAAATGGCTTTTGAACCGGAAGGGCACATTGAAGCTCTAACGCTTAGAGTTTTTATCAAGTCCCTTGAGCTGTTAGGTGGCACGCAAAAGTTGGTCCAAACACGGGCAACCGGTTGGCTATCATCCCTACTTTTAGCTTCCTACACGGTAGTGCTGAAGGAAGAACACCTCAAATCCGAGCAGGAGATCGCCCAAAGGCTAAGGATAACCCCCCAAACGGTAAAAAACATCCTCCGGTCGGAGCCTGTAGTTGATAATTTAGAGGAGGTTTTTAAAAGTGAAGGCAAAGACCTTAACATACATACCGCCGGCAGCATAGCCAAGCTCGCTTACAGACTAATAAAAGACCAAAAGGACCATACGGGTCTTTGCTTAGAGTTCTCACGGAGAACTGCAGGAGCTTTAGGTATAGCCTGGGCTAAAATCCTCCTTAGAAGGCTTGAGGAGACAGATTTTCCCGTTCAATCTGCACAAAATCTAAAGGAAAAGCTTGGAAAGGTTTGGCTAAGTGGTAGGTCTGCCCAAGAGGTCCTCGAAGAACTTGATTATCCTATCCATACACCCATTGAGCTCATAGAGAAGATAAAAGAAAACCTGCGCATGTATGGTCTTGAATGAAGTATGTTGGTTATCTGGTTTTAGTCCTTCTTTTTATCTATTTTGTCCTTGTTAAACCTTTTCTGCTTTTGCATAGCATTGAGTTTGAGATAAGAGAGCCAAAAATAAACCTCAAGGAAAGAAGCTTTGAGATAGGAGAGTTTTGGGTTCTTTTGCCCAACTTTAGAGGTGAAACATTATTTCTAAGGGTGGATGGGCTTTCCCTTTATAAAGATAATTTGAAGTTGAAGGAGCTTTCGCTGATAAGCGTCTCCTCAAAGAGAGCAGAAAAGCCCTCTGAATACGATTTTAGCGACCTTGCGAGAAGATTAAATAAGATAAACATACACCTACAAAATGCCTACATCTCAATGAATTCACTTCCCTATTCAGAAAGCATAACCCTTTTTGTAGGGAAAGCCCACAAGGAGGGCAATAAGATCTGGGCTGAAGAGCCAACAGTTGCCTATTATATCCATGGGCAGAAAATCACAAGGATAGAAGTTTTTGTTGAGGACGCCCAATTAAGGGGTCCTACCTTGGAAGTCCTTTCTTCAAAGGTTCTCGGAGAGGGTTATTCCTTTGGGCTAAAGGGTCGTTGGAAAGGCAAAGAGGGCACCTTTGAAGCGGTGGGCTATGTGGATAGAATAACCACCGGAAACCTTTACATTGAACCCATAAGGGTAGAAGCTAAAGGTTGGTTGGACTATAAAAACATTAAAGTAGATATGCAATTGCAAACGGAGGACCTTAGGATAAAAGAAAAACACTTTGGCAGAGTAGCCGGGATAGGAGAATACCGCTACAGATGGAAGAAGGAAAACATTTTTTTAACTAGCCTTGAGGGTGAGAAACTCAACGGAAGGCTTGAGTATGACTTGAATAGAAGGGCACTACAGCTTTACCTTTCCGAGCTTGTCTTTGATGAGAGGCTTTTTGCTGTAAAGCAGGGGTTGAAGGGTTCCTTTGAGGGCAGAATGTTTGCAGACCTCAACAAAAAAACCTTAAGCTTAGAGGGGAAGGTTAAAGACCTGATCTTTCAAGACATCCAGATAAATACTGCAAGCTTGAGCTTGGGGCTTGATTACAAGGAAAAGCCGAGAGGGGAAGTTTCCTTTGCCTCCAATGTGATTGAGCTAAAGGGTAGGTTCTACGGGAATGACCTTTGGGGTCAGCTAATGGTAAAGGGGCTACCCTATCAGAAGAGAAATGTAAGGGCACGGGTCTTTTATGATGGCTATCTTTCTTATGTGGCAGGAACTCCAGAGAGCTCGGGGAAGGGCTACCTTTCGGACCTTTACATATACAATAGGTTCATAGGAAGGTTTGACTTTAATCTTAACCTCAAAGGGCAGGATGTTCTGGTCGGGGGAGAGGGCAGGGGTTTTAAACTGAGCGCCTCGGGAAATATAAAAGATGAAAGCATAAAGGGTGTTTTAACCTTTACAGGCTTTAGTTTTCAGGAAAAAGGTATAGAGCTTTCAAACCTTGTGGGACAGGTTTCTTTTGGAGTTTTTGATAAAGAAGTGCAGGCAGAGGGCAGATTGGAGGGCAAGTTAAGTCAGGAAAAGGTGCAGGCGCTTGCAAGCTTGGAATTTAACATAAAACTCTTTGAAGGAAAGCCAGAGGGAGAGTTTAAAAGCGGATTGAAAAACGTAAAGCTTGGAGATTTTGAGTTTAAAAATGGTCTCTTGGTGGGAAGTATAAAGGATCAAAAACTCTCTTTAACCTACCGTTTGGAAGAAAAGCTCAAAGGTTCGGGCGTCCTTTCCCTTTCAGATTACACCTTTAGCACAGAGGGTAGGTGGGAAGGAGAGATGAAGGGAAGTTTCTTGGCGCTCTCCTATAGACTCCAAAGCTGTTCAAAGATCGCTTGCAAGGGTGAGCTTTTGGGAAGCGCAAAGTTCAAAGACATAACAATACCCATAAACGCCAAGTTTGATTACGAAGGAGAAATGCTGAGGGCAAACGTCAAAGGGTTTGACCTTCAAAAGGGTCCCATAAAGGTAAGGGTAGGAGGTCTACGTTTGGAGGAGGGTAAAATCTTCTTTAGTGGTGGAAGTGTAAGCTTAAACTCGGAAGAGTTGTTGAAGCTATCGCAAGCTGAAGGCTTCTATGACTTAAAAAAAGAGGGCTTTGAGATACCCAACATAAAAATATACCGCTATGCAGAGGGCAACGCCAAAATTTCTTACAGCAAAACGGAAGGCTTTAATCTCAATTCAGAAGGTCATATAAACTTAGAAAAAACATCCGCACTCTTTAGAAGTAGAGCTCAAACTTCACTTGTAGGCAACCTATACTACTATCTGAACATAGACAAAAAGGGCGTCAATTTAGTTTTGTTATCAAAGGAACCGATAGAACTGAGGTCTAGGTATGTAGGTGTTCCAATGAGGGGGGACGCTTACTTCTACGGAGACGGAAAGATCTTTAAGGGTTCGGTGAGCTTTTTGGGAAACGGTTCTTCTTTGACCGCGGAAGCGGAGGGAACAGACAAAGAGTTGCAGGTAAAATTCAACGCAAACAAAGTTCCTGTGGTCTATAGGAATGAAAATTTAAGGGGTAGCCTATTTTTGAGGGGAGCGGGTGTTATAATCACAGACTACAGAAAGGTAAAAATATCCTCTGACCTGAGCATAGCGGGCACTGTGGAAGTGCGAAGTTTTCCAAAGGCAAAACAGGCAAAAAGGGAGGAAACTCCGCTTACAATAGACCTAAAGGTCTCTTCTTATGAGCCTCTTAGGGTATATTTGCCAGAGGGATACCTATACAGCTCTTTGGAGGGTTATGCAAAGGGCAAGCTGGATGACCTTGAGTATAAGCTTAGGTTTTCACTTTCTGGGGGAGAGCTAAAGTATTTCAATAAAAAGTTCTATGTAAAGTCTGGCTTTTTTGAGTTTGACAAAAAGAGCAAAAACATAGACCTAACCATAGCATCGTCCTTGCCCGATTATGTGATCCTCATAGACCTAAAGGGGGATCCCGAGTATCCTAAAGTTTTACTTAGTTCTGAACCACCAAGAGAAACAAGAAAAATAATAACAGACCTTGTGTTGGGTGGCGGAGAAGCTCAGGGAATTATATCCCTCGGAGATATTTTAGCTTCTCAGATCCCGCAGATAGGAAGCCTCACAAAAGGCTTAGAAAAAACGTTTGGCACTGAGTTAAACGTATCCGTATCGCCTCAGCTCAGTAGCTCTGGCGAGGTGGGAGTATCCACAAAGGTTTCTAAGGACATAACAGATAGGTTTTCCTTAGAGTATCAGCAGAGCACTCTGAAAGACCCAAAGGAGAGCTACGTGGGAGGCAATGCAAGAATAACGGGTGGGGCTTCGGTGGGAGGAAGGATAAACTCAGACAAGTCAAAGGAAGTTAGATTAAGGGTCAGGGGCAAGTTTAACTTTTGATAAGGTTTTCATGTAGAACAAAAGATAGTCCAAGAAGGAAAGAGAGAGCAAAACATAAGCAGGATAGAGAAAGATCCCTAACTTAAAGAGGGAATAGAGGGGAATGGCAAGGGATACATAGGCTGTGGTAAGCTTGCCCAACATTCTTGCCTTGGGGACAAACCCTTTAGTCAGGTATATGTGCCCTCCACCAAGGAGTATAAAAAGGTCTCTAAAAAGCAAAGAAAACAGGAGTGTAGGCTCTATCATCTGAAATCTATAAGTGAGAACATAGAGGGCTAACAGCAGTAAGGTTTTATCCGCCAGAGGGTCCAATACCTTTCCCAAGTCCGTCTCCTGTTTTAGCCTTCTTGCCAGAAAACCATCCAAGGCGTCCGTTAGGGCAAGAATTATAAACAGTGCGATGGCTTGGGGAAATTCCAAAAATAGCATAAGAGGGCTGAGCAGTAGGCGGGTAAGTGATACAAGGTTTGGCAGGTTCATCACTTCAGAAAAAGCCAAAATCAGTCGTGCCACCTTGGGATAGCATTCCTCTCTTTAAAAGCTCTGCCTCTTCCAGTTTGATCAATATCTCCGGCATCACACCCATAGGGCAAATTAGGGAGCAGTTCTTACAGTGGGTGCAAAGGTTTATGTGGGCATCTTTGAGAAGAAGGAGCCTTTCCTCTGCCTTTGAGTGCCTTCTGTCTTGAAGTAGCTTATAAGCTCGGGAGAAAGCCATAGGACCTCCAAAGTCTGAGTTGCTAACAAAGATGGGACAACTACTATCACACAAGCCGCAGGCAATACAATCAAAACTCTTTAAAAGAAATGGACTCATCTCAAGCTTTTGAAGGTTCTCTTGGAGGGGTTCATACCATACCTTTAGCTTTCTAATGCGTTCTATTAGGGTTCCATGCTCCACCACCAAATCCTTAACGGGTTGCATGTTGTCAAGGGGCTCCACCAAAACCTCCTCTCCCAAGTCTTTTATGGCGGTTTTGCACGCAAGGATGGGCTTTTGGTTTGCCTTTACTCCACAGGTTCCGCATATACCAGCCCTGCACATACTTCTAAAGGAGATGGTTGGGTCATACTCCTCTTTGATGTAAAAGAGGACATCCAAGAGGGTCTGCCCGGGCTCTGTGGGAACAGCGAACTCCTTTATGACAAAATCATAGTCCCTGTAGAGTTTTAGTCGCACCAGCATGAAAATAAATTTAGGCTAAGGGATGGGTTTTAGTATTCTTACTTTGTTCCTTATTATCTCTTGATGAGTAGCATTTATCACATTGAAGCTGTTCTCAAAATTTCCACTGAGACGTTCCCAGCGGATAAGGAAGCTAGCCCTTAATATTAAAAAACTATGGAACTAAGCTTGAAAATTGCCCTCCCCGGAGGGCGGGTTGAAAGTATAAAAGCGGATTTTCCTTATGAGGGTTCCCCCGTAGGCTTTAGGGTTCTGGTGGAAGGAAAAACTGGACTTGTGGTAGGCGTTTCTGACGACGGACAGGTCAAGGAGGTGGTATTTCCAGACAAGGTGCCTCTGACCTCCGAGAAGAACCTCTCAGCCCTAAAGGACACCGCCATGCTATACGGCTTAATACCTTGGCTGTTGTTATGGGAACTTTTGCCCTCCGAGTGGAACTGGAAAAAGGAGAGATTTCTTATGGTCCCTCTTTCCTCCTTTGTAGGCTTGGACCAAAGGACCGGGCGATTTTTAGACTGGGTGGCAAAAAACAAAAGGGTGAAGGAGGAAACAGCCAAGAAAAGGTTTGGATGGCAGTTTGTGATGCTTTTATTGGAAAAGGGCTTTTTGAAAGTGGTGGAAGATTGGTCCGCGGTAAATGTGGAGGTGGAGCTCTTTAGCCTTAACCTTCCCTTTGATGTTGCCCTTTCTAAGCTAAAAAAGACCAAAAGCTACGCAGAAAGGGTAAGACTGCTAAGCTACCTCAGGGAGAGGCTGTATGCCACAAGGGAGGAGCTCAAAGAAGAAGGCTTTTCCTCCCAAGACCTGCAGTTTTTGGTCTCCAAGGGTATAGTCAAAGTGGAAAAGGAGCTAATGCAGAACTTTGCCTTTAGCCCAAAGAGCCAGCTAAGGCAGGGCAGCCTATCCTTGATAAAAAGCATACAAAAGCCAGTGCTCGTGGTGGGAAGTCTTTCAAGGCTTTTAGAACACCTTGTCCTTTTGGCGGAGTCCGCCCTAAGTGAAAACAAGAGCCTTCCCATATTTTGTTTTCAGAACTCTACGCTTCTTTACCTTATGAGGGAGCTAAAGCCCCTTTTTGGAGATCGGGTGGTTTCTCTCTCTTCCTTTGATAGCCCAAGGCAGTTTGTGAAAAACTGGTTTTTGGCACAGGAGGAGGGAAGGGTTATCCTGAGCTCAAGGCTCGGGCTTTTTGTGCCCTTTAAGGAGCCCTTTGCCTTTGTGTTATTTGAAGACCAAAATACAAAGCTAAGCAACGGGATAGACCTTAGGAACTATCTTTTCCACCTTTACAGGTATTACGGCTCACAGTTCTTTTACTACACCACAAGCCTTGGAGTGGATACCTACCAGAAGGTGAAGATCGGTGCTTGGCAGTTGGAAAAACTTGGATACTCTGCCAGTGTGAAAATTCTAAAAAGAAAGCCGGAGGAGGTTTTTTCCCAAGAGCTTCTTTCAAAGTTAGAGGACAACTCCCTCCTTCTGATAAGAAAAACGGGCTACTCTTATGCATACTGTCCCAAGTGTCAGTTTTTGGCAGAATGCCCCCAGTGTGGCACCTTTCTGACTTTAAGTAAAAGCCAGAACAGTCTTTTTTGTACTCGTTGCAAATGGCATGGTCCTCCCAATTGCCCCCACTGCGAGGGTTCTGTGGTTCCCCAAGGCTTTGGTGTGGAGAGGGCGGTGGAGGAGCTGGAAAAATACGGACTTGTAAAAGAAAGCTTGCACTTTGACACTAAACCCTCTGTCTCGGGCACCTACAAAAAGGTCTTTTTGGTTCATGGAGACAACCTGCTTTCCCTTCCTAACTTTAACGCAGAGGAGGAGTTTTACAAGTATGTGCATAGGGCATGGGCAATGGCGGAGCAGGAGTTTTACCTGCAAACCTTTCTGGAAGAGGAGCTGGTGGAAAGATACCTAAGGGATGACTTTCTGGAGGAAGAGCTGGAAAGAAGAAAGGAAGAAAACCTACCTCCCTTCACAAAGCTTATCTTGGCGGTCTTTCCAAAAGACAGAGAAAAGGTCCTAAGGGAACTACCCTTTGCAAAAACGCGAACTTATGGCAATCTGCTGGAGGTTTTTCTAAAAGTGGAGCCAAAGGGTTTGAGGGAATTTCTGCCAAAGCTCATTAGCCTCAACCCCCTAAAGTTGGAGCTGTGGTAAAAACTGCACCCTCTTTATCCACCTTCAAAGATAGATACCTTGCGGATATGCCCGCCTCTTGAAAGGCATAAACCATGGCACTTCCTACCTTGTCCTCCCCCTCAAGGCAAAGGCTGGCTATGGTGGGACCAGCCCCACTTAGAAAGACCGCAAGGGCACCCTCCGAGTATGCACTTTCTAAAACCCTCTCAAAGTTTGGAATTAGGGACTTCCTGTAGGGTTGATGAAGCCTGTCCTTTACCGCGGACCTAAGGGCTTGATAGTCCCCTTTGCAAAGGCTTGCCACCAAAAGGCTCGCCCTTTGTATGTTATAGACTGCGTCCTTCAAAGAAACTTCCTGCCTTAATACCTCCCGTGCCTTCTTTGTGGAAAGCTCAAAGTCTGGAATGCAAACCACCACCTTTAGTTCCTCCGGAAAGTCCAACCTCTGATAATGGACCTTTTCGCCCACTGCACACACTAAAAAGCCTCCAAGAAAGGCTGGCAGTAGGTTGTCCGGATGTGGCTCAAACTCAAAGGCTATCCTTAACCTTTCTTCCAAGCTTAAGGTCCTTTGATAGAAGTGTTCCCAGAGCTTTATGGCGGACACGATGGCGGTGGCAGAGGAGCCCAGCCCCCTTGCGGTGGGAATGTGGTTTTTCATCCTAACCTTCAAAGGAATGGGCTTTTGGGAAAAGAGCTCGCAGGCTTTTAGATATACTCTGGCAAAGAGGTTTTCTTCGTTCTTTGGAAGTTCCTGCCCTTCCCCCTCTATCTCAAACTCCCATCTGTCCCAAGGCTGTGCGGTAAAGTAGTTGTATAGGTTCAGGGCGAGCCCAAAGGTGTCAAAGCCTGCACCCAGGTTGCTGGTGCTTGCGGGAACCCTTAAAGTCGCATAGTCCTGTCCCATCCTCTATATCCTACCATATCCTTTATTGCCAAGGCAAGCTCCCTTATCTCCTTCTGGGCGTGCGGATGGGTCCTCAGGGTTATAAAGTTATCCAAAGAGATCCTTGGCACCGTCCAGTAAAAGCGCGTTTTCATAAACTGCGGAAGGATGCCCCTTGCCAGTTCCTTGGCGGTTCCCTTCTCCACCATGTTGGCATAGAGGGTCTTTAGGTCCTCCACATACCACTTGATCTTTCTGAGAAAAAGGGAGTTCCAAGGTTCTTCCAAGGGCGTATCCTCGCTCGCCTGTTTGTTGTCCTTTGACTGCTTCCTTAAATACTCCGGAATGTAAAAATCGGGCTCGTAGGATACGTACCTTCTACTTACCTCGTTGTATGAGCCAAATCGGTGTCTGTGCCATTGGCGTGCAACAAACAGAGGACACTCCACCACAAAGGTGTAGTAATCCATCGGACTGTCCAGCTCTAACTTATCTACTAAACCCACAAAGCCCGAGGATGTTTCCAAAAGCTCCTTCACATATGCGCTGTCCGTTGAATAACCTTTGGGCTCTTTTCCGACCACCACCGAATAGACCGCAGGCAGTTTTTCTTCTATAACATTTAGAACTTCCTCTGGCATGTGCTCCCAAGCGTTTATGATATTCCTGAGGTTCAGCCACAAAAATTTGCCGTCCCAATAGGCTTGAAAGGTAGGGTTTTTGACCTTTCTCAAGAGGGAAAGCCAAAACTCTTCATCGCTTTCAAAGGCTAATATCACATGCTCAAAGGGTGATGCATGTCTGTTTTCAAACAAAAACTTTATGAGCCTTATGTCCCGCTCTTTATCCACCTCCTCGTCCTTGGCAAAGGACACGCGAGCACAACGCACAACCCTCTGGTCTGAGCCAAGCAAAAATATGCTCATAGGCTTAAACTATTATACAGATGCTAAGAACCTTATTGTATGGAATCATTCTCACTGTTTTCGTGCTTACCGGTTCCTTTGTTTATGTGCTAAAAAGGACCGTAAGCAAAGAGATCTTTGAAATTCTCTCATTGCTTGACAAAAGGTATTTGTTCCTTTCTGTTCTGAGCATGTTTTTTTATCACACCTTTGACAACATCAGGCTCTTTATCCTTGCCCGGGCTATGAACCTCAGGTATTCTTTTTTTTACGGCTACTTGATCTCTTTTATAAACACCTTTGGTGCCACCATTACACCCGCCCACGTGGGAGGAGAGATGATGTCTTTATACACCCTCTCCAGAAAGGGAGGGAGATTGCACAAAGTCATGAGCGTGGTAGTTATGAAAACCCTAACAGGACTAGCCTTTTTTGTTTTTATGTTCCCTCTTTTAGTCTATTACTTTTATAAGCATACCCAATCCGCAATAAAACTTTTTGTTATATTGGTAGTTTTAGGATTGCTGAGCCTTTTGGCTTACAAAGTGCTCAGATACCTCTTTGATAGGTCCAAGGACCAAAACCAAAGCCTGATGCTGAAGGTCAAATACACTCTGAAAAGGTTTATCATCGTAAGCAAGCTCTTTTTGAGGGACAAAAAGGTGCATATTCTCTTGGCTACCCTCAGCAGTGTGCTTTTGTATGTATGCTTTTTGCTGTCGGGAGCCTTTCTGATCTCTGCCTTTGAACCCTCTGTGAGCTTTTCGAGGGCTGTTTTTTCGCAGATAGCCCTGCTGTATGCCATTTTTTTGAGCCCTACGCCCGGAGGAAGTGGCGTAGGCGAGGTGGGAGGCTTGGAGGTATTCTCTGACTTTCTTCCTGCTTACATGGTGGGTAGCTTTGTGATCCTTTGGAGGTTTATTACCCAATACCTGAGCGCCATCATTGGTGGAGTTCTCTTCTTTTATTTGCTTTTCAAAGACGCAAGGGCTGTGCTTAGATGAACTGGTTAAACCCATACTTCTACGCGGTTAGCCTACGGAACTGGCTTTATGACAGAGGATTTCTCAAGACCTGTTCTTTTAGTGTTCCCATTCTGTGCGTGGGAAACCTATCGGTGGGTGGTAGTGGAAAGACCAGTTTGGTAAGGTTTTTGGCGCAGAACTTAGCAGAGGACTACCATACCGCAGTGCTTTTGAGAGGCTACAGAAGAAGCACAAGGGGTCCGGTGGTTGTTAGCTATAGAGGAGAAGTTAGGGCAAGTTGGAAGGAAGTAGGAGACGAAGCTTACATGTTGGCAAAGCTTTTAAAAGATGTTAGCGTGGTGGTGAGCGAAGACCGATGCCTTGGTGCAAAGTTGGCGGAAGAGGGGCTGAAGGCTCAGTTAATCATCCTTGATGACGGCTTCCAACACAGAAGGTTAAAGAGGGACTTAGACCTTGTCCTTTTAAAAGAGAGGGACTTAAAAGACAGGCTTTTGCCCTTTGGCAGGTTAAGGGAACCTTTGGGCGGGCTGAAGAGGGCGCACGCAGTGGTGCTGACCTATCAGGACATAAAGGAGTGGGAGTTCAAGATTGAAAAACCTACTTTTAAGCTTTACAGAAAAAACTGGAGGGTAGCCTCAGGGGAAGGAGAGATTTTAGATTTCAAAGACAAAAGCTTTATAGCTTTCTGTGGGCTCGGAGACAATGAGCAGTTCTTTAAAACCTTGGAAAGATTGGGCATAAAGACAGAAGAAAGGCTGAGCTTTCCAGACCATTATCATTATGAGGGCTTTAAGTTGCAAAAGGGAAAGCTGTACCTTACCACCCTAAAGGACTTTTTCAAGTTAGAACCCGCAGAAAATTTATACTACTTGGACTTTGATGTGGAAGTGCCCGGGCTTATGGACTTTGTGAGGGAAAAGCTCACTGAGAAGCCATAGAGCTGAGCTGTTCGGTGGTGCCCAACACCACAAGGATGTCTCCCGGCAGGATTTTTTCATCTCCCATAGGGTTGACGATGAGGTTTTCTCCCCTTTTTATGGCAAGGACGCTCACGCCAAAACGCCTTCTAACGTCCAACTCCCTCAGTGTCTTGCCCAGCATAAAGTCAAAGGCTTTTAGTTCAAAAAGGCTATGCTTTTCTCCGATGGGTATTTCCTCTATAAACTCACCCGCCAAAAGGGAGTGGGCAACCCTTATAGCCATCTCCTTTTCCGGATAGACCACCCGATCAACTCCTAATTTTTCGAGCACCTTGCCGTGCAGAGGGGTTATTGCCTTTGCCACCACTTCTTTTACTCCCAACTCCTTTAACTGAACCACGATAAGTATGCTTGCCTCTATGTTTTCTCCTATGCTAACCACTGCAGTATCCACGTTGGCTATGCCGGACTCTTTGAGTGCCTTTGCATCCGTTGCGTCCAACACATAAGCCAAAGACACATACTCGGAGACCTCCCTAACCTTCTCCTCATCCACATCGCAGGCTATCACCTCCGCGCCCCCCTGCGCCAAGGTTCTTGCTACATGATAGCCAAACCTGCCGAGCCCTATAACACCAAAGGTTCTGTTTTTTTTCTTCATAGCAATAGCCTTGCTTCAGGAGGTTTTATCCTGCTCTCTTCTCCCTTGCCATAAAGGGCGAGCATAAAGCTCATTATTCCCATCCTTCCCATCAGCATAGTAATTATAATTACTACCTTTCCAAAAGGAGACCAATCTGCGCAAAGGCTAAGCCCCTGAGGGTTTCCTACGGATAGCCCCACCGAAGAGAAAGCGGAAACTGTTTCAAAAAGGGTGGGAAGTAGCGGAGTTTTTTCCGTATGGGTAAGTATTAGCGTGGCAAGGGTTGTATAGGTGAAGGACAGAACAAAGATGGTTAAAGCCCTTTGGATGGTATCTTCCGGTATTCTTCTTCCAAAGACCACCACCTGACCACTGCCCTTTAGGTAGCTATGAACTACAAGGATTATAACCACCGCGGTGGTGATCTTTATGCCACCACCCGTTCCGCCGGGACCTGTGCCCACAAACATAAGAACCACCAAAAAGAAGAGCCCTCCCTCCGAAAAGTTTTTCAGGTCCACCGTGCTAAAACCTGCAGTCCTTGAGGAAACACTGTGGAAAAAGGCAATGAGGAGCTTTTCCTTTAGGCTGTAGCCTTCCCATCTGATGTTATCAGACAGAAGAACAAAAAAGCCTCCCACAATTAGAAAGAGTGTAAATACAAGCACAAGCTTGGTGTGGGTGGAGAGCCTTTGAATTTCCTTTTTTTGGTATAGTATGAGCTCGTGGATCACATAAAAGCCCAAGCCTCCCAAGATGATCAAAAGGCTAAGGACTAAATTGAGCCATAGGCTACTCCTGAAGGGTGAGAGCCCCTCGGGCAGTATGCTAAAGCCCGCGTTGTTAAAGGCAGAAACCGAATGAAATATACCCATTGCCAAACTGGTGGGCAGGTCAAAGTGCCTTAGAAAGGACGGAAGGAGAAGCAAGGCACCCAAAAGCTCAACCCCAACAACAAAGGGCACAACCCTTTTGAGAAATCTCACCAAGCCGTGCAGTCCAGGGTAATTGACCGATTCTGCCAAAAGTATTCGGTCCCTTAGGCTCAACTTTCTTCTCAGGAGAATCAAAAAGTAGGTGGTAAATCCCATGTATCCAAGCCCGCCTATCTGAATAAGTAGGAGAATTACAAATTTTCCAAAAGGTGTAAAGGTCTTGTAGGTATCCACTACCACATGACCCGTAACGGAAACTGCAGAGGTGGCGGTGAATAAGGCGTCTATGAAGCTAATCCCTTCGTAGGTGGATATGGGCAGATAGAGTAGCAAAGTCCCGATGGCTATCAACACCAAGTAAGAGAGAAGTATTATTCGGTGAGGCGTCATCAGGAAAGGATTATAATTAAAAATACACGCTGAGTGAGAAATCAAGCACATAGCTGAACTTTGATATTTCTGTAGAAGCTGTAGCCTACTGCATAAGCATACAAGTAAGTAAGCAAGGTGATACCCTTTCTCCATCCGCTCACAAAGTT
>JAPYWH010000016.1 GCA_028276475.1 Thermocrinis sp.
GTCCTTAAGATGGCTCCACTTTTCCCTCCTGTAATCGGATATGGTTTCCTCCTCCAACATAACTCTCTTGTACATGTAAAGGAAGTATGCAGCACCAAGGACCATTCCCACACCCGCTACAAAAGCCCAAACAGGGTAGTTTTTATAGGTACCAAGAAGGATGAGAAACTCCGCCACAAAGCCCGCAAGACCCGGAAATCCTATACCCACAAGACCGCTCAGCATGAACACGATAGCCAAGTTAGGAATGTATCTGGCTAGTCCTCCAAGGTCATCCATGTGGTAGGAGTGAATGCGGTCGTAAATAAAACCCGCAGACATAAACAGGGCAGCAGAAGATAGCCCGTGGGCTACCATCATGTATATGGCACCATTCAAAGCGTTCCAGTCGGAGGCAAAGGTAGCTAAGGTAACCAGACCCATGTGACTTATGGAGGAATAGGCAATAAGCCTCTTTATGTGGGTCTGGGCTATAGCCATCATTGCAGCGTATATTATGGCAACCACACTGAGGAAGAATATCAAGGGCACATAATATTTACTCGCCTCTGGGAACATTGGAAGGGAATACCTAACAAAGCCGTAAGTTCCCATCTTTAAAAGCACCGCTGCCAAGATCACAGACCCTGCGGTAGGAGCCTCCACGTGGGCATCGGGAAGCCACGTGTGGAAGGGCCACATGGGCACCTTTACCGCAAAACCAAGCCCAAAGAGTAGAAAAGCCACAAGCTGTACCCACAATGGATACTGAATATTCTTCAGGAAGAAATAATCAAAGCTAACGCTTCCTGAGACTATGTAGCCATAAATTACCACCGACGCTATACCCAAAAGCAAGAATATGCTACCAAAGAAGGTATAAACAAAGAACTTGTTAGCCGCGTAAACCTTTCTTTCGTGTCCCCAAAAACCTATGATGAAGTACATTGGGATAAGCATAAATTCCCAAAAGAGGTAAAAGAGGAATAGGTCCAACGCAGAGAAAACGCCAAGACAAGCGGTCTCAAGCAGCAAAAAGAGGGCGTGGTATAAATTGGGTCTGTCCTCAATCTTCACAGACCAAACAAAGGCAACCACAAACATAAGGGCGGTAAGCAAGAATAGTGCCATACCCATACCATCAAGCCCCAGACTGAAGGATATGCCAAGGGGCTGTATCCAGGGCAGTTTGATGGTATGCTGAAAGGAAGGATTGTTCCAATCAAAGTTAAACCCAAGATAGACAGCGATCAAAAACACAACCACAGAGGTGGCTATGGATATAACCCTTGAAAAGGCACTATTTCGGACAATCGCCACCAAAAGGGCAGAAACCAAAGGCAGAAAGATTGCCACCGTCAAAAGCACACCCATCATCTACCTCCCAAAAAAGTTATCAAAACGAGAAGGCTAAAGCCTACCAAAAGAAAGAGAACGTACAAATTCACCCTTCCCTGCTGGAGTCCCTTAAAAAGACTACCAAGGGCAGAGGACAACACATAAGAGCCATTAACGAGCCCATCTATAAACTGTCTTTCAAAGGTAGTATAGAGCACCTTGGAGTATAGCATGTACCCTCCCGCCAGTATTTTATGGTACAACCTTTCCGTAAAGAACTGTTCTTTGAAGGTGGTATGAACAGGCTTTAGGGATTGATATAGCTTTTCTGGTTCTAAAACCCTCTTGACAAACACCAAATAAGCTAAACCTATTCCCAAAAGGGCTATTACCACCGAACTTATGGCTATGTTTAAATGCATCTCCTTGTGATCCTTTAATGCGGTCATATACCAACCTTCAAAAAAGCCCACTACCACTGAGCCTATCGCTAACACCACCATGGGTACAAGCATAACAGAGGGTGCCTCGTGTGGTTCCTCTTCAAAGTGTCCTTTGTGCCTCTCAGGTCCATAAAACATTACAAACCCTTCCCTGAATATGTAATAAGCTGTCAAAAAGCTTACAAAGCTTACAAATACTCCCAAACCAAAATCCGCCTCATAGCTACTGGCTATTATCAGGTCCTTGCTCCAAAATCCCGCAAAGGGAAATATGCCCGCTAATGCCAACGCCGCCACAAAAAAGGCGGCATAGGTTATGGGCATGTACTTTTTTAGCCCTCCCACTTCATATATGTCATGAACATGATGGTGAAAGGCGTGTATTATGGAACCCGCCGACAAAAACAGTAGTGCCTTGAAAAAGGCATGAGTAGTCAAGTGAAACATGGCAGAACTTCTATCTCCTATGCCCAAGGCTAAAAACATCAAACCTAATTGACTCATGGTGGAAAAGGCTATGATCTTCTTTATGTCTGTATGAGATGTAGCCGCCAGCGATGCAAACAGTGCAGTAATTCCTCCAATGAGGGCTACTACCTTTAAACTCTGCGGTGCAGACTCAAACACGGGATACAGCCTTGCTACCATATACACGCCCGCTGCTACCATGGTGGAAGAGTGCAAAAGGGCTGACACGGGCGTGGGACCTGCCATGGCGTTTGGTAGCCACGTATGAAGTGGAACCTGTCCTGACTTCCCTACTGCACCACCAAAGAGTAGCAAAACCGCAAGCCCAAGCAGGTTAGGGTCTATTTCTTTGACCTTGGAGAATATCTCCAAAAGGTTCAAGCTTCCAAAGAGGTAAAAGATGGAGAATATACCAAACAGATACAGCCAGTCTCCTATGCGGTTCATAACGAAGGCTTCAAAAGCTGAGTTTGTGGCGTATTTTTGCTGGTGGAAGTAGCCGATTAAAAGATAAGATGCCAATCCCACACCTTCCCAACCGAAGAACATGCCAAGCAGGTTATCCGACAGCACTATGAGTAGCATAGAAAAGAGGAATAAAGAGAGGTATGCGTAGAATTTGTAGGTCCATTGTCCGAAGAGGTTTTCCATGTATCCAATGGAGTAGATGAAGACGAGTGTTGAGATAAAGCAAACGAGGGAGGTAGTAATGGCAGAAAGCGGGTCAAAGTAGAGACCGAGGGTGAGGGTGTAGGAGCCGAGGCTGATAAAGTCGTAGAGTTTGACAGAAAAAGGAGAGCTTAAAGCTTTCAAGAGGGCAGGGATTGAGAAGATGAATGCCAGGGCACTTCCTAAAACTGCTATAATGGCTGAGGGTAAATCTCCCAACCTTCTGCCAAAAAGTCCTATCAGCAAAAAGGCAATAAAGGGAAAAAGAATTATAAGAACCTCCATATTATCCTCCCATGTCTGTTAACTCGTCGCTGGATTCTACCTTTCTAAGTCTAAATATGGCTACTATTATACCAAGACCTACCGCCGCTTCCACCGCCGCAAGGGCTATGATAAAGAGGGCAAAAATCTGACCGTCCAGCAATCCCAAGTGGCTATCCGCACCGACGAAGGCAATATTAACCGCGTTCAGGGCAAGCTCCGTGCTCATGAGTATGGCCACCAAGTTCCTCCTGACGATCATTCCAAAAACGCCAAGTCCAAACAAAAGTACAGACAGAATTAAGTACGCTTCAAGAGGTACTATCTTCATAGGTTTTATCCTCCTTCCTTCCTACGATTACCGCTCCGATCATACCCACCAAAAGCACCAGGGACACCAACTCAAAGGCAAAGAAATACTTACTAAAGAGAATAGAACCCACCACCTGTGTGTTGCCAAGGTTTTGGATGAACTCCCTTATCTGACCCTTGGGAGACACACTAACACCCAAGAGAAAAACCAATATGATCTCCAAGTAAAAAGCCAAGAGTATGGGAAAGGTCAAAACTCCCTCAATGCGGTAATGACTGTCCTTTTTGAGGGCTTTCTCCCAGGGCACCGCGGTTAACACCAGTACGTAAAAAACTGCTATGGCAACCGCATAGATGAGAAGCTGCAAAGCCCCCACCAACTCTGCCCCCGCCACAAAGAATATACCCGCCACCATAACCAAGGTAGAGAGCAAGGAAAGGATCACATAGATAATATTTGAAAGAAAAACCACCCCAAGGGCGGACAGAAGGGTCATAGAGGCAAAAAACAGAAAGGCAATCCACTGCATCATTGCTTTTTCACCTCTGGCAACTTTAGGTCGTTTTCGTACCAAAGGCGCATCCTCTGGGCGTCGTCTATCCAAATTCTGTCTGGTTCCTTTTCCCTTCTCCTCTGCCAGTCCCTACCTATACGCTCCAACACCTCCAAGGTTAAGACCGAGTCCTTCCTGCTATAACTGGCGGTTTCGTGAATGTCGCTCTGAAAGAGACAATCCACCGGGCAAGCATCCACGCAAAAACCACAAAAAGTACAAAGAAGCATGTTCATGTTAAAAACGCTTACCCTTCTCTTGCCGTTGGGCAGTTTTTCTCCCTCTATCTCAAAGAGCTGAGGAACAGGGCAAGCCCTTTTACACAGCAAACATACCACACACCTGCTTCTACCGGGTTCCACTTCAATCTTAAACCTCTCCACCCACTCGTCAAAGGCGGGCTGTGGCTCTCTGCCATCCACCACCTTATGACCAAAAAAACCCCTGAACCTTTTGGGCGGAGTGAGCTTTTCGTAAGGATAGTGGGTGGTTATCGTTTTACTGAAGGCGTGTCTTATGGTAACGGAAAGGCCCCTTATAAAGTCTATAAAAAAGATCCTCTCAAACCAAGAAAGTGGTTTTTCAAAGACCTTTTTAATCATGGCTCACCTCCATACAATGGGTGCAAGGACTGCGGTAAGCACCAAATTTACAAAAGTAAGCGGAAGCATTACCTTCCAGGCGGTCTCTGTAATCTGGTCTATCCTATACCGTGGCAGGGTCCAATGGAGCCAAAGAACGAAAAGAAATAGCAGAGCAACCTTTAAAATAAACCAAACAAATGGAGACAGCGGTCCCAAGAAAAACAGCGGGTCTATAAAGCCCAAGAAGGGAATGTTTATGGGAGACCATCCACCCAAAAAGAGAACCACCGCTATGGCAGACAGAGAAAGCACCTCCACATACCACTCCACCAAGGGAAAGAGACCAAACTTTATGCCCCCGTACTCTACGGTAAAGCCCGTCACCAACTCCGCTTCCGCTTCCTGAATATCAAAGGGAACTCTTCCCGTCTCCGCCAGCATGGCAAACATATATACTACAAAGGCTATGGGCTGAAGCCATATATACCAGAGCTTTTGGTTAATCTGCTGTTGGACGATCTCGTAGGTGGAGAGGGTACCTGCGAGGATGACAGGACCCATAACCGCAAAGGTGATTACCACCTCATAGGAAACTATTATGCCCGCCTTTCTCATACTACCAATGAGTGCGTATTTAGAGTTGGATGCCCAACCTGCCAAGGCTATAGCATAAACCGCCATGGAACCGAGGGCAAAGACCAGAAGTAGCCCCACGTTCACGTCTGTCAGAATGGGCTTTACCTTTACACCAAAAACCTCAAACTCCGGACCAAAGGGAACCACCGCAAAGACGAGGACCGCGGGCACGAGGGCAAGCACCAAGGCTAAGTTGTATAAAAACCTGTTGCCAGCGCGTGGGAATATGTCCTCCTTGGTAATAAGCTTTAGTCCGTCCGCCAAAGGTTGCAAGAGCCCGTGCCATCCCACCACCATAGGTCCAGGTCTTCTTTGAATGTGCGCTGCCACCTTTCTTTCTACCAAGGTAAGGTAAGCACCCAGCCCAAGGACAACCCCCAATATAACCAGTATTTTTATTCCTATCACCAGTAGCTGGACGAAAAGGCTCTCCATAACCTCCTCCAAAAGGGCTTAATAGTTTATCACATCAACGGTCTATTTCACCCACCACCGGGTCAAGGCTAGCTAATACAGCAACCGCATCCGCAATAACCCTATCCTTCATAAGCTTAGGATAGACGCACAGGTTATACATAGAGCCCGGTCTGATCTTTACCCGGTAGGGCTTTACGCCACCGGTGGAGTATATGTAAAAGCCCAGCTCTCCCCGTGGGTTTTCGCCAGAAGAGTAGATTTCACCCTCCGGCACCTTTAGACCTATTCCGTCCAAAGGCAACTTTAACTTTTTGGGATCCGGAGATTCCGCAAAGAAGGGAGCAGATTTGGGCATCTTTTCCAACTTGCTTACGCACTGTTCTATAATCCGAAGGCTCTGACGCATCTCCTCCAACCGCACCAGATAACGGTCATAGACGTCGCCATTTTCTCCCACTGGCACATCAAACTCCACCCATGGGTAGGCATCGTAGGGTTCAAACTTCCTTATGTCGTAGGGCACACCAGAGCCCCTTGCCACCGCCCCAGTCAGCCCATAAAAATACACATCCTCCTTTTGTATTATTCCCACGCCCACATTTCTTCTTAGCCACACCCTGTTCCTGCTCAGTATGGTTTCCCAATCTTTCAACTCTTTGGGAAACCTCTTTACAAAGGCTTTTATAACCTCAAGGGCACCCTCCGGCAGGTCCATCCTAACACCCCCCACCCTTGGGTAGCTTATAGTAAGCCTTGCACCGGTGATACCCTCTATAATGTCCATGAGCTTTTCCCTTTCCTTGAAGGCATACAAGAATATGGTCAGGGCTCCAATATCCAAGGCGTAGGTCCCAAGCCAAAGAAGGTGGGAGTTGATCCTCTGTAGTTCGGACATCATGGTGCGCATGTATTTTGCCTTCTCGGGCACTAGGTCCTCTATACCCAAAAGCCTTTCCACAGCCACCACCCAAGCCTGATTGGAGCAAAGGGCAGAGATATAATCCATACGGTCCGTATAGACCAAAAACTGGTTATACATTTCGTTCTCCGCCAGCTTTTCCATACCCCGGTGAAGCTGTCCCAAGATCACATCGCATTGGACCACCCTTTCCCCCTCCAAGTCAAACAGGAACCACATGGTGCCGTGTGTTCCCGGGTGCAAAGGTCCCCAGTTCAAAACCAGCTGTGCCTTTTTCTTTAACCTTCTCTTTTCGGTAATTTCCAGATCCTCCAAGGTGGGCACAGGAGTATGCATGCGGTCGTAGTTCATAAGCCCCTGCAAGTTCTCACCCCACATAACTTCATTGAGGGATGGAAGGTATTCGTTGGCATAACCCTCCAAGGGAAAGTCCTTCCTGAGTGGGTGATACTGGTAGGTTTCCCACATAAAGGCACGCACCAAGTTTTCGTGCCCCTCATACTGAATGCCGAACATATCGTAGCATTCCCTCTCCGCCCACTTGCCCGCAAACCAAAGCTTTTCAATACTGGGAAGTGTTCCATCTGTCCAAGTTTTTACCACAACCCTCTTTCGCTCATCCACATTGTAGAGTATGTAAAAGGCTTGGAACCTCGGAGATCTATCGGGAAAATCCACCACCGAGTGGTCTATAAAGAGCTTGTAGCCCATTTGTTTTAGTTCCTTGAGAAGTTCAATGAGCTCGTGCTTTGGGATATGAAGGTTTGTAATGGTGGGCTTTACCTCAATCTGTAGGTCTTTAAACTTCTTCTTAAGTTCCAAAAAGTCCTCTTCCTTAGCCCAGGGCATTGTTTAACCTCCGTAATATTTTACAAGCCCAAAAAGCTCTTCATTTAGAGCCTCAGAGCTCTTCATTTGTTTAATCAATATACTCTTCTTCAAACTGCCAATCAAGGGCGCCCTTTCTCCAGGCATAAAGCAACCCGTAGATCAGTATGAATATGAACAAAAACATCTCCACAAAACCAAAAACTCCCAAATACCTATAAACCACCGTCCAAGGAAATAGAAAGGCAGCCTCTATGTCAAAGAGCAAGAGGAGTAGTCCCAAAAGGTAATAGCCCTGATGAAAGGTTGCCTGTGCGGATTTATCATAAAGAGGCACACCACATTCGTAAGGATAGTCCTTTAGGGCTGATGGAGCCTTTGGTCCAAGCAGGTAGTTTAAAAAGACCATAAGCAGGGCAATGCCAAGCATAACAAAGCCAAAGATCACAAAGCCCAAGTAGTCCATCTCCTTTACCTCCTAAAGAGCATCTCTGAAGTAGGGCTAATGTAATTCCAAAGGAGCATGGGAAGTATGCCAAGGATCAGTAAAGACACTGCCATCAGAACCATAGACGCCCTTTCAAAACCCGTGGGATTGGCGATCGCCCGCCTTTCTCTCTCCTTCATAAACATGAGCACAACCAGCCTCAAATAATATCCTGTGGATACACCCACTCCAACGATCATCAAAATACCAACCCACCACAGTTTACCGTAAGCCAAAGACATAAAAATTAGAGCCTTTATCAAAAAGCCCACTGTGGGAGGAATACCAAGGAGTGATAAAAGGGCTATGGCAAAAACCCAAGCCATAAAGCCCTGCGAGTGCTTTAGCCCGTCAAAGTCTTCCAACTTGTTTTCCCAATTTCCGCTACGCTCCAAAACTGCCAGAACCAAAAAGCCAAGCATACCCATTATAGAGTATGCCAAAAGAAAGTAAATGACTGCCTTTAATCCTATGGCATTGGCTACGGACACCCCTGCCAAAATGTAGCCCGAGTGGGCTATGGAAGAGTAGGCAAGCATCCGCTTTACATCCTTTTGGACAAGTGCCACAAAGTTTCCGTAAAGGAAGGTAATGACCGCCAAGGTGCCAACTACTAAAACCCAAGTGTTATGAAAGCTCTCCTGAACCAAGGGCATTACCCTTAGCACCGGTGCAAAGAAGGCTATTTTGCCCACGCTGGACATGTAGGCGGTTATGGGCGTGGGCGCACCTTGATAGGCGTCCGGGAGCCAAAAGTGAAAGGGCACAACCCCTATCTTTATAGCCAAGCCAAAGAGAAAAAAGACCAAACCCAAAATAAGAAAGCTCTTATCCGGTGCATTGAAGTGAAGAACATGCCTTAAATCAAAGGAACCTGCGTATATGTAAAGGAAAACAGCACCATAGGACGCCAAGGCTATGGCAAGCCCACCCAATATTAGGTATTTGAACGCACCCTCCTTTGAAGTGAAGTCCCCCCTCTGCAAGGCAGTAAGGATATAAAAGGACACAGAAACCGCCTCAAGGGCTATGTATATAAGAAGCAGGTTATAAGAACTGGCAAGGACCATACCACCCAAAAGGGAGAAGGACAGAAGGTAATAAAACTCTCCATAAAGGGACCTTTTAAATCTCTGGTACTGAAGCGTAAAGGCAAGAAGGATTATGGTAAGCAGTATCATAAAAACCTGAAGCAAAGAGGAAAAGGAATCCCTAACATAGAGCCCATAAAAGGTCTCTCCTCTGAGGTCAAAGTTAAAGACCAGATAGAGCAGTGCCAAGGTGTAGCCTATCACACTAACGCTTATTGCCAAAGTATGGGAGAGCCTTTTGTATATAAGGTCAAGGCTGAAGAGTACAAAGCCCGTGATCAGAACGATCAACTCTGGAACAAAGAGGGCAAGCTTTGGAATTTCAATCTGGATTAGATCCTTTAGTTCCATAAGCCACCCCCTAAGCTTTTTAATACCATCCTAAGAAGAAGGTCAATGTGGGCGTCAAAGAAGGCAAAGAAGAGGAAAGGTAAAAGCCCCACCAAAAGCATGGGCACCACCACCAACAGGAAGGCAACCAACTTAAACCCTCTAACATCCGTAAAATGGACAAGCCTACCCTCCTCTTTAACATCCAAGTATAGGGTTTTTAACAGATAAAGCACATAAAGGACGCTGAAGAAGGCACCCGCAAGGACAAGGAGTGCCAACCGCAAGGTGTATTCCTTTGCCCCCATTATGGTTAAAAACTTACCCCAAAAGGAAGAACCACCCGGAAGACCCATAGAAGAAAAGCCCGTTATGGCAGTAAGAACCGCAAACACTGGCATAAACCTTATAGAACCCCTCAGTGCCTGCATGTTAAAGCTGTGCAGTCTGTTGTATATAAAACCCGCCATCATAAATAAAGAGGCTGAGGTAAGTCCATGGGCAAACATCTCCATTATGCTCGCCCTGAGACCCTCTTTGTTGAGTAAAAACATACCCGCTACCACAAAGCCCATGTGGCTAACAGAAGAGTATGCAACAAAACGCTTAACATTGCTCTGGCTTATGGTGAACCAAGAGGCAAAAATTATGGTGGCTATACCCCAAAGCACAAGGACTGGCATCAAAAAGACCGCAACCTTTGGGAAAAGCCTAATGTTAAACCTTAGGAGGGCATAGGTGCCCATCTTTAAGAGTATCGCCGCCAGCACCACAGAACCAGCGGTGGGAGCTTCGCCGTGGGCATCGGGAAGCCATGTATGAAAGGGCACTATGGGCGTCTTTACCGCAAAGGCAATAAAGAAGAGAAGGAAAAGGAAAAGACCAAAAGCCAAGCTATACTGGTTTTGCAAGAGGTCAAAATAGGAAAAGGAGAGTTTACCAAACTGTCTGTAATGCTCCACTGCAATGCTCACTACCCCCAGAAGTAAGAACAAAGAAGAGACAAAGATATAAACAAAGAACTTGTAGGCAGAGTATAGCCTTAGCTTATAGCCCCATATGCCTATAACAAAGAACATGGGCACAAGGGTAAGCTCATAAAAGACATAAAAAACGAGCATGTCCCAACTGGTGAATACACCTACAAGGGCACTTTCAGAGAGCAAAAACCAGGCGTAATATTCCTTCAGCCGGTGGTTTATCTGATGGTCCCTTATAGACCAGCATATGGCTACAAAGGAAACCAAGGTGGTAAGAATATACATAAGGTAGGAAAGCCCGTCTGCACCAAAGGAGAGACTCAGCCTTAGCTCTTCAATTAGGGTGATGCTCTGGTAAAACTGAACCTTTTGGGCTTGAGAAAAGTCAAAGTAAAGGAGGGAAACCAAAGAGAGAACAAGAACTGCACCCGAAAAAACAAGGGCAATCCACTTGGCAAATTTTTCCTCAAGAAGAACAATGAGCACTATGCCCAGCAACAGCAGGACTATACTCAAAGGAATGAAGGGAAAAACCGCAGGCACAAGTTCCATGGCTCACCCCATAAAGTAGATGATTATTCCCAGCAGAACAACCAATCCAAAGAGCAAAAAGGCTACATAGTTGTTTAGAAGACCAGTTTGTATTAGGCTTGCTTTTCTCCCAAACCTAAAGGAAAACCTGGCAACCCCATTAACGAGGAGATCCACCGTGTATATGTCCAGCTTGAGCCACAGAAACTTAACCACTCTGAAGTAAAGAAAGTTCAGAAGGTTTATAAAACCATCTATTAAGAACCTATCACCCACCAAGAAAAGACCCCTTGAGAGTTCCATATAGCCCTTTGCGAACCCCTTGTGGTACAACCTTTCCGTGAAGAACTGTTCTCTGAAGGTGGTATGAACAGGCTTTAGGGATTGATATAGCTTTTCTGGGTCCAAAACCCTCTTGACAAACACCAAATAAGCTAAACCTATTCCCAAAAGGGCTATTACCACCGAACTTATGGCTATGTTTAAATGCATCTCCTTGTGATCCTTCAATGCACTCATATACCAACCTTCAAAAAAGCCCACTACCGCTGAACCTATGGCTAACACCACCATGGGCACAAGCATAACAGAGGGTGCCTCGTGTGGTTCCTCCTCAAAGTGTTCCTTGTGCCTCTCTGGTCCGTAAAACATTACAAACCCTTCCCTGAATATGTAATAAGCTGTCAAAAAGCTTACAAAGCTTACAAATACTCCCAAACCAAAATCCGCCTCATAGCTACTGGCTATTATCAGGTCCTTACTCCAAAATCCCGCAAAGGGAAATATGCCCGCTAATGCCAACGCCGCCACAAAAAAGGCGGCATAGGTTATGGGCATGTACTTTTTTAGCCCTCCCACTTCATATATGTCATGAACATGATGGTGAAAGGCGTGTATTATGGAACCCGCCGACAAAAACAGTAGTGCCTTGAAAAAGGCATGAGTAGTCAAGTGAAACATGGCAGAACTTCTATCTCCTATGCCCAAGGCTAAAAACATCAAACCTAATTGACTCATGGTGGAAAAGGCTATGATCTTCTTTATGTCTGTATGAGATGTAGCCGCCAGCGATGCAAACAGTGCAGTAATTCCTCCAATGAGGGCTACTACCTTTAAACTCTGCGGTGCAGACTCAAACACGGGATACAGCCTTGCTACCATATACACGCCCGCTGCTACCATGGTGGAAGAGTGCAAAAGGGCTGACACGGGCGTGGGACCTGCCATGGCGTTTGGTAGCCACGTATGAAGTGGAACCTGTCCTGACTTCCCTACTGCACCACCAAAGAGTAGCAAAACCGCAAGCCCAAGCAGGTTAGGGTCTATTTCTTTGACCTTGGAGAATATCTCCAAAAGGTTCAAGCTTCCAGAGAGGTAAAAGATAGAGAATATACCAAACAGATACAGCCAGTCTCCTATGCGGTTCATAACGAAGGCTTCAAAGGCTGAGTTTGTGGCGTATTTTTGCTGGTGGAAGTAGCCGATTAGAAGATAAGATGCCAAACCCACACCTTCCCAACCGAAGAACATGCCAAGCAGGTTATCCGAAAGCACTATGAGTAGCATTGAAAAGAGGAATAAAGAGAGGTATGCGTAGAATTTGTAGGTCCATTGTCCAAAGAGGTTTTCCATGTATCCTATGGAGTAGATGAATATCAGGGTTGATATAAAACATACGAGGGAAGTAGTAATGGCAGAAAGCGGGTCAAAGTAGAGACCGAGGGTGAGGGTGTAGGAGCCGAGGCTAATAAAGTCGTAGAGTTTCACAGAAAAAGGAGAGTTCAAAGCTTTCAAGAGGGCAAGGATTGAAAAGAGAAAAGAGAGGGCACTTCCTAAGACTGTTATTATAGCTGAAGGTAAATCTCCCAGTCTTCTGCCAAAAAGTCCTATAAGCAAAAAGGCAAGAAGTGGGAAAAGGATAATTAACAACGCGTCCATATCAGTCCCTTAGTTGGGTTATTTCAGAGGAGCTTTCATAGCCTCTCAGGCGGAATATGGCTACCACCAAGCCTAAACCTACCGCTACCTCCGCTGCAGCTACGGTAAGCACAAAGAGGGCAAAAACCTGCCCCTCTACACCACCCACCATTTTATCCATACTAACAAGCCCTAAATTCACACCGTTTAGCATTAGCTCCGTGCTCACCAAAAGGGTTATAAGGTTTTTCCTTATGATAACACCAAAAAGCCCAGAGAGGAATAAAAAAATGCTTATAAGAGTATAAGCTATTTCTATTTTCACTCCTCTTTCCTCCCAAGGAGGATGGCTCCGATCATTGCGGTTAAAAGTATAACAGAAGCCACCTCAAAAGGAAAGAGGTAGTTAGTAAACAGGGTTTTGCCCACGCTTCGGATGTTGCCCTCTGTTATAACCCTCTCGGAGACGGCAAACTTACCCTCCAGAACCATGTATGCGATGGGAAGGAAAGAGATCAGCAAAAAGGGCACTGCCAAGAGGGCTTCTCTTTTGTAAATGCCTTCAAATTTCTTTACCTTTTCCCAAGGAATGGTGGTTATAACCAGAACATAAAAGACGATTATGGCAACCGCGTATATTATGAGTTGCAAACCCGCCAAAAGCTCTGCCCCAAGGTGCAAAAAGATGCCCGCTATAGCCAATATAACCGATAAGAAAGCAAGGATCACATGCACCGGGTTTTTCAGGAAAAGGGTACCAAAGACCGACACCAAAAGCCAAAGACTTAGAAAGCCGAAAATCAGCCACTCCACTCTATCTTCCCCCAAAGGCGTTCTCTGTGTTCGTCGTCTATCCAAATTCTGTCCGGTTCGTTGCCCCTTCTCTTTTTCCAGTCTATGGCGTTCTCTTCCAGTTTGTCCATTTTAAGGACAGCCGACCTACGGGAATATCCTGCCAGCTCATAAAGGTCCGTCATGGTAAGACAGCCCACCGGACAGGCATCCACACAAAGACCACAGAAGAGACAGTTTAGTAAGTTCATATCAAAACGCACCACCTTTTTTGTGCCGTCGGGCATTTGCACCGCTTCTATCCTAAACAGAGTGGGCATAGGACAGGCAGTCTGACACATATAACAGGCAACACATCTGCTTTTGCCCTTCTCAAAGCTCATAAACTTTTCTATAGCCCTTAGGGAGTCTGGCTCTGTTCCATCCCATACAAAGTGTCCGTGGGCTCCCCTGTAGCGCTTTGGGGGTGTAAGCTTTTCCACCGGATAGTTGGTGGTTATGGGCCTTCGGAGAAGGTTCTTAAGGGTAACCGAAAGCCCCTTTATAAAATCCACAAAGAGCACAGTTTCTATTATGTTCAGAAAAGCCTTTCTGTCTACCTTTTTTATAGCCATAGTGGGTTTAGTATTTTATACCATCTGCGGTTTGTTGCAAAAGTTTATGAGATGCATCAGGTTCAGGTTGTGATAGACTAAAACTGATGAAGGATAGGATGCTTGAGGCTCTCAGGAAAATGAAGGACTTAAAGATCTTGGTGGTTGGAGACATTATGCTTGATCGGTATATCTTTGGGAGGGTGGAAAGGATCTCACCCGAGGCACCGGTTCCAGTGGTGGAGGTGGAAAGGGAAGAGTTCCGTTTAGGCGGTGCGTCCAATGTGGCGAACAATTTGGCTAATTTGGGTGTAAAAACTTACCTGGTGGGCGTGGTGGGAGCAGATTACGGACGGCACATCCTAAGGGGGCTTATGAAGTCTGCGAGCATAGAGGATCTAACGGTGGAGGATCCACAAAGACCAACCACAGAAAAGGCAAGGGTGGTTTCTATGTCCCAACAACTCCTGCGTATAGACTGGGAAGACAAAAGACCAATAGAGGGAAATGTTTTAAAGGAACTCCTTGAAAGGCTTGATGTAAATGTGGATGGGATTATAGTCTCGGACTACGCCAAGGGAGTTGTATGCCAGCGGTTGATGGAAAGAATAAAAGAAAAGAAGGTTTTTATTTCCATAGACCCAAGACCTGTTAATAAGCATCTTTACTTTGGTGCGGACTTCATGACTCCCAACGAAAAAGAGGCAAAGCAGATGGGCGGAGACAAACCGGTGGAAACGCTCGGATGGAAGCTAAAAGAGGAGCTTGGGCTGAAAACCTTGGTTATAACCTTGGGTGCCAAGGGCATGTCCCTATTTGATAGGGAATACTTTCATTTTCCCGCAAGGGCAAAGCAGGTTTATGATGTTTCGGGTGCAGGAGACACCGCGGTGGCTGTGCTCACCTCTGCTTACATAGCCACCAAAGATTGGCATATTGCCTGCGAGCTTGCAAACCTATGCGCAGGCATAGTGGTAGGAAAGCTGGGCACCACTCCCATAACCTTGGAGGAGGTTATAGAGGAAATTGAAGAAGGGTAGATGCTTTGAAGACATAGCCTGCGAATATTTAACAAGCCTTGGGTATAGGATCCTTCATAGAAACTTTTACTGCAGGGGTGGAGAGATAGACATTATAGCCTTAGACGGAGATGTTTTGGTTTTCGTGGAGGTTAAAGGAACAACCACAAAGCTAAACCCCGCGGAGCGTATTGACTACAGAAAACTCCAACGTATATACAAGTGTGCAGAAGAATTTCTTTCAAAAGCCCCCGCACAGGAGTGCAGGGTAGATGCTATCTTAGTGGAGGGTGGTCGTATAGTGCACCTGAAGAATGTATCACTCTAATATTTCCAAAACCACCCTCTTGTTGGTCTTCCTACCCATGGCGGATAGGATAATCCTGAGGGCTCGGGCGATCCTGCCCTGCTTGCCTATTACCTTTCCTATGTCCCCCTTGTCCACCCTCAGCTCAATAACTATGGTCTTTTCCCCTTCTATTTCTACCACATTGACCCCGTTGGGGTTGTCCACAAGGGACTTGGCGGTGATCTCTACGATGTCTCTCAGTTGGCTCATGGAACTACCTCCTTTTAGAGTATTTTTGCGTTTTTGAGTATGCTTTTCGCCCTGTCGGTAAGCTCTGCACCTTTTTCAAGCCATTCTTTCACCTTTTCTGGTTTTATATCCAAAAGCTCTTTTCTCTTTGGGTCATAAGTTCCCAAAATATCCACATACTTACCTTCCCTTGGAGAACCGCTATCCATCACCACTATCCGGTATATGGGATGGTGGGTTCTACCGAACTTAGAGAGCCTGATCCTCAGTGCCATTTCCTTCCTCCATTCTATTTATTATAGCATATTTTTCAGGTCTTCGTTCATCTTAGCCACCATTTCCTCCAACTTTTTGGTGTAATCCTGCAATTTTTTCTCAAGCTCTGGGTGCTTTATGGAAAGGATCCTGACCGCCAAAAGTCCTGCGTTGGCACCGTTGCCAATGCCCACAGTAGCCACAGGAATGCCCGCGGGCATCTGGACGATGGAGTGTAAAGAATCAACACCTCCGAAATGCTTTGTGGGTATGGGAACACCTATAACTGGCAAGGTAGTCATGGAGGCGGTCATACCCGGCAGGTGGGCAGACCCTCCCGCGCCAGCGATGATCACCTCTATGCCCCTTTCCCTTGCGGTTCTGGCGTACTCAAACATAAGTTCCGGCGTGCGATGGGCAGAGACTACCTTAACCTCGCAGGGCACTCCAAACTCCTTCAAAACTTCATAAGCGGGCTTTAGATACTCCCAGTCGGAGATGCTCCCCATTATTATACCCACTAAAGCCCTTTCCATACAAATATTGTAGAATATTTTGCTATGAAGCTAATTGCGGGAAACTGGAAAATGAACAAAACCCCCTCCCAAACGAGGGAGTACATAACAAAGCTCTTGGAACTTGTAAGGGATGTTAAAAACACGGAAATTCTTCTTTGTCCTCCCTTTACCTCCCTTTGTGTGGCAGGAGAAATGCTAAAGGATAGCCATATAAAGCTCGGAGCCCAAAACTGCCACTATGAGGAAAAGGGAGCCTTTACGGGAGAAATATCCCTTAGCATGCTTAAGGAACTTGGCGTGTCTTATGTTATAGTGGGGCACTCAGAAAGAAGGTGGCTCTTTGGAGAAACCGACGAGATGATAAACAAAAAGGTTATAGCCTGCTTGGAAAAGGGACTAAGACCCATCCTTTGTGTGGGGGAAAAGATAGAGGACCGAAATGCGGGCATGACCTTAAAGGTGGTGGAAAGCCAGCTAAAGCTTGGATTGTCCGGCTTGGAAGATTTAGCGGGCAACATTGACATAGCCTATGAGCCAGTTTGGGCAATAGGCACAGGAACGCCCGCCACGCCGGAGGATGCCCAGTTTGTCCATAGGTTTATAAAGGAGTTTTTGGGAGAGGTTAGGGTTTTGTATGGGGGCAGTGTAAGCCCAAAGAACGCCAAAGACTTTCTTTCTATGCCCGATGTGGATGGTCTTTTGGTGGGAACCGCCAGCTTAGACCCTGAACCCTTTGCCCAGATAGTAAAGGCTTTTGAAGGAGAGTAAAACAAGCACAAAAAAGGGTAAGGCTCCCCAAAGGGGACTGCGTCCCAGCTCTTGGGCAGTGATATTTATAAGGTTCAAGCTAAGTATGTAAAGGGCTATGTAAAGAAGAAAAAACATAGATGGCTTTAGAAAGCTACGCTCTTTTAAAAGATGGTAGGCTAAGGGTAAGGTAAGTGCGAGCACAGATAGGCTGATAACGAGCCTTAATAAGAGCTCCGCCAGATAGACATCCCTGTTCATACCCAAAAAACCCGCCAAAGAGTAAAGGGAAATCAGCTTATCCATCCTTAAGTGGCTCAGTTTTTCTCCAAAAGCCCTTGCATCATCCACAGATATAAACTCTAAGGTTACATCCTTCTTTTCTTTCAATCCATTATCAAAATAACTCCTTTCTGCCCCAATAAGCGTTAGACTTCTGTCTTTCCACAGCCCCTCTTTGGCATAGAGCACTCCATTTATGTAATTGCCCTCCAAAGATATGGAGAAGATGTCATAAACCCTGCCATCTATCAGGTTTGCAAAACCTATTCTTATGTAAGACTTTTTTTCTCCTTCTCCCAAGCTGAGCCACAGGTTGTCTAAAACAAGCTCTTCCTTTGCCTTTCCCTTTTTAAACTCCCTCTCAATTGTGTAGGCATTTTTAAAGACTTTTGGATAAAAGCTGTAGCTTAAAGCAAGCTGTAGAAAGGAAAGAATAAAAGAAAGCACCAAAACAGGCATAAAAAATCTCAATGGCGACAGACCAAAGGAGTAAGAAAGTCTGTCATAAGACCTTTTAAACACCCTTCTCATATAGATCATAAGGGCAAGGCAGTTTAAGATGGGTGCAGTGTAATAAAAGCTTAAGAATACGGTTGTTAGTATAGCCTTTGGGACTATATGCGGTGCAGACACTTTGTATAAGAGCAGAACATCCACCAAGGAGTAAAAGCTTAAAAGAAGGCTAAAAACCAAACTGAGTAGTAACAATACTTTTAAAAACTCTCTGAGGTTATAGAAAAACAGCATTCAAATTAAGCTTTTGTTTATGAGCTTTGCTACATCCTTTGCAAAGTAAGTTATGACCATGTCCGCCCCAGCCCTCTTTATGGATATTAAAGTTTCTATCATCACCTTTTCCTCATCTATCCAGCCGAGCTTCCCACCAGCCTTTATCATGGCATACTCTCCGCTAACGTTGTAAGCACAAACTGGTAGAAGTGTGGCTTCTTTTACTTTGGCTATTATGTCAAGGTATGCCAAGGCGGGCTTTACCATAACTATGTCTGCACCTTCTTGGACGTCCAAAAGCACCTCCTTTAGGGCTTCTCTTGCGTTGGCAGGATCCATCTGGTAGCTTCTCCTGTCTCCAAAGGCGGGGGCAGACTCTGCCGCGTCCCTGAAGGGACCATAGAAGGCGGAGGCAAACTTGGCAGAGTATGCCATTATTGGGATATGAGTATAACCTGCAGAGTCAAGGGCAGACCTTATGGCTTGAACCATTCCGTCCATCATACCCGAAGGGGCTACCATATCCGCACCGTTTTCTGCGTGGGAAACTGCCTGTTTTTTCAAGTTCTCAAGGGTTAGGTCGTTATCCACAGTATGACCTTTTATCACACCGCAGTGCCCGTGAGTGGTGTATTCGCAGAAGCATACATCGGTTATTACATACATCTCGGGCACTTCCTTTTTGATCCTTCTGAGGGCACTCTGGATTATACCTTGCTCGCTCCAAGTGTCGGAGCCTACTTCGTCCTTGTGCTCGGGTATTCCAAAGAGTATGATGGCGGGTATGCCCAGGTCTCTGACCTCCTTTACCGCATCCACAACCTTGTCCACACTGTAGCGATAAACGCCGGGCATGGATGGGACCTCTTCCACTATGTTCTCTCCGTATCTGACGAAGATGGGATATATTAGGTCGTCAAGGGTAAGCCGGGTCTCTCGGACGAGCCTTCTTATGTTTTCTGATAACCTCAACCTTCTGGGTCTTAGCTTAGGAAATTCCATAAAAGACAATTTTAAGCCAACAGTGGTATAATTTAACAAACTTTCTTAGGGGGTAAGCATGAAGCTACACGAGCATCAGGCGAAGGAAATTCTAAAAAAATACAACCTTCCCGTTCCAGAGGGTAAGGTAGCCTTCAGTTTGCAGGAAGCCAAGCAGGCGGCAGAAGAGCTTGGTGAATTTCCATTGGTAGTTAAAGCCCAAGTGCATTGCGGTGGAAGGGGTAAAGCAGGCGGTGTAAAACTGGTAAAAAACATGGAAGAGCTTGAAGCTGCGGTGGAGGGTATGCTTGGAAAGGTGCTAAAGACCTTTCAATGTCCCGATGGAAAGCCCGTGAACAGGGTTTGGATAGAGAAGGCAACGCCCATAGAGAAGGAGTATTATCTCTCCATAACCTTAGACAGGTCTGTCTCTAAGCCTGTGCTGATGGCTTCTGCGGAGGGTGGTATGGAGATTGAAGAGGTGGCAAAGGAAAAGCCGGAAGCCATCCACATGCTACACATTGACCCAGACCTTGGTCTCATGCCCTCTCAGGCAAGAAAACTTGCCTTTAAACTGGGCCTGCCCGTCAACGATTTTGTAAAGATCGCCCTGGGTTTGTATAGGGCTTACGAGGAGTTGGACGCCAGCCTTGTGGAGGTAAATCCTTTGGTGCTTACAAAGGACGGTAAGCTTGTTCTTTTGGACGCCAAGGTAGAAATTGACGACAACGCCCTCCTTAGGCACAAGGACTTGGAGGAGATGGAGGACCTAACCCAGCTGGACCCATTGGAGGTAGAGGCAAAAACTTATAGCCTAAACTACATAAAGCTTGATGGAAACATAGGCTGTATGGTAAACGGTGCAGGGCTTGCCATGACTACTATGGACATAATCAAGCTGGCGGGTGGCGAGCCCGCAAACTTCTTGGATGTGGGTGGCGGTGCCAATGTGGAACAGATCGCCAACGCCTTTAGGATCCTGATGGCAGACAAGAATGTAAAGACGGTGTTTATAAACATATTCGGTGGCATTCTAAGGTGCGACAGGCTTGCCAATGGGCTCATTGAAGCGGCAAAGATGGTGGAGATAAAGGTGCCGGTAGTAGTTAGGATGGAGGGCACCAATGTGGAGGAAGGTAAAAGAATTCTCTCGGAATCTGGGCTGAACTTCATAACCGCCGAGGACATGTGGGACGGCGCCCAAAAAGCGGTGGAGTTGGCAAAGTCTGCTAAGTAGTTAAATGACACCACCCTCTATTCCATTAACAAGAAAACCCTTTGAAGAGCAAATAGTTAGCCAGTGTGCAGGTTGTGGTTGTGGGTGCGGGTATGTGCTGTATAAGGCACAAGGAAAGCCCGTAGACCTTTATGGACACCCTGCAGACCCAAAGGGTATGGGAAGCCTCTGTAGCAAAGGTATAACCCTAGTGCAGGAGGTTGCCCAAAATCCCCTCCGGCTTCTTGGTTTTTACCTGTGGCAAGGGCAAGAACTTTTAAACATCTCCCAAGAACAAGCCAAGGATCTAATAAAGGAACGCCTGAAAGGAAAAGTTGCCATAGTTTTAGACAGACATCTTTCAAGCCTTGAGGAGTATCTTTTGGCAAGGCAGTTGGGGGATGTTTTTGTGGATGCACCCGTGCTGGGCTACAATCCTTCGGAGGTCTTCTTTAACCAGTGGCAGAACTACATGTTAATAATTGGCTGGGAGGCAGAGCCCGTATTCTCTGAAGTTATGTCCATGAGATATTTGGTGGATGCGGTGGAAAGGTCCGCCCACCTTGTTTGCATTAGCTCTCGGTATGCTACTCTATGCGCCAAAGCCAAAAGGCAGGTGCTTTTGAACCCAATAAAACAGCTTTCTTTTATGAATAGCCTTCTGGAGCCAGAGCACACAGACCCTCTGGTGGTGGAACTAAAGAAAGCTATGCACCTTGTAAAAACCCTCCTGCTGGTGGGCACAGACCTCCTTGCATCACCCTTCAGAAACCAAGTTCTCAGCATCCTTTATAAGCTAAAAAGACGCTTTGGGGTGGATTACAGTTTTGTGGGAGACCTTATGCCACTGCCCGCCAAGGAACTGAGGGATCTTGTGGATAGCATAGAGGACTACGATAGCTTTGTGTTCTTTGGAAATCCGTTGGTTCAGCTTCCGCAGGAGGTCAGGGAAAGAATAAAAGAGAAGTTTTCGGTGCATTTTACCCTATTTCCAAACTTGACTTCCCAGTGTTCTACCCTTGTGGTGGGCAGTGCCAACTTTCCTGAGAGGGATTTTATAGCATACAGAAACAGCTTTGGAAGGTTTTACTTTTGCCCACAGGCTGTCCAAAAACCGGAAGGTGCGGTAGTTCCCTACGCATTTTTGGGAGAAGTGTTTGGCATTGAGGTAAAGGTGGAGGAATTTTTAAAGGTGGAGCCCGGTTTTGAGGGAACGCCCTTAGAACTGCCATCCTTTGAAGAAGAGCCTGCAAGTGGGCGGCTAAAGGAAGAAATAGTGCTTTACACCTCTAACGGTTTGGTGGATGAGTTGGGACACTGGAACCCTTGGACCCACAACATAGAAAAGCACCAAAGGGCATACATGTCGGAAGGAACCGCAAGAAAGCTGGGAGTGAAGAACAGACTAACCCTAAGAGGAAAAGAGTTTGAGGTGGTTATCACACCCAATGTGGCGGATGATGTAATTTATGTGCCCCTTTCCTTTGAGGAGTTTCAGCCCTTTGACCCTGGGCACAGCGTGGGAAGTTTTGCCAGAGAGCCCTATTACAGGTTTGAGGTTTTGGAATGAGGGCGGGGGTGTGTGAAGGCTCCTTTAAAGAGGGCTATATTTTAAGAACCTTTGGCTTGGAGAGGGAAAAACTCAACTATCCAAGGGTGTACGAATGGTTGGGTGGTATAGACATATACTTTGACAGGGAGGAGGATTGGAGGAGGGCACGGCAAGAGCTTGGCTTTTATGTTTATGCGGATGACAAAAGGGAGATGGAGGAGGTGGTGGGAGAACTCTTAAGAGAAAAAGGGCTAAAGCTTGCAGTTGCAGAAAGTTGCACGGGAGGGCTCTTGTCTGCAAGGCTTGTAAACGTGCCAGGCATTAGTCAGTACTTTTTGGGTGGCTTTGTGGTCTATTCCAATGAACTAAAGACAAAGCTTTTGAGCGTAGAAAGAGAGCTCTTACAAGAGCACGGTGCGGTCTCTGAGGAGGTTTGCAGGGCTATGTGTATATCCGCACTGGAGGAAACGGACGCAGACCTTTCCATTGCCATCACCGGCATAGCGGGTCCCTCTGGAGCAACTCCCAAAAAGCCTGTGGGACTGACCTACATAGCCTTGAGCACAGACAAGGAAGTTATAGTGGAAAGGCACGGGCTCAAACTTGGCAGGAACGAGAACCGTTTTTTGGCAACCCAACTGGCTTTAAACCTGCTTAGAAAATTTCTTTTAGGAGTGATCCGATGATAAAGGTTCATCCAACTGCGATCCTTTTGGGAGATGTGCAATTGGAAGAGGATGTTGAGATAGGACCCTTTTGCCTGTTGGAGGGAAGCATTAGAATAGGCAAAGGTACCAAGTTGGGTGCAAGGGTCAGCATAAAGGGAAGGGTCCAAATCGGGGAAAACTGCAAAATCTACGACGGTGCCATAATAGGAGAGGAGCCTCAGCATCTGAAGTACCAAGGGGAAGATACGGAAGTGATAATAGGCAACAGGGTGATTATAAGGGAGTACGCCACCATCCACAGGGGTACACCCTTTGGGACCGGAAAGACCATCATAGAGGATGATGTTATGCTAATGGCGTACACCCATGTAGCCCACGATTGCGTGGTGAAAAGGGGAGCCATAATGGCAAACTGTGCTACCCTGGGTGGGCATGTGGAGGTAGGGGAGTACGCCTTCATAGGTGGGCTATCCGCAGTTCATCAGTGGGCAAGGGTAGGAGACTATGCCATGGTTGGTGGTGTGTCTGGAGTTTCTTTGGATGTGCCACCCTTTACCCGGGCATCTGGACAGCATGCCCACCTTTACGGCATAAACACCGTGGGCTTGGAAAGGAGGGGCTTTTCAAAGGAAACCATAAACATCCTAAAGAAGGCTTACCGCATACTCTTTAGAAGTGGTCTTTTGAGGAAGGAAGCCATAGAAAAGGTCCTTAGTGAGTTCCCAGACAGTCCTGAGGTTAAAAAGTTGGTGGAGTTTTTACAGGGCAGTAAAAGGGGTGTGGCAAGGGATGCGGGTAGGGGATAATTTATTAAAAGATGGTTCAAACGGAGGAGACCTTTAGGCTTTCTACCAACCTGAAGCCCGCGGGAGACCAGCCCAAGGCTATTGAGGAACTTTTGGACAACCTCCTGCGCGGTGTAGAGGATCAAGTGCTCCTTGGTGCCACCGGCACAGGAAAAACCTTCACCATAGCCAATGTGATAGCCAAATACGGAAAGCCCACCCTTATAATCGCCCACAACAAGATCCTCGCCGCACAGCTCTACAGAGAATTAAAAGAGCTTTTCCCTCACAACCGGGTTGAATACTTTATCTCTTATTACGATTACTACCAGCCGGAGGCATACATACCCGAGAAGGACCTGTACATAGAAAAGGACGCATCCATAAACGAAATACTGGAAC
>JAPYWH010000043.1 GCA_028276475.1 Thermocrinis sp.
CTTTCAACTCCACACGGTGCATTAGGAACCTCAAATTGCCACATTAATTAAAATAAGACATATCAATCATTTTGTCAATAGGGCACCCCTTTCGAATGAAGTTAATTTTCCGAAATCCGAGATCATGCAAAGTTGAGTCTGTTGTTGTCAAATTTAAACTATTGTCTCCCAATACTTTCCGCCACTGAGCATCATTACATCGTTGCATTATTGCATCATGATGACACTATGCATATAATTAAAACCTATGGCACGCAAGAAGAAGAAAATGGTAAGGACTACAATTTCGCTACCTTCCGATGTGCATCAAGCCCTACGCATAGAAGCCATAACCAAGAAAATGTCCATGGGAGAACTCATTGTCCAAAAGCTAAAGGAGTTGGAAGAATACAGAGAAAAATACGGTGGAGTTGTAAAGGCGGAGGATTATCTCACTTAGGAAGAATACACCCTCCATATTCAGTTGCCAAGTTGACAAGGGTCCAATTTGGACCCTCAAACTCACTTTCACTTAAAGAATAATTATAACACCTCTTCGGTCAAAATCTGCCATCAAAAAGGAAGATTGAAGCGATTATATTTTTACCTCATGAGAATTCTTCTGTTTTCTGGAAAGGGTGGTGTTGGAAAGACTACGGTTTCTGCTGCTACGGGCTACAGACTCTCAAAGCTTGGCTACAAAACCATTGTGGTCTCTTTGGACCCAGCCCATAGCCTCGGAGACTCCTTTGACATCCCAGAGGAAGAAAAGATCAAAGCAAAGGGACTACCCATAAAGATCAACGACAATCTTTACATACAAGAGATAGATGTGCAGGAGGAGATAGACAGGTATTGGGGCGATGTGTATAGGTTTTTGGAATTGCTTTTTAATACAACTGGGCTAAGCGAGATCGTATCGGAGGAGCTTGCCATCTTGCCCGGCATGGAGGAGGTCACCAGTCTTTTGTATGTGAATAAATACTACAGGGAAAAGGAGTTTGATGTGCTCATTTTGGACCTTCCGCCCACTGGTGAGTCTCTGCGTTTTGTTTCTATGCCCACTGTTCTAAAGTGGTATATGAAAAAGATCTTCAAGGTGGAAAGAACCATAATGAAGGTGGCAAGACCCGTTGCCCAAAGGTTCACCGATGTGCCACTGCCCGATGATGAGTATTTCAAAGCCCTTGAAAACTTCTACGAAAAGCTAAAGGGTGTGGATGAGCTACTCATAAACCCAGAGATAACCTCCGTTAGGCTTGTGGCTAATCCAGAAAAGATGGTTTTAAAAGAGAGTCAAAGGGCTATGCTATACTTCAATCTTTTCGGTGTAAACGTGGATGCGGTTGTGGTAAATAAAGTATTACCACCCGTTTTGAGCGAGTGCGAAAGCATGTCCAAGTGGGTTATAACCCAAAAGAAATACTTAGAAGAGATGGAAGCCCTTTTCTATCCCATACCCATCTTTAAAGTGCCCCTGATGGAGGATGAGGTGGTTGGCGAGGAAAGGCTGAACATCCTTGCGGACCTCATATACGGAGACAGGGACCCTTCCACGGTCTTCTTCAAAGAGAAGCCTTACGAGTTCATAGAGGAAGGCGATGGATACACTGTAAAGCTAAGAAGTCCCTTCTTGAGCAAAGAGGGTCTGTCTGTTATAAAGAGCGACGGAGAGATTGTGGTGCGTTGGAAAAACTTCAAAAGCCACATAATGCTTCCAAGAAAGTTGAGGGAATACGAGCCGGTGGGTGCCAAGCTGGAGGATGGCTTTTTAAAGATCAAGCTTGAGAAATAAGCTGAACTACCTTTTTTAAGTCCTCTGTGAATTCTTTGTCTGCGGAGGGATTTCTCAGCACATAGGCGGGATGGTAAGTCAAGAAAACCTTTATGCTTGGGTTGTAAGGGTAGGGAAAGGTCTGTCCTCTGGACTTGGTGATGGGATACTCCTTCCCAATAATGCCCTTCATGGCGGTTGAGCCCAGACAAACCAAAAGCTTAGGGTTTATTATTTCTATCTCCTTTCTAAGATAAGGGAGGCAGGTCATCATCTCCTCCCTTGTGGGTGCCCTGTTTCCGGGTGGTCTTGATTTTACCACATTGGTAATATAAACCTTTTCCCTTTTTAGTCCCACCTGTTCTAATTTACTGTTTAAATACTGCCCTGCCTTTCCCACAAAGGGTCTTTTTAGCTTGTCCTCTTCTTCTCCGGGTGCCTCACCCACAAAGACCACCGGAGAGTTTGGGTCTCCCTCTCCGAAAACATAACCACTGGCACCTTCGTAGAGAATGCATTTTCTTTCTTCTTCCATCTGTTGGTAAAGCTTCCTCAAAAGCTCAGCCTTATCTTCCTTTTCCTCCTTGACGGGTTCTTTACGCTTTTCTTCCGTTATATAAACCTCATCAAAGCCAAGCTCCCTTAATGCCCTTGCGGTGGCAATTAGCTTTCTTGGGTTCATTTTTCTTTGATTATGCTGAGTATGTATTCAAGGACTTCTTCCACCGTTTTGTTGGTGGTATCTATTATAAGGGCATCCTCTGCGGGTTTGAAAGGATAAAGCGGGCGGTTGGCATCCCTGTAGTCCCTCTCTTGGATGGCTTTAAGAATATCCTCATAAGAAACATCCACACCCTTCTCTTTTAGCTCCAAATATCTTCTCCTTGCCCTTTCCTCTGGCGATGCGGTGATGAAGAATTTGTAATCCGCCTGTGGGAATATGTGGGTGCCCACATCCCTGCCCTCACCTACCACCTGAGAGGACCCTACCAACTCTCTAAAAAACTTTATCATCCTTTCCCTAAAGGCGGGCACTTCTCCCAAAAGGGATGCATACCTACCCACCTCCTCTCCTCTTAATTCCTCAAAGAGCATTTTTCCCTTCCAATACACTTCAGTTTTCCCCACATCAAAAACAACCTTGAAATCCTCCTTAAAGAGCTCATCCAGTGGCAGTTCTGTGGTTCCCCTTTTATAGGCTATGTAGCCAAAGAACCTGTAAAGAAGCCCCGTTTCTAAGTATGGAATTCCAAGTCTTTGGGATAAAAGTTTTGCAACGGTGCTTTTGCCACTGGCGGAGGGTCCATCTATGGCGATTTTCATCAGAAGTAGCCCCTTCCACCGGAGGAAACACCTTTTAGCTTGATCTCCATATCTGCGGGCTTGCTGGCGTAAGCAATGGCAGTGTGATAATCTATGACGCCCTTTCTGTATAGCTCTTCCAAGTGCTGGTCAAAGGTTTGTGTGCCATAAACAGTTCTTCCCTTCTCTAATAGCATCGGAATCTCATCAGTCTTCGCGGGATCTACTATACACTCTTTAATTGATGCGGTGTTTACCAAAACCTCCACCGCAGGAACGACACCCGTTCTATCTGCCCTTGGCACCAACCTTTGGGAAAAAACCGCCACCAAAGTCTCCGCCAATTGAACCCTTATTTGCTCCCTAACTTCCAAGTTGAACATACCAATGACCCTGTTTATTGTCTCCTTTGCGTCCAGAGTGTGCAATGTGGAAAAAACCAAGTGCCCTGTCTCTGCGGCCTGAAGGGCTATCATAGCGGTCTCTGGGTCCCTTATTTCACCCACAAATATGATATCCGGGTCTTCCCTGAGGGCAGCCCTTAGCCCCCTCGCAAAGGAAGAGGTGTCTAATCCCACCTCCCTTTGGACTATAAAGCTTTTCTCGTCTTTGAAAAGATACTCAATCGGATCCTCTATGGTAACTATGGTTGTTTCTTTCCTAAAGTTAATTTCATTGATCAAAGACGCTATGCTCGTAGATTTCCCCGAACCAGTGGGACCCGTAACCAACACTAAACCCCTCGCGTTTTCCAAAACTACCTTTCTCATAACCTCGGGCAAGTTCAAAGATTCAAAGGGAGGTATCGTATGGGGTATGGTCCTAAGTGCCATACCTACGGAGCCCCTCTGTCTATATATATTCACACGAAACCTTGCTACGCCCTTTAGCGAATATGAGGTGTCCGTTTCACCCAGCTCTTCAAACTCAGCCATTTTCCTCCTGTTTTTTCCTATGATCTCCTCCACAAAGCTTGCCATCATCTTATCATCTATAGGATAAACATCCTCCATACGAACTAATCCCTTTTTCTTAATCCTCAACACGGGTAAAGAGTCAACCTTTAAATGGATGTCCGATGCGCCAAGCTCAACCGCCTTCTTGAGTATCAGTGCCAGCAATTTTTGCCACCTCCCTTACCTTTTTTTCTATCTCTTGGGCAAGCTCGGGATTTTCTTGCAAAAATTTCTTTGCCTGGTCCCTACCCTGTCCAAGCCTTGTCTCTCCGTAGCTATACCACGCTCCGCTTTTCTTAATAACACCCAACTCTGAGGCGGTATCAATGAGGTCGCATAGCTTACATATACCTTCTCCGTATATCATGTCAAACTCCGCCTCTCTGAAAGGTGGTGCCAGTTTGTTCTTTACTACCTTTACCCTTACCCTGCTACCCACCTTGTTGTCTCCTTCCTTTGCGTCTCCGACCCTTCTAACATCCAACCTCATGTCCGCAAAGAACTTTAGAGCCCTTCCACCGGGCGTGGTTTCTGGGTTTCCAAACATAACACCGATCTTTTCCCTCAACTGGTTGATGAATATTACCGCAGCGTTTGCGTTGTGGGCTAAGCTCTTTAGCTTTCTCAGCGCCTGAGCCATCAACCTTGCCTGCTTTCCCACATGGGCTTCTCCGATCTCTCCCTCTAACTCATCCTTTGGCACCAGTGCGGCAACGGAGTCTATAACTATCACATCCACCGCCCCGCTTCTGAGAAGACTTTCTACTATTTCTAAGGCTTGTTCTCCATAATCGGGCTGAGAAATGTAGAGGTTATCCACATCAACCCCGATTTTCTGGGCATACTTGGGGTCAAGGGCATGCTCTGCGTCTATGAAAACCGCAATGCCACCTTTCTTTTGGGCTTCCGCTATCACATGCAAGGCTAAAGTTGTTTTGCCCGAAGACTCCGGTCCAAAGATTTCTATTATCTTACCCCTGGGTATTCCGCCCACACCAGTGGCTACATCCAAGGCAAGGGAACCCGTGGAAATAGCCTCCACCTTTACCCTTTCCGCACTTTTTAGTGGCATTATGCTACCTTTACCAAAGCGCCTCTCTATGGAGGCTAACGCACTCTCCAAAGCTTTCCTCTTTTCTAAAATCTCCTTTTGCTTTTCCTCTACCATAGTTTTAATCTTAACACTTTGGGATTAAAGTTCAAGTATTTTTGGCACTACAAAAAAGCCATTTTCCCTTTCGGGTGCGTTCGCCAAAGCTTTCTCCTGGGAAAACTCCCTTTTTGGTACATCCTCCCTCAGAGGCGTTCCTTCCTGTCCATACCACACCGCATCCACTCCCTCTGTGTTAACCTCGTTCAGCTGATTAACAAACTCCAATATACTCATCAGCTGTTTTCCGATGGTTTCCTTCTCCTCCTCTGTTAGCTTCAACCTTGCCAACTGGGCAACCTTCTCTACCACATCTTCCTTCAGCATGGGATAACCTTTATTATAATCTTTCTCTCCCTTGGACCGTCAAATTCTGCCAAGAATA
>JAPYWH010000017.1 GCA_028276475.1 Thermocrinis sp.
AAAGCTCAGAGAGTTCTTTGAAGGTCAGGCAGGCGTTCTTTTGGACGAGTTTTTAGCCTTGGGTAGGAGCAAAGGTGTAAAGGTTTCCTCCTATCAGAGCACCGGCAAGCCCTACCATGTGATCTTAGCCCAGGCGGACGCAGAGGACCTTATCATGCTGGGGAAAAAATCTCACAAGCCGGTGTCTGGTTTTCTTTTAGGTTCAACCACCGAGATCGTAGCCCGGAGGTCTCCGTGTCCCGTCTTTGTGGCGGTGGAACAAAAAAAAGACATAAAGAAAATCTGTGTGGCATACGATGGCAGTGAGCCCTCCAAAAGAGCCCTACATATGGGCAAGCTATTAGGAAAGCTCTTTGATGGAGAGGTGTATGCGGTCCATGTGGGAGAAGGTGATCTCTCTGCAGAGGTGGGAGAGGGTGTGCGTTATGTTGGGCTATCTGGCATTCCGGAGGAAAAACTGGTAGAATATTCTAAGGATATGGACTTGATGCTATTAGGAGCCTTCTCTAAGGGGAGGATAAAGGAGCTCCTCTTGGGAAGCGTAACAACCTTTGTTATGCACCATGCTAACATACCCCTCCTTTTGGTGAAGTGAGATGGGAAAGCTTTATGTGGTAGGAACACCTATAGGAAACCTCAAAGATATAACCTTTAGGGCTATAGAGGTGCTTCAATCTGTCAATTTTATAGCCTGTGAGGACACTCGCAGAACCTCTATTCTTCTCAATCACTACAAGATAGAGGGTAAAAAGCTCCTGTCTTATTATGAGCCAAAGGAAAGCGTGCAGGTGCCAAAGATCATCAAACTCCTTGAGAAGGAAGATGTTGCCTTAGTGACGGATGCGGGCACGCCCTCTATCTCGGACCCCGGATACAAGCTCATAAGGGCTTGCATTGAAAAGGGAATACCAGTGGAGGTGATCCCAGGTCCCAGTGCGGTTATAACCGCCTTAGTGGGCTCCGGATTACCCACAGACCGCTTTACCTTTGTGGGCTTTCTGCCAAAGAAGGGTTTGAATAACTTCTTGGAGGAACTAAAGGCATACAAAGACAGCACTATAATAGCCTTTGAATCTCCCAACAGGGTGCTAAAGTCCTTGGAAGCCATAAAAGAAACATACGGAGACAACACCACTGTATGCATAGCAAGGGAACTAACCAAATTGCACGAGGAGTACATAAGGGGCAGAGTGGTGGAAGTTTTGGAGGAGCTGAGCAAAAGAGGAGAGATAAAGGGAGAGGTCGTCATTCTGTGGCGTATGGTTGAAGATTGAGCAGTTCAAAGATTTTTCTGTTCTTTATTGAATGTCTTCTTTCCCAAACTTTGTTTTGCACCTCCCACAGGTCTATCATCAGCTCAAACCTTCCCGCCTTAGTGTTGTAGTCTTTTATCAACTCTAAAATCTCCAAAAGTTCCTCCTCCTCTTCCAGCTTGCTAAGACAGAGTTTTACAAAGTGTTTAGACAAGCGGTGTGCTTTTAGGTCTAAGCCAAGCTGTTGTGCCCTATAAAAAAGTTCCTTTATAGCCTTTACATCTCTGCCCTTTGCCAGGAGTTCTTTTAACTTTAACCTCAGGAGGAGCTCCACGTGGTCTTTCACATCCTCCAAAAACTCAAAGTTTCTGGATTTGGAATAGTAAGCTACCTCCTCCAAGAGATGCATGTAATCGGATAAAAAGCTAAGGTATCCCTCTTCAAAGGATTCCATCCAGCTTTTCAGTATTCTTCCTAAGAACCTATCCCGCACCTCCTCAAGGTTCAACTCCTCCCATTCAATTTCAAAGGAGAAAGTTTCCTCTGTTTCTGGGTCCTTTAGCTTCACATAAAAGCCCTCCTCCTTCTCTTGAACTTTGTATTCCCACCGCCCAAGGGTTTTTTCCTCCGAAAGATGTAAAAATACAGCGGTTTTAGCTATAGTTTTGGGCTCATAAACCTGAGGTTTGACCAGTTTTTCCCAAACGCCAAGCCCATTTCCGTAAGCTAAAACATTGCTTGGTGCCTGCTGTAGGGACTCCCTTAGCACCCTTTCTCCATCTTCAAGTTCCAACAGATCTATTGTCCTTTTGGCAAACAGGAGATTTTTAACCGTTTCTATGCCAGATATGTCCGCAAAAAACCAACCGTCAGAGGAAAAGGCAAAGTGCATGTATTTGATGGCGGAAAGAGATTTGAAAACTTCAACGATCTCATTTGCGGACAGGCGCCTTTTGGCATGTTTTCTTAGAAAGTCCTCCTTTGCGGACTGCGAATAGTTCTCCAATATAACATCTACATAATCCAAGAGGGCAAGTTTTGGTTCCCTTAGGTACTTCTCAAGGGTTGAATAAGCCTTTTCTTTTACCATAGTCCGCAGGTTCTCTAAGCCTTCCCTGAGGGGTGCCCTCCACTTTTGGTGCCAGCCCGGAAGCCCTCCCACCGAACAGCCACAGTTAGACCTCCACCTTTCAATGCCATGCACACAGCTCCAAGAGGTATAGGGCACAAGTTCTCCCCTTTGGTTTGGCTTTTGGGCTCTGTAGTAGTCCTCCAAGGTGGTAAAGTCATCGGGATATTTTTTGAAAAGGTAGGCAAGGGCAAGCTCGCCAAACTTTTTGTGGTGTCCAAAGGTCTCTCCGTCGGTGGCAATAACCACAGGTGGTTCTTTGTTTTTCATAAGTTGATGCAGTTTTTCCGCAAACACCAAAAGCTCCCCAAAGGACACACCATGGGAAAGCCCTCCATCATAGACAAAAACCGCCAAGTCTTCCACCCAAAGGTATTTGGCATTGCCCTTTACCTGATGGGGTGCAAGGATTACAAACTCTATACCGTGTTTTTTCAAAAGCTTTAAAGTTTCCTCATCCACCGCCAACTCAGGAAGCCAAAACCCCAAAGGTTTTCTACCAAAGAACCTTTCGTAAGCCCTTATACCCCAAACTATCTGAACCTCTCTGTCCTCCAAAGGGTCCAATGGAAGGATGGTATGGTTAAAGGTGCTTGCCAGGGCGTGTCCTCTTCCCTCCTTTACCTTTTCCAAAAGCTCGGGATGTTTTTTCTCCAACCAATGGGTTAAGGTCCATCCCATGTTAAAGCTGAGATGCTTGTAGCCGTTGATGATGTCTTTGGTTGTGCCATTCTCTCTGTAGTGGGCATAGGCTACGGGTAAATAGCATTCTCTGTATATTCTCTCGTTCCAGTCTTCAAAGGGATGGGCGCTTTCTTCTAAGGGGATCTCTCCCAAGTAGGGATTTTCCCTAAAGGGTTGGTAAAAGTGTCCGTGGATTATTAGGTTTTTCATCTTTCCACAAAAAAGCCCATCTTTTCAAACTTCTTTATGCGCTGATTTACGAGTTCTTGGGAACCCATAACCAGCAGAGGTTTAAGGTGTTTTTTTATGCATCGTTTTAAAACCCTTGCGGTCCGGACGGGATCCCAGTGGGCGGAGCCAAGGGGTTCAGGAACTATGGCGTCTATGACTTTTAGCTCCAGTAGGTCTTTGGCGGTTAGCTTTAGAGCCCTTGATGCATCCTTTACCCTTGATTGGTCTTTCCACAGGATCGCCGCACAGCCCTCGGGAGATATAACCGAGTATATGGAGTTTTGGAGCATCAGAACCACGTTTGCCACCCCCAGAGCCAAGGCACCGCCGGAACCACCCTCTCCTATGACCACTGCAATCACCGGCACCTTCAGGTATCCAAAGGTGTATAAACTTTCCGCTATTGCTTCAAACTGCCCCCTCTCCTCCGCCCCTATGCCCGGGTAAGCTCCGGGCGTATCCACAAAGGTGATCACCGGCAGGCAGTAATGTTCTGCCAGCCTTGCCACCCTTATTGCCTTTCGGTAGCCCTCCGGGTGTGGCATGCCAAAGTTTCTCTCCATCTTTTCTTTGGTAGTTCTGCCCTTTTCGTGACCTATGATAGCAACGGGCAAATCATCCAAATAGCCAAAGCCCGCAATTATAGCCTTATCGTCTCCAAACCTCCTGTCTCCGTGAAGTTCCACAAAGTCCTTAAAGATCAGTCCTATGTAGTCTATGGTGTGGGGTCTTTGGGGATGCCTTGCCAACTGCACCCTTTCCCAAGGGTCAAGCTTGTAGTAAATCTCCTTTGCCTTTTTCCTAAACTCCCTCTGCAATTTTCTGAGTTCCTTTTCCTTTTCCTTTTCTCCCAACTGATACAGCCTTTTTAACTGATTTATCTTTTGGTGGAGCTCCACCAGTTCCTTTTCAAAGTCCAAGAACATCAAAAAGATTATAAAACTTCCAGTAGGAGGTCCAAATAGACCGCACCACCCACCGCCTTGGAACTGAGAAACAACCCATCATACCTCCCACCCCCCGCAACGGGATAGCCAACCTCTGGATGAAAGACTTCAAAAACTATGCCCGTGTAATACTCTTGAAGCCTGACCTCCGAAAGGTCATAAAACACCTTTACACCTGCTTCTCTGAGAAGGCTTCCAAGATGCCTTAACTCTTCGCACTGGGAGGAATACTCCTTAAACCTCTCAGAAAACTCCTCAAGGACCTTCTCCCCGCCGTAAGCCCTTAGAAGGTGGTATAATGGGTCCTCTTCCCTTAGTCCGTAGAAGTTTTTCTTCCTTAGCCTTTCTTTGGCATCTTCGTCTTTGCACAGTCCTTTAACTATCTGGGTGTGCCCTAAGATCACCGAAAGCCCCTCCAGACCCATAGCCTTTAAATAATCCACCAGCCTTTTTATTACTTCATACTCCCCTTCCGGAAAGGGCACCCCTATGAGCTCTATGCCCATCTGAAACCTTTCCATCTCTTTTGGAGAAAAGACTGGACCCCAATAGAAGACCCGTAGAGGCAGTTGAACCTCCCGCAGGCTGTTTAAAAATCTCATAAGGCTCAGCGTCCAATCGGACCTGAGGGCAAGTATATTACGGTTTGTTTGTGTGCCGATCAAAAAGGGAGAAAGTCCCCAACTTTCTGGCGAATAAACCTCCAAGGTGGGAAGCTGGACAAACTGATAGTCCTCAAAGAGCTCGCATGCCAAAAGAAAGGACCTTTTCAGCTTTTGGGCGTCTTCAAAGTTAAAAAATCTTTCACCCTCTGGAATCTGACGTGCCATTTGCTAAAATTATAAGGAGAATTTTGGGAAAAGGTTTTGCTTAACCATTTCTTAACATAAAAGGTTTAATATTAAAACTATGGCAGGGGCAAAATTGGAAAGGCTTATAAAAGAGTTGGAAGATAGGAAAAGTTTTTATGAACGCTGTCTGCGCAAAGGCGAAAGGAGAAGAAAGAGGGAGAGGGACCAATTTTTGACAGAGAAAGACAGAACCATACTGGTTGAGTCTTTCGTGCTGGGTGGGATCATAGAAAATCTCATCACCAAAGTCATAAACAGGCTCTTTTAAGTCTTAGCAAAACTATCTAAGGATAACTGGGATAAGTATGGGAAGTAGTATTAAACAGAAGCTTAGCTTGAGTTTTATGGTGCTGAGGTGGGACTATGTTGGCGCTTTACGAAGTATTTGCTAAAATTATAATTAATGCTTAAAGGGCTAACAAAAGAAGAGAGGAGAGTTATCCTTGGCATATCTTTTGCGGTGGCTGTACGAATGTTGGGGCTCTTTTTGCTATTGCCCGTTCTTTCGCCCTACCTGAAAACCCTTGAGGGTGCCACTCCCTTTCTGATAGGGCTCGCCATAGGCGTGTATGGCTTTTCTCAAGCCTTTTTGCAGATTCCCTTTGGTTATCTATCGGATAAGTTGGGGAGAAAGCCTGTAATAATCTTTGGGATGGCAACCTACATACTGGGCAGTCTTATGGGTGGAATGGCAAAGGGTATTTGGCTTATGGTGTTGGCAAGGTTCATCCAGGGCTTTGGTGCGGTATCTTCAGCCATGACCGCCCTCTCCGCAGACCTAACAAGGGAGGAGGTCCGAACCAGAGCTTTTGCCTTCATAGGTGCGTCCATAAGCTTGGTCTTTACCCTCAGCATTGTGTTTGCCCCCATCGTGGCAGGCACCTTGGGGGTGCCCTTTATCTTTTACCTTACAGCCCTCCTTAGCCTTTTGGCTACCCTGTATGTTGCCCTTTTTATACCCGAGCCCAAAAACCATCACAGGGAAATAGAGCCCACCCTTAGGAACTTCTCCCTTGTTTTAAAGGACAGAAACCAAGCCTTTTTGAACCTTTCCATAGCCCTACTGCATGCCTTTTTGGTGGTGGTTTTTACGGTGGTGCCCTATCAGTTAGTTTATAACTACCAATTTCCAAAGGTTGAGCATTGGAAGGTCTATCTACCAGCCCTTTTGCTCTCTTTAGCCCTTATGGTGCCCTCCATAGTTTATGCAGAAAAGAGGAAAAAGTTCCGAGAGGTGTTCTTGCTGGGTGTCTTGCTCATAGCTTTGGGGTTTATGCTTTCTCTTCTTAAAAACTCCTTTGTGGCTTTGGTCCTTTTAGTTTTCCTCTTTTTGGTGGGCTTTCATCTTTTGGAGCCTATCATTCCCTCTTTACTTACACGGCTTACCCACAGGGATATAAGGGGGCTCTCCCTTGGCTTTTTTAACACCACACAGTTTGTTGGTGCCTTTTTGGGCGGGCTTTGGGGCGGTTTTGTTCTAAAGCATGGGCTTGTTTACATGACCACCTTGGGCTTTCTCTTTTCTCTCCTTTGGCTTTTTGTAGCCTACCTTTGGTTCAAAAGGTTGTAAAATATTTCTGTGAGGTTTTTTATTCTTGCCTCCCAGTCTAAAAGGAGGGTGGAGATCCTCAGAACGCTTGGCTACCACTTCTTCGTGGTGCCCTCTTTGGCACAGGAACGCAACGAGGGAGAACCGCTTATAGTTGCCAGAAGGAACGCTTACGATAAAGCCCTTAAGGTCTGGAAGGAGTATAAGTTCGCCACTGTCTTGGGGGCAGACACGGTGGTGGTTTTGGGCAAAAAGCTCTTGGGAAAGCCAAGGGACGAAGAGCACGCAAAGGCTATGCTTTTGAGCCTTGCGGGAAGGTGGCACAAAGTGATCACCGCGGTAGCCATAATATCCCCCAAGGGAAGGGTGCTTTTTCACGACACCGCTTGGGTTAAATTTAGAAACATTGACGAAGGAGAGATAGATGAATACATTAAAACAGGGGAACCAATGGATAAAGCTGGAGCCTATGCGGTGCAGGGGTATGGTGCCAAGTTTGTGGAAAAGATCCGAGGAGACTTCTACACGGTCATGGGCCTTCCGGTGGTTAAAACGGACCTTTCCCTTAGGCATCTGCTTGATTAGCCTGAGCTCCTGTGCGTGGGTTTCGGTTGGAGTGGGCACAGACGGCTCTGATGTAAACATTGGAGTAGGCACCCAAATACAGATTCAACATAGGAGGTGAGAGATGAAGGAGTGCATCTTTTGCAAGATCGTAAGCAAAGAGGTCCCCTCAAGGGGTGTTTATGAGGATGAACTGGTCTATGCCTTTCATGACATTAATCCCGTTGCACCCACTCACATACTGATAGTCCCAAAAAAGCACATCTTTGGTGTTCAGAGCTTGGAGCCCGAGGACGAGCCCGTGGTGGGACATATGTTCTACGTGGCAAGAAGGCTCGGAGAGGAGCTTGGTTTGGCAAAAGGTGAGGACCTAAAGGGTGGCTACAGGTTGGTGTTCAATGTGGGTGAGGATGCGGGTCAGAGCGTCTTTCATTTGCACCTGCACCTCATAGGGGGCAGGAAGATGGCTTGGCCTCCGGGCTGATGTCTTCCCAGCTATACCAGTTTTTACTCAAAAAGGGCTTAGAGCCAAGAAAGGCACAAGAAGAGTTTTTCAGCATAGTGCATAAAACCATAGAGGAAGGTTCCATAAGCATAGTCCAGGCGCCCACGGGCACTGGCAAAACCTACGGCTACCTTATACCCATAATAGAAAGGGGCGAAAAGGCCATCATATCCACTGGAACAAAGCTCTTGCAAGAACAACTGAGAAGGGACATTGAAACCCTCAGGGGTTATTACTCTTACCTCACGGGGGAGGATGTGGATTATTTGGTGCTCAAGGGCAAATCCAACTATCTTTGTCTGGATCGGCTAAAGGCTATGCCCTCCGACCAAGTGCCAGCGGAACTTGAGGACCTCTTAGAAAGCCAATGGGACGGAGATGTGGAGTTTGCACGGGTGGACCCTGAGTTTTGGTCTAGGGTGTGCGTGGATGATGACTATTGCACGTCCCATTACAGAAGTATATGCAAACATAGGGATGAGTGCTACTATTGGGCAAAGCTCAAAAGAAGGGAAAAGAAGGCAAGGATTCTTATCATCAACCACGCCCTGTTGGCTTTAAAAGACTTTGAGGACCCACAGGAACGCCTTTTGGTAATAGACGAAGCCCACGAGTTAGACAAATACATAACCTCCTCCCTAACTGACGGCATATCCACCTACACCTTAAGGGTGGAGATCATGGAAAGGGTCCGACAATTTTTGCCAGAGGCGGACAATGTGGATGTGGAGGGATTTTTTGAGAGGAACTTCTCTGGGCTTTTTAAATCAGAACAAGAACAGGTGCCCTTGCAGGACTTGGGACCCTATGTGAAGGATTTTGAGGATAGCATCCTAAAGCCCTTAAACCTTTATCACAAGAGAATAAAGGAAAAGCTAACCTCAGAGGTCAATAACTTTTTGCTCTCCTCCATGTGGGTAAGCGAAAGGCTTGCGGAGTATCTGAGGCGTTCAAGACTTTTGGACTGGGAGGAATACTTTCAGCTTAAAGTTAGCTTTGAAGAGCCATCAGAAGGGGAGGAAAAGCTCATAAAGAAGCTAAAGAGCTACGAACTTTTGGAAAAGCGTCTCCAAAGGTTAAAGGACTTTTACAAAAGCATGAAAGAGCGTCCTGCGGACCTTGGCTTTGCGGTAAGTAGAAAGTGGAGCAGTAAGCTAAGGACGTTTAACTACAGACTGGAGAGGTTCCCTGTATTTCCCGCCGGATACTTTGACCTAAATGGTTATAAGGGAGTGGTTATAACCTCCGCCACCGCAGACCCAGAGGACCTCTACTACACTCTGGGCATAGTGGGCAACTACTATGAACTTCCTCACAGCTTTCCCTACGAAAGGGTAGAGTTTGTGGTCTATGGGGTAAGCCCAAAGGAAAGAAAGGAATGGGAAGAGTGCTTAAGGTTTGCCTACAAAAGGCTCAGAACTCTTTACGACAAGGTTTTGGTGCTCCTTACCAACAAAGAACAGATTGAACTTTTTAAGGGAGAGGAAGGCTTAGCCCTTCAGGGGGAAGACAGGCTCTCCTTTTTGGTGGAAGCCCTAAGAAGGGGAGATATAAAGGCACTGGTTGGGCTTGATAGCCTGTGGTTTGGTGTGGATGTTAAAGGAAGAAAGGGACTTTTGATGGCAAAACTGCCCTTTGACAGCCCAGAGGACCCTTTGACCTACCACAGGATCAGATACTTGCGAGAGGTCGGAGAGGAGCCCTTTGAATACCAAAAGAGAAAAGCCCTAATAAAGTTCAGACAGGGCATAGGAAGGCTCATGAGAAGCAAAGAGGACGGAGGGACCATAATTCTCTGCGATAGGAGGGTCTTTAAGTTCAAAGAGTTCAAACAAGCGGTGGAGGAGCTGGGGATGAGAATAAAATACATAAAGAATGCGTAGGTGCGTGGCGGTAATAGGCTCATCCCAAGCCAACGAAGAGGAGTATGAGATAGCCTATCAAGTTGGAAGACACTTGGCTAAAAAGGGTGTTGTTGTAGTCTGTGGCGGAAGGGGCGGAGTTATGGAGGCGGTTTGCAAGGGTGCAAAGGAGGAGGGAGGCATAACGGTGGGCATCTTAACCACCTACACGGGCGAAGACGCAAACCCTTATGTGGATATAAAGGTCAACACGGGCATGGGTTGGAACAGAAATCCTATAGTAGCAGCCAGTGGAGAGTTTGTGGTTGCCATAGGGGGACACTGGGGAACCCTCTCCGAGATCGCCTACGCCCTAATCCTCGGAAAAAAGGTCATAGGCTACAAAACCCACCCAATAGAGGGAGTTAAGCAAGTCCATAGTCTGCAAGCCCTTCTGGACGAAATAGACCTCTCCCTTGAAAAAATGTAAAATTTGATTATTTTTCTCAATTATGGCAAACAGCCTTTTGTTTTTGGAGGATATGCTCTTTAGAACACTTTCCAGGGAGATAGAAGAGCGCCATAGGGAGGTGTTAGCCCTTTACAGCCATGATTTAGAAATAACCAACATCGCCAACAGTATAAAAAGGCTATGCGACCATATTTTTGAAATTTACAAAGGCATACCAGACCCCTCAAGGAAGCTGGACGAGAACCTGTATTCAACCCTCTACTATCTCCTCAAGGATATGAATATTACCCTTTACGACCTGACCATTGCAGAGGGGGAACAGCTATACTATGTAATATCCTCTGCCTACCAAAAGCTAAACGGTGCCGCTAACCTCCTTGAGAGGCTAACGCCCTGACTTCTTTCAGCACCTCCTCGGGTGGGATCTGCAGGCACTCGTAGGTTCCATACTTACACTCTCCTTTTCCGTGCAAGGTGCAAGGCTGACAGGGAAGGTTCTTTATGATAACCTTTCCCTCCTCTGGTAGAAGGGAAAAACCTAAGGTGGGATGGGTTGCCCCATAAATTTGCACCGCCTTTGTGCCCACAGCCCTTGCGACGTGTAAAAGCCCAGAATCGTTTCCCACAAAAACCTTTGCCAACTTGATGATGCCCGCGGTGTCCAAAAGGGAAAGCCTACCGCAGAGGTTCTGGGCATTGGTTTCTTCAAAGCCCTCGCACTCTCCTGGGCTACCCACCAAAACCACCCTAAAGCCCTCCCTCTCAAGCCCGAGGACTAACTCTCTAAAAAAAGGATATCTCTTTTTCTTGTACCTTGCACCCGGACCAAGCGCCACAAAGCCCTCACCGTAGGTTTTTTTAAGCAGTTCTAACCTCTCTTCAGATATAAGAAGGGAGGGTCTGTAGCCTTCTTCCCCAATGGCTTTTAGATACGCTGACACCACACTGTAGGGCTTTCTAAAGATGGGAAACCTCAGGGCGAGCCGTCTTCTTAGGCTATCCTTTGGGTAGCTTCTCCAACTTCCTCTAAGGAGCAGTCTCAGGACAAAGGTCTTTAGATTTTTATGCAAGTCTAAGTAAAGGTCAAAACCTCTAAGTAGGTTAAGCCGGCTAAATAGTTCGTCTTTCCTTATCTGGATAACCTCAACCCTTGGGTCTTCCAAAAAGGGCTCACCGTAGGGTGGATGGGTAAGAAGGTAGGGCTTGTAGCCCCTCTTTATGAGAGGCTCAAAAAGGCAGGAGGTCAGCACCACATCTCCAAGGGAGGAAAATCTGATTAGCAGAGCCTTTTTTTTATCCACCGCTAACAGGAGGAATCACTGCAACCGTTTCTCCGCCCTTTAAGATAAAATCCTCCCCCACATACTCCTGATTGACCGCAAAAAGGCAAACTTTAAGAACATCCGCCAGATGGGGTTCCCTTTCTACGAGCAGTTTTCTTAGCTCACCCACACTGCCGGAGAACTCTAACATCTCCTCCTGCTTTCCGAGCTTTTCCCTTAGTATGGCAAAGTATAAAAGTTTTATCATCTCAATCCACCTTCAAGACGCTCAAAAATGCCTCCTGAGGCAGTTCCACCTTGCCAAACTGCTTGAGCCTCTTTTTGCCCTCCTTTTGCTTTTCTAAGAGCTTTTTCTTTCTTGTAATGTCTCCGCCGTAGCACTTGGCAGTTACGTTTGCCCTGAGGGGCGGAATCCTCTCGGACGCTATTATTTTACTGCCAATGCCCGCCTGCACCTTAACCTCAAAGAGCTGTCTTGGTATGGTGTCCTTGAGCTTTTCCACCAACTGCCTTGCCCTCCTGTAAGCCTTGTCCCTATGAACTATGAAGGATAACGCATCCACTGGCTCGTTGTTTATGAAGATGTTCAACCTTACCAAGTCCTCCTCCCTATAGCCTATGAACTCATAATCGTAGGATGCATATCCCCTTGATAGGCTCTTTATCTTATCGTGAAAATCCAGAAGGATCTCGCTGAGAGGCATCTCATACTCTAACATGGCGGTGTTTGGGTCTAAGTATTTGAAGCTCTTTTGGATGCCCCTCTTCTCTTGGCATAAGTTCATTATAGAGCCCACGTATTCCTTGGGTGTGATTATGGTTATGCTTACAAAGGGTTCTTCTATTGCTTCTATTATGCCCCAGTTCTCGGGTAGCTCGGAGGGGTTCTTGATTTCCTTCACGGTGCGGTTCTTAAAACGGACCCTATAGACCACGCTGGGTGCGGTAGTAATCAATCCCACGCGGTATTCCCTCTCAAGCCTCTCTTGGACGATCTCCATGTGCAAGAGCCCCAAAAAGCCCACACGAAAGCCCATCCCGAGGGCTGGTGATGTCTCCGGCTCGTAATAAATGGCTGCGTCGTTTATGGCATACTTTTCCAAAGCATCCCTTAGCTCCTCAAAGGTGTAGCCCTCAGAGGGATATAGCCCCGCAAAGACCATAGGTTTAGCTGGTCTAAAGCCGGGAACTGGACTGTCTGCAGGTCTTTTTGCATCGGTTATGGTGTCTCCAACCCTTATATCCCTAACATCCTTTATGGAAGCTGCAATATATCCCACCTCCCCCGCAGAGAGCTTTTCAAACTTGGTCATCTTGGGTGTTTGGGCTCCCACCTCTGTTACCTCAAACTCTTTGCCCGTAGAAAATAGTTTGATCCTTGTTCCGGGCTTTACCTCTCCCTCAAAGACCCTCACAAAAGCCACCGCACCCCTGTAGGGATCGTAATAGGAGTCAAAGATGAGCGCCTTTAATGGTGCCTTTGGGTCTCCCTTTGGAGGAGGAATTCTCTCTATTATGGCGTTAAGTATTTCTTCTATTCCTATACCCTCTTTGGCAGAAGCCAGGATCACATCATCACCATCAAGCCCTAAAATGTCTTCAATCTGTTTTTTTACCCTTTCGGGTTCTGCAGCGGGAAGGTCTATTTTGTTTATAACGGGGATGATCACCAAATCCTGTTCCACCGCCTTCCAAAAGTTGGCTACCGTCTGGGCTTCTATGCCTTGGGTGGCATCCACTAAAAGGATGGCTCCCTCGCAAGCGGCAAGGGCTCTTGAGACCTCATAAGAGAAATCCACATGTCCAGGGGTGTCTATGAGGTGCAATAGGTAGCCCTTGTATTCCATCCTTACCGCCTGCAACTTTATGGTTATTCCCCTCTCCCTTTCTATCTCCAAAGTATCAAGCATCTGCTCCTTTAGTTCTCTTCGAGAGACTGCACCAGTGTATTCCAGCAAACGGTCTGCAAGAGTGGATTTACCATGGTCTACATGTGCTATTATGGAAAAGTTTCTGATCCTTTCCAGCATAGATTTTTAAATTATAAGGGAATGGTAGGATTATCAAGATGTAGAAAAGGCGGGGGAGAATAGCCCCCGCAGTTGTTCACTGAATGATGTATATTTTCACAGCCCTTTGGGTTTTAAAGTCCTTACCGAGCAGGTCTGCTACTTCCTTACCGTAAGAAGCTACCCTTATCTTTCCTATATCAACACCCTTCTTGGCAAGGTAGCTGGCGGTCATTTGGGCTCTCCACATAGAAAGGTTAAAGTTATAGTTAGATGCCCCTCTTTTGTCTGCAAAGCCAACTACCAAAACCTCTTTACCAGATTCCCTTATTTTGCCTACCAACTCATCCAATTTCTTCGCCTCTGACTTCTTTATGTCAAACTTGTTGAAGTCAAAATGCACAACACCCACTTCCTCCAACTGCCACTTGTAAGGACCCACACCTTCGGTTTTTGGTTGGGGTGCCTCTGGCTTTCTACCTTCCAAAGCCCTTATTCTTCTTTCGTGGTCATCTGCAGTTTTTTCAAGGGAGGAAACCCTCTTTTCCAGGTCGCCTACCTTGTTGTTGGCTTCCCTTGCCAATCTGAGGGCTTCGTCGGCGTTCTTCTTAGCCTCCATTATGGCGTCAAAGTATCCCTTGTAGCATTGGTCCAAGAGATACTTTGAAAATACCTCCTTGGGGCTACCGCATGGGTCTAAAGGCTTGTCTTGGGCAAACACAACCCCTCCAACCAAAGAAAGGGCTAAAAGGCTCTTCTTCATGGCATCACCTCCTTTTGTGGTTATTGTAACATATAATTCGTAGTATATCATAACAAACCACAAATGAAAATTTCATTAAAATTTCGTTAATCATACTTCTCCTTCTTTATTCTGTACTTTTCCACACCAAGCCCTTCCAAGATGGAAGCCATATCATCCACAAAGGCAGGTGGTCCGCAAAGGTAGTAAAGATTATCTTGTAGATTGGGAACTTCCCTTAAGATCAGATCTTTGTTTATCCTTCCTGTGTAGCCCTTCCAATGTTCCGGTCTTTCCCTTGTTAGGGTATGCACCACCTTTATGTTTGGAAGCTCAGAGAGTCTATCAAGCTCCTCTCGGTATATGATCTCCTCATAGTGGGTGTTTGAGTATAGGAGTACCGCAGAAACATCCCAAAGCTGGGCGGTTTTTATGAACCTTAGCATGCACATTAGGGGCACAATACCACTGCCTGCACCTATCAGGACTATGCTCTTGGACATCTGGGGAAGCCATATAAACTTTCCGTAGGGTCCCTTTATCTTGAACCTGTCTCCTATCTTCACCTCCTGCGTTAGCACTACCGATGCCCTACCTTGGGGTGTACGCTTTATAGTGAGCTCAAGTTTGTCCTTTTGGGTGGGAGGACTGGCTATCGAGTAAGCCCTTTTTAGAATTTCACCAGTTGGTGGGTAGGGCACCTGCAGCATCACATACTGCCCGGGGTAAAAGTTAAAGTCTATGTCCGATATATCAAACACCAAGGTTTTTGTAGTGGGGGTTTCTGTTTTAATTTCTATTACTTGGGACTCAAACTCAATTATGGGTAGCCTTTCCCTTTCCATAGCTTTTAAATTATAGCCTTAAGACGGTTAAGACGGTTAAAATATTCTTTAATGATAAAAATATACGCCAACTCCACCTTTGGATTTACAGAACACTCGGTGGATGAGTTTGGAACGATCCCAAAAGACAGAATTTTATGGATTGACGTGGAAAAACCGACAGAGGAGGAGATATTTTGGCTTAAGAGTGCAGTTGACTTTGAAATGCCACCGAGGGAGGTCTTTGGAGACATAGAGATAAGCAGTAAATACAGGGAGGAAGGTGAAAAGATCTTTATGAGTTTCTCTTTTGTCATTCAACAAAAGGAAGACATACTGGTAGAGCCTGTCTTTTTCTTCCTCAAGGGTAGGTTTATGGTGACCATTAGATACAGAGATATACCGACCCTTCTGATCTTTCAGAGAAGGGTTGAAGTTCAAAGGCTCGTCTTCCAATTTCCAGAGGAGATGTTCTCACAGATCATACACATAGAGGTGGATAGAATAGGAGATAGACTTGAGATCCTCGGAAGGCGTATAAGAAACCTTAGGAAGGAGGTCTTTGAAGAGCAAACGGAGGAGATCTTGAAAGATGTATCCTACTACGACGAGCTGAACATAACCCTAAGGGAGACAATAAACGAAAAGCTCAGAATCCTCTCCCACTTTGTAAAGAGCCCAAAGATCAACGCCCAAACCAAGAGGGAGGTAAAGGTGATCCTTGAGGACCTCCATACACTCTTGGATTATACATCCTTTTACATGGACAAAATAGACAGCATACAGAACACACTGATAGGTCTTATAAACATAAGGCAGAACGAAGCGGTAAAGGTCTTTACAGTTTTGGCAACCATATTCCTGCCCGCAACACTCATAGCAAGTATCTTTGGCATGAACTTTGAAAACATGCCAGAGCTTCACTGGAAGTACGGCTATGTTTATTCCCTTGCCCTGATGGTTATAACCACGGTAGTTCTCATCTTTTGGGTAAAGAGAAAGGGATGGCTTTGAGAAAACTTAAAGAAATCAAGATTGAAGATGTGCTCTTGGGCTCTGTAGTTTTGTTTGCCATCCTCTACCCTCTCATCATAGCCCTCATCATACACAGGTCAGACCAGCCCACGGAGGATGAGTTAGTGGATGCGGTGGTGGAATACTTTGAAGAGGGCAAATGCACCTTGGACGGTCCAAAGGGGCTAACAGTGGAAGATAGGGAGAATTTAGAAAGGCTCACAGCCCTATGCCAAAGGATAAACCAAGAGGGTTTTGAGCTAAGAAAAAAAGAGCTTGAAGAGGGAAAGGCAATTCTGTATTACGGAAAAAAGGTAAAGGGTATGGAAAGAAAGCTGGTCATTGAGCTTACCCTTGAAGGAGACAAGATCACAGGTATAAGGGACTATGAAAAAGGGCGTTGATGTAGGGGGAACCTTTATAAAGGTCCTTTGGGAGGATGACAGAAGGGAAAAAATCTATGTTAGGGATATATCCCAAAACAGGGAAGAGTTTATCAAAAGGCTAAGGGAAGTTATAAAGGATGGCAAACCGTCCAGAGTGGGCGTGGCGGTGGCAGGATTTACCTCCTTAGAGGGAGTGGTGTATAGGTCTCCTAACATCCCAGCCCTGGATGGGGTTGATGTGGGAAAAATTTTGGTGGAGGAAGGGATTGAGGGGGTTGTTATGAACGATGTAAATGCAGGTGCCTTTGGGGAGTGGTTTTACGACCATAGGGATAGTAAAAGTTTGCTCCTTGTGGCAATTGGCACCGGTCTTGGGGCGGGCTTTGTTCATGAGGGGAAGGTATTTTTGGGTAGCTGTGGTAGTGCCTTGGAGCTGGGACATCATATAGTGGAAAAGGGAGGTTTTCTCTGCAATTGCGGTAGAAGGGGCTGTTTGGAGGCATACTGCTCCTCCTATGGTTTAGAGAGGTTGTATGAAGTTTTTTCTGGAAGGAAGCTGAAAGATTATCAGATCGTCCAAAGGGCGAAAGATGGGGAGGAGGAAGCCCTAAAGGGCGTAGAGACCTTTAAAGAATACCTCGTTTTGGGTTTGATGAACGCGGTTCATATTCTTAACCCTGATTTGGTGGTGCTTGGTGGGGGTTTGATAGACCAACTGAGGGAGTTTTTGGGAGATTTAGAGATTAAGCTAAAGGACGCAGTGGAAAGCTTGCCCTCTAAGTGTCTGAGGGTTAGATTTTCTGAGTGTGGTGAATTTTGTATGGCACGGGGGGCTTTAGCACTTGCCTTAAGGGACGATCTTTAAGGTATGGAAATTCGTCGTATAGAGGGAGTATTTTTACAGCACGCTTTGGAGACCGCCCAAGGGCTAAAAGCCGAGAACATCAGCAAGCAGATGAACCTAAAGCTCCTGACCACAGTTCCGCAAGCCCTACTTGACGCTTTTTCTGAGGGCAACCTCTTGGAAGGGCGCGTGGTCCAAACCCAAGGTAGAACCCTAAGGGTGATGCTAAACAACCAAGAGCTTGTTGCAGAGAATCTGTCTGACCTTGAAATAAAGGAGGGAGATCAGTTAAAGCTGATGCTTGAGGGTAAAAACCCAATTACCTTGAAGATTGTATCCCTACAAAGAAGGTTAAACATAGAACAGGCTTTACAGTTTGTGCTTGATTTTCAGGAAGAACCACCCATAAACTTAGACTTACAAAAACTCCAAGCACTGGTAAAAAACTCTGGGCTTTTTTACGAAAGAAAACTGTTGGACTTCTTTACAGGAAAGGTAGATTTGAAAAGCATCCTTGAGGACACAAAGGCACAACTGCTTAGTAATATCTTTAACTTAGCGGGACAAATTCATGGCGGAGAGGTTAAGGACATAAAAACTATAGACCAGCTGTTTGGGATGGTGCTAAAAAGAACAGAGAACCTAAAGGAGATAGAGAATCTTTTAAGAACACTCTATCTTGAGAACCTAAATCACTGGGAATTTACACAGTTTGTGAGGTTTGTTGAAAGTATTGGAAAAAGGGAAATTTTGAAGGCTCTAGAAAAGGGAGACAAGGATGCCCTCCTGATCCTTTTGAGTAAAGAGCTAAAGAGCATAGAAGACACGCCAGCGGGCAAGAGCTTTGGCTTAGCCTTTGAAAGGCTAAGGCAGTTTAGTCTTTTGGTCAAGGATGAAGAGCTTGGTAATCTGCTCAGAAGCTTTTTTGAAGCGGTGGAGAAGAAGGATGCCAGTGGGCTTAGAGAAATTCATAAAAGGCTTGAGAACTTCATAGAGGAGGGTAGAAGACTTTTGCCCTTTAGGGAGAGGATCGAGAGGGATGGTCTTGTATGGCTCCAGCAGTTAAACACCATCTCTCAGATGCAGAGGCTCATGGTCAATGAGGGCACGGTGGTGCTACCTTTTAAGTGGGAAGGGCACAGGGGCGGAATGCTAATAAGGACGCAAAAGAACGAATACAGAGTTTTTATAAACCTAAACTATCCGGAAGGTTTCGTAAGTGCCCTCCTCTCAAGCCCGAAGACGGAAAGGGTAAAAGCCATAAGCTTGAACTTATACACCAACAGCGAGCTTTTTTACAGAAAGATGGAGGAAGGAAAAGCCTTGTTGGAAAGCATGCTTAAAGAGGAGGGTCTCCAGCTCAGAGATTTAAAGCTAAACCTACTGTCCTCTTCTCAATCTCTGAGGGAGGTTTTGAAGGAGAGTTTTTACGGAGCAAATTTATATTTGGTGGTTTGAAATGGAGGAGAGAAAGAAGGCGGTAGCCCTCAGGTATGACCCGGAGAAGGACAACGCACCCGTTGTTTTGGCAAAGGGCTACGGTGAGTTGGCGGAGAGGATCATAAAAATAGCAAAGGAAAGGAACATACCCGTAGTGGAAGATAAAGACCTGATATCAGCCTTGATAAAGGTGGAGGTTTTTGAAGAGATCCCTCCCGAGCTTTACCGAGCTGTAGCTAAGGTTTTGGTTTTTATAAAGACGCTGAGAACTTAACTCATGCTCTGATAGGATCTGGATGCAGAATAGAGGTAATACCTAAGCAGTTGATAGACCTTAGCCATATATTGGCTTGCCATCCTCACCTTCTCCTCATCCCAAGCCATGAGCATATCCTCCAGCAGGATCACCACCTCTTCTATATCCTTTGCCAGCTCTTTGTCTGCAAACATGGGAGACATGGAACTTAAGAAGGGAAGGGACACTAAGGTCAAGGACAGAGACTCCAAGGCAAGCTCCAATAGGTAGGATTTTTTATTTTCTTCCTCTAAAAATTCTATGTTGCTTAAAAGTTCCGAGAGCATTTCAAAGATATCCAAATAAAAAAGGGATACGCGCATGGACACCTCGGAGGAGGGCTTTATGCTTTTAGCCTGCAGTATTATATTGACAGATTTTTCTTGCAACAGCACCAACTCCTCCAGCCTCCTTATGAAGTTATAAATGTAGCCCTCCATCACAGTATATACCTTGAAAGCTCCACATCCTTCACAAGGTTTGAAAGCTTTGCCCTTACAAACTTGCTGTCTATTATTATACGTTGTCCAGCCAAGTCTGGTGCGTTGAAGGATATATCCTCCAAGAGCTTTTCCATTATGGTGTATAGTCTTCTTGCACCTATGTTCTCTGTGCGGTTGTTTATCTCCTCTGCAATGCTTGCGACCTCTTCTATGGCATCACTGGTAAATTCCAGGTCCACACCCTCCGTCTTGAGGAGCTCTGTGTATTGCTTTACCAAAGCGTTCTTTGGCTCTACCAATATGCGCACAAAGTCTTCCTTGGAGAGGGGCTTTAGCTCCACCCTTATGGGAAATCTTCCCTGCAGTTCAGGAATTAGGTCAGAGGGCTTGGACATATGAAAGGCACCCGCTGCAATAAAGAGGATGTGGTCTGTCTTCACGGGTCCATACTTAGTTCTAACCACTGTTCCCTCCACTATGGGCAGGAGGTCCCTCTGCACACCCTCCCGGGAAACACCCGGACCCACTCCCGGCGTCTTGACTGCGATTTTGTCTATCTCATCAATGAATATGATCCCAAAGTTCTCCGCCCTGAAGATGGCCTCCGCGGTTATTTCCTCTTGATCTATGAGCTTTTCAGCTTCTTCTTGCTCCAAAATCTGAAGGGCTTCTTTTACTTTGACCTTTCTCTTTCTTCTCTGGGGGACCATGCCTCCAAGTAGGTTTCTCAACTGATCCTCCAACTCTTCCAAGCCGGGGGGACCCGCTATACCCACAAAAGGTGGCAGCTTTTCTTGAACATCTATCTCCACATACTTATCATCTAGGTCTCCCTTGCGGAGCTTTTCCTTGAGGGAAGAACGGTTAGCGGTAGTTTGGGCTATCCTTGTCCCAAAGCTGAGCTGTTGGGGGGTCAGGTAATCTATGAGCCTTTCCTCTGCGTTCTTTTTTGCCCTTTCTCTTACCTCCTGCATCTTCTCTTGCTTTACCATTTGATAGGAAACCTCCACCAGTTCCCTTACCATAGACTCCACATCCCTTCCCACATAGCCCACCTCTGTGTATTTTGTAGCCTCCACCTTTATGAAGGGTGCCCTTATGAGTTGGGCAAGCCTGCGAGCGATCTCCGTCTTCCCTACACCCGTGGGACCTATCATCAAAAGGTTCTTTGGTGCCACTTCGTCTTTCATATGGGGCGGAAGCTTTTGTCTCCTCCAGCGGTTCCTGAGGGCTATGGCTACTGCCCTTTTTGCCTCCTCCTGACCTATCACATACCTACTCAGCTCTTCCACGATCCTCTTTGGAGTTAGCTCCTCCAAGGTGGTGGGTAGTTCTTTCATTTCCATCAAGTGCCTCCAGTTTTCTTCCTAATATCAAGGGTTCTAACGAGTTTTTCAAGGTATGCGTCTAAGTTCTTAGGAAAGGGCTCCAAGCTAATGCTAAAGGGGTACACCCTGTTTATCACACTTAAGGGTGGATTTCCCACGCCCATGGCAGGCACCACCTCCTTTGCTCCTCTCCTTCTTGCTTCATCGTAAGCCAAACGGTAAGCGGTCCTGAGGGCATCCTCCAAGTCAGAAAATCTCTCTATTTCATCACCCAACTCATACAGAACTATATGTTTTGCACTTTTGCGGAGCAAATCCCAGTTCAATACCTCCTTTATGTAGTGCTTTCCCTCCAGGTCCATAATTTCAATGCAGGAGAGGTCTTCCAGCTCAAAGGTTACGATGTAATAATCCACCAGCTCTCTGTCTGCATAAACGTCGGGAAAAAAGAAAAACTCCACCTTAATAAAATAGTATAAGCCAAAAGCTTTAAAATGTTATGGATGGTTCCATCTCAATGGTTCTACTCTGCCCAGAGGTATTTGACAAACCCAAAGAGGACAGAGGAATCCTTTATGGAGCTCCTGGAGAAGCATCCTGAACCCAAAAGCCTTTTGGATTACCTAAACGAAAGAAGGTTTATCCTCCTCTTGAGGCTTTTGGACCACTCCGAGTGCATGAGGAAGTTCCTCATAAACCATCCCACCGACTTTCAGAATGTTATACCGGGGCTTTGGTATGTTTCAAAGAGAAAGGAGGATTATTTACGAGAGTTGGAGGAGTTGGTCAGCCCGCACTCAGAGGATAAAAAGTTTTCGGAAAAGTTAGCCTACTATCGTCATAGGGAACTTATGAGGCTCCTTTCGAAAGAGTTTCTTGGCACTGCAAAGCTTGAGGACATCCTCAGGGAGTACTCAGAACTTCCGGATGCCCTTTTGGAGCTTGCCTACAGAAGGTCCCTCTCGGAGGCGATTGACCTTTACGGGGAGCCATTGGAGGAAGACCAAAAACCCGCCACCGCTTGCATAATAGGACTTGGAAAAATCGGAAGCTACGAGCTCAATTATTACTCAGACATAGACATAATGTTCGTCCACTCCTCCGATAAGGGAAGGGCAGGGAAGCTAACTCTGAATGAATTTTTCAGCAAGGTATTTCAGAGGGTGGTAAGCCTTATGACAAGCATCACACCAGAGGGCAAGCCCTACGAGGTAGATTTGGACCTCCGACCCTTTGGTAAATCCGGACCCATCTCCATGTCCCTCAGAAGCGCAGAGCTCTACTACGAGAGCTACGGTAGGATGTGGGAAAGGTTTGCCCTTCTAAGGGCTCGCTACAGTGCGGGAGACCCAGAACTCTACAGAGCTTTTGAAAGGGAGGTCAAAGAGCCCTTTGTATTTAGAAAATCCATAGACTACAGGGTGCTGGAGGAGATAAGACTAATAAAAGCCCAGATCAATGCTCAGGCAAAGAAAAGGCTCTTAAATAAGATAAACGTCAAGACGGGAGAGGGTGGCATAAGGGAGGTGGAGTTTATGGTGCAGGCTATGGTTTTGCTCTTTGGAGGAAAGTTTCCCTTTCTAAGGGAGAGCAACACCATAAGGGCTCTGTGGAAATTACACCAAAAGGGCGTTTTTTCCATGGAGGAGGTGGAATTTTTAGAGTCCGCCTATGTGTTTTTAAGAAAGTTAGAGCACCGGATCCAGATGAAAAACTGCACACAAAATCACGCCTTTAGCCCACAGGAGGTGCCTCTCTTAGCCAAGCTCATGGACATGGATGTGGAGGAGTTCCAGCGTAGGTTTCAAGAATACACCAAGAGGATAAGCCAAATGTTTTATAACATGCTTCCTGCACAGGAGGAAAAGGAGTTGGATCCTCTAATGGCGTACCTTCTGGAGGGAGACCAAGAGTCGGGAAAGGAGCTTTTGGCTTCCTTGGGCTTTAAAAACCCTACAAGGGCTTTTAACGTACTCCTTAACTATGTGCAGGGAAGCCTTGGAGTAAGTCTATCCTCGGAGGAAAGAAGACAGTTTTATGAACTTCTTCCTCAGATGGTGAAGATGATGGCAAGCACGCCGGACGCAGACGAAACCCTAAACAACTTTGACAAATTCTTCTCTAACCCAACGGGTAGGAGGGTGATCCTCAGCAGTTCCAAGGAGGATTTTAGAACAAGACTGTGCAAGGTGTTTTCCCTATCCTCTTATCTTTCCACTCTTATCAGCAGAAACCCAGACTTGGTGGAGGATGTGCTAACTTTGTATCAGGATTACCCAGACCAAAACAGATTGGAGGAGGAGTTTGAAAAATACAGGGAAAGGCTACCTTTGAGCCCTGAGAATCTATTCAGAAGGTTCAAAACTGTTTGGGAAGTGCGGAATGCTTTAGTTTATTTAGTAAAGCAGGAGGACAGATACACAAAGCTTGAAAAGTTCTTTTTGAGCCTGAGCGAGCTTGCGGACTTTTTGATGAAAAAGCTTTGGCAGTTGTCGGATGGTGTATGCCTTTACGCCCTTGGAAAGTATGGTAGTCAGGAGCTAACGATAGGTTCAGACCTTGACCTTGTTTTTGTGGCAAGGTCGCCAAGCTTTGAGGAGGTCAAATTAGCCCAGCAGATGATCAAGTTCATCACCCTGCATACCTCAGAAGGATACCTTTACAAGTTAGACTT
>JAPYWH010000044.1 GCA_028276475.1 Thermocrinis sp.
GGTATTTTTCTTTGAACTTTTTGTGGGAGGAGATGGGGTCCGGGCTTATACCCAGGACCCTGTAGCCTTTTGATATAAGGGTTTGCAGGTTATCCCTAAAATCGCAAGCCTCTTGGGTGCAACCGGGGGTGTTGTCCTTTGGGTAGAAGTATATTATCAGGTTCTGCCCAAGCAGATCCTTGAGGCATACCTTTACCTCTTTGCCCTCTTCGTCTATACCCTCCAGGCAAAAGTCCGGTGCCTTATCTCCTTCCTTCAGCATAGCCATAATTATAACCCATCAACCGTAGGTATCGGAATCACCTTTAACCGGTTCTATCCTCAAAATGGCATCCTCCGGTGTGACGTTGTCTCCCGGTTTTGCAAAGATCTTCTTTACCACGCCAGTTATGGGTGCGTGGATCTCGTTTTCCATCTTCATGGCTTCCACTATTGCCACCGTTTGCCCTTCTTGGACAGGCTGACCTTCTTCCACAAGGATCCTTACCACCCTACCGGGCATTGGCGCAGTTGCGTCTCCGGGCTGGGTAGCCTTGGGAATGCCCTTTTCTTCTAACTGCTGTGCTACCGCCTGAGATACTCCACCGGCGGGTATGGCTTCCAGTAGGGGAGTAAGTTGCACCTCTTCCAGTCTTCCATCCACCCTGATGTAGTACTTCCTTGGCTTTCCGGGCTCTTGGTGGGCGCTTACACCTTCCACCTTTACCTTGAACTTTTCGCCGTGATAGATGATCTCAAACTCTACAGGTGCTGCGCCGGGCACTGTGCCGGGCTTGACCTCTGCGGTTTCCGCCAGCTCTTCTATGGGCTCTGGATGGAGCTCTCCCTTCTCCCTTGCTATGAAGAAGTCCTTGGCTTGCATGGGGAAGAGGGCATATAGCAGAACTTCCTCGTCGGTGGGCTCTCTACCAAGCAAAGCTCTGGTCTCTTCGTAAGCTTTGTCCCAGTCGTTGGGGTCTGCCAGGTCTGCAGCCCTTATAGAAAAGTCCGGCTCTTTTCCGGGACCAAGGATCTTCTCCGCCAACTCTTTGGAGATGGGACCGGGCGGTCTTCCATACTTACCTTCCACATAGTCCCTCACTTCCTTGGTGATCACCTTGTACCTCTCTCCGCTTATCACGTTCAAAACTGCCTGCACGCCCACGATCTGAGAGGATGGTGTTAGCAAGGGTGGATAGCCCAGGTCCCTTTCCACGTTGGGAACTTCCTTTAGTGCTTCTTCCATCTTGTCAAGGGCGTTGGCTTCTATGAGCTGGGCTACCATGTTGGAGATCATACCGCCGGGGATCTTGTGAATGAGAACCTTTGCATTGACGCCCGCATACTCGGTTTCATACTTTTTGTATTTTTTCCTTATTTGCTTGGTGATCTCTGCACACTCGTCAATGAGCCTTAGGTCAAGCCCTGTGTCAAAGGGTGTGCCCTCCAGCATGGCAACCACCGACTCGGTGGCGGGGTGGGAGGAGCCAAAGGCTAAGGGAGAGAGCACTGTATCCACCATATCCACACCCGCAAGGATCGCCATCATATGATTCACTATGGCAGTTCCGCTCATGTCGTGGTTATGAAGTAGCACAGGAAGCTTTCCTTGGGTTGCCTCTTTTATACCCTTTATGATGGCATAGGTTTCTAAGGGCATGATGATGCCAGTGGCGTCCTTAAAGGACAGCCAGTCCGCACCCATCTCTGCGATCTCAAGGGCATACTCTATCCACTTTTGGTAGGTGTGTATGGGGCTTCTTGTGTAAGAGATCTCTGCGTGCACCTCACCGCCCAGCTCCTTTATTGCCTTAACTGCGGTTGCTATGTTCCTGTTGTCGTTCAAAGCGTCAAAGACCCTAAAGACGGTTATACCGTTGGCTATGGACCTCTCCACGAACTTATAAACCAGCTTGTCGGACTTTGGTCTGTATCCTACGATGTTTTGACCTCTAAAGAGCATCTGAAGTTTAGTGTTGGGCATCACCTCCTTTATACGCCTGAGCCTCTCCCAAGGGTCTTCCTTTAGGTACCTGAGACAGACGTCGTAAGTGGCACCGCCCCACACCTCCACCGCGTAAAAGCCCACCTTGTCCATCTTTTCACAGAGTGGCAGAAGGTCGTCGGTCCTCACCCTGGTTGCCAGTTTGCACTGCTGTCCATCCCGGGGCGTAAGGTCTGTTATGAGTATCTTCTTTTTAAAGCCCTTCCTTTCAAGCTCTTTTAGCTCTTGGCTTATCTGTTCAAGTATTTCAACTGTGTGCATGTTAGACCTCCTTTTATAAACCGTGATAGTTTGCTATGGCAGAGGCAATTATTGCCACAAAGTCCTCTTTGTCCCTGTGTTCTGGGTAATCAAAGAGGTGTGGCTTTTCTTCTAAATACTTAGTGGTAAATTTACCCTCCCTAAAGTCTGGGTCCTTCATTATGTTTATAAGCAACGGGATGGTGGTTTTTACACCCGTGATCTCGTAGGTTTCAAGGGCGGCGCGCATTCTATCCACCGCAACCTCCCAAGTGGGAGCCCAAACTATCAGCTTGGCGATCATAGAGTCATAATAGGGAGTTACCTCAAAACCACGAGAAGCAGCGTGCTCCACCCTTATGCCAAAGCCCCCGGGCGCATAATAGCGTTCTATAGTTCCTATGCTTGGGGCAAAGCCCTTTTTGGGGTCCTCTGCGTTGATCCTACACTCTATAGAGTAGCCATTGAATTTTATGTCCTCCTGCTTGTATCTCAGGGGCTCTCCCGCTGCAATGCGTATCTGCCACTTGACTATATCCACGCCCGTGATCATCTCCGTTACGGGATGTTCCACCTGAATACGGGTATTCATCTCAATAAAGTAAAGGTTTCCCTTTTCGTCTCCCACAAACTCCATAGTGCCAGCGCTGTAATAGCCGATCTCCTTTGTCGCCTTTACCACCAAAGAGCCGTAATACTCCCTTTGCTCCGGAGTTAGCAGTAAAGAGGGGGCAATCTCCACCAGTTTTTGGTTTCTCCTTTGGATGGAGCAGTCCCTCTCGCCCAGATGGATCACATTTCCGTATTTATCTCCGAGGACCTGATATTCTATGTGTTTAGGGCTCTGTATGTATTTTTCCAGCAGGAGGTCTCCCCTTCCAAAAGCCTTCTGGGCTTCGTTGTAGGCAAGTTCATAGTTCTTTAAGAGCTCCTCCTCGTTCCTACAGATCCTTATACCCCTTCCACCACCGCCAGCGGAAGCCTTTAGCAGAACCGGAAAGCCTATTTCCCTTGCTATGTGAAGGGCTTCCTTTTCATCCTTCAAAATACCATCACTACCGGGCACGGTGGGAAGTCCAACCTTTTTGGCAACCTCCTTAGACCTTGCCTTATCTCCCATTAACTCAATAACCTTCCAGTGGGGACCTATAAAGGTAATACCCTTCTCTTCACACAGCCTTGCAAAGTGTTCGTTTTCCGCCAAAAAGCCATAACCCGGATGGATAGCTTCCGCCCCTACCTCCAAAGCCAGGTCTACAATCCGCTCCGCGTTCAGGTAGGTATCCAAGGGATTTACCCCTATCATGTATGCCTCGTCTGCCATCTTCACATGTCTTGCGGTGGGTTCAATCTCGTTGTATATGGCTACCGTTTGTATTCCCAGCTCCTTGCAAGCCCTTATGATCCTGCAGGCTATCTCTCCTCTGTTGGCAACCAAAACCTTCTTAAACATACCTGCCTCCTACCTCACAATCTCAATTTTGTATTCAATTGGTGCCACCTTGTTGATCATGTATGCAATGGAACATGTGCCTGGGTCAAAGATGGTCTTATCAAGGGCTTTTTTCACATCCTCCTCGGACACATCCCCTTTAACTTTCACGAAGAGATAGATTTTAGTGAATACCTTTGGATAGCCTTCTGTGATCCTCTCTGCGTCCGTTTCTATTTCTATGTGCTCCGTGTGTTTGCCCTCTTTGTGAAGGGCTTCATAAAGGTGTATTCCCACACAACCCGCTATGGAGTGGAAAAGCAGTTCAGGAGGTCTTATGCCCCTTCCCTTACCGCCCACATAACCCGCCGCATCTATGGGCACCTCCCTTCCAGATTCACCCGTGCCCAAAAAGTGAAAGTCCTCCTTTTGAACCACCCTAACCTTCATACAAACCTCCTAAAAGGAAAATTTTTAGGGCTAAATATTATACACCATCCGAAACAAAAATGATTGCTTTTTATCATAGACTTTTGATCGATGCTTATGAAGATGCTGGGCTGGGAAGAGGAGGATATTGTTCAAAACCGACAACGATGGCAAAGATATACCACCGGAAGGGTGGAGGGAAAGAAACCTCAGGTTTTCCCTCCTTGAAAGATGCACCAACACAGGCAAACCTTTTTCATCTACCGCAGGCTACAGGTATTAAGTCCTACACCCAAAAACTCCGTTTAGTACTTCTCCTGTTGCTTCCTTCATATTTCTAAGGGTATCAAAACCCTTTCAGGTCCTAAACATTAACTGGTCCAGTCTATGGATGCCAAAAGTTGAAATCTTCATTTTCTTAAAACAAATGCTACTATTTTGATGAACAGGACCGCTCATATTTTCAATATACTCTAAGCAGTGGAGCTGTTTTTTGTATGTGAAAGTCATATCCTAACTAATTTTTAGTAAAATACCTCGGGTTAGAAATTCAGAGAAGCTGGAAAAGCCTTCTTACAAAGAGCCCTTAGTGAGCAGAGGTTTATAATACCCTCAAATCCCACTAAGGAGGTATAAAAATGAACTACCTTAATAGTTTATACCAACAAGTCCTTTTGTCCATCTCTAATGATAACACCCATGCCAAAAGTTGATATCCTAGCCAAAAGCTGGTTTATAATAAAAAAGGATTTTGAGGGTTACACCGGGACCCTTGTCAAGTTGGCAACTGAATATGGGTTAGCGTGCCCTCTCGGCGGACTGTTTCAATTTTGACAGGGTTTAGGTTCTGATTTTCAAGTTTTTGGAGGGATAGTCTCAGCATAAAGTCATCATGACGCAATGATGCAATGATGTAATGATGCTCAGTGGCAGAAGGCGTTGGGAGACAAGGGTTTAAATTTGACAATAACAGACTCAACTTTGCATGATCTCGGATTTCGGAAAATTAACTTCATTTGAAAGGGGTGCCCTCTTGACAAAATTATTGATATGTCTTATTTTGTTTAATGTGGTGATTTGAGGTTCCGAGCCCACCGTGTGGGATGGCGACGTGTCTTCTATGTAAAAAATGAGAATATACTCCGCTGGGTTCCGAGCCCACCGTGTGGGATGGCGACTTTAAAGTTTTCATAGTTTTAATTATAGACTAAGTCTAAGTTCCGAGCCCACCGTGTGGGATGGCGACCAACCTCTGGAACATCTCCCAGAGGAAGAGGAAAAGGGTTCCGAGCCCACCGTGTGGGATGGCGACTTGACAAAGTTTTAGACTTAGTCTATAATTAAAACTAGTTCCGAGCCCACCGTGTGGGATGGCGACT
>JAPYWH010000045.1 GCA_028276475.1 Thermocrinis sp.
AAGCATACATTACACAGAGAGGTGAAATAGGGGCACTAGCTCAACTGGCAGAGCGCGGGACTCCAAATCCCGCGGTTGGGGGTTCGAGTCCTCCGTGCCCCGTATGGAGAAAAAATGGAAAGGATAAAGAACTTTCTGAGGTCTGTAAGACAAGAGCTTGATAGGGTATCGTGGCCCAGCAGGAGTTTAGCCATAAAGGCAACGGTCAGTGTTATAATATTCGCCTTTATAGTCGGTATTTACCTTTGGGTCTTGGACATCGCCTTTGTTAGAATTATTAACTTTCTACTTTCTTTGAGGAGTGGCTGATGGGTGAGTATAAGTGGTATGCCCTGCAAGTGGAAGCGGGAAAGGAGGCTACCGCCAAGGAGAACCTCCTGAAGGTGTTAGCCTTGGAAGGGCTTGCTCAAAAGGTGGAGGAGGTTATAGTTCCCGCAGAGGAAAAGGTGGTCATAAAAACCATGGGAAAGGAAAAATACAGGCTCTCTTTGCGTGGCAACAATAGAGATATAAGCGTGCTTGGGAAAAAGGGTGTTACCACCTTTAGGATAGAGAGCGGAGAGGTTAGGGTTTTAGAGAGCGTAGAGGGAGACTTATGCATAGAGGCACCCCCTATATCAAAGCCCGGGCAAAAAATTGTGTGCAAAGAGAACAAAACGGAGGCAAAGGTTATTTTGGAATCCAAAATGTTCCCGGGTTATCTGCTTATAAAGGCAGACATGGATGATACACTCTTAAGGGCAATAGAAAAGACGCCACACGTCTATAGACCCGTTTTGGTGGGTGGAAGGGTTGCGTCTTTGGATGAAAAGGAGGTGGAGAGGATCATAGCCTTTGTGAAGAAGGGCGTAAGACCCATGAAAATCCTATTTGAAAAGGGCGAACAGGTTAGGGTCATAGAGGGACCCTTTATGAACTTCACTGGCACCGTGGAAGAGGTTCATCCAGAAAGGGAAAAGCTAACGGTTCTGATCAGCATATTTGGTAGGCTAACACCCGTTGAACTGGATTTTTCCCAGGTGGAAAAGTTGTGATATAATATTATATTCCCTTCGGAGGTAAGGAATGGCTAAAAAGGTAAATGCGGTCGTAGAGCTGATGTTGCCCGCCCAGCAGGCTACCCCTGCACCTCCAGTCGGTCCAGCCCTCGGTCAGCACGGTGTGAACATAATGGAGTTTGTCAAGCAGTTCAACGCGGCGAGCAAGGACTTTGAGCCTGGCACTGTGGTGCCCGTCGTGATCACCATATACCAAGACAGAAGCTTCACGTTCGTTATGAAAACGCCCCCTGCTTCTTATCTACTCAAAAAGGCGGCAAAGGTTCAAAGCGGTTCGGGAGACCCCAAGAGGCAAAAGGTGGGCAAGATCACCGTAGAACAGCTTAGAGAGATCGCCAAAATGAAGCTAAAGGATATGAACACCACAGACCTAAACGCCGCCATGAGAACCATTGCGGGCACCGCCAAAAGTATGGGTATAGAAATAGAAGGTTGGAAGGAGTGAGCTATGAAAAGAGGTAAAAGATATTCAAAGTGTCTTGGGCTCTATGACAGAAACAGACTTTACTCGGTGGAGGAAGCTGTTCAGATCTTAAAAAAGCTCCACGCAGAGTGCGGTCCAAGGTTTGACCAGACGGTGGAGCTTGCCATGAGGCTGGGTGTAGACCCCAAGTATGCAGACCAGATGGTCAGGGGTTCTGTGGTCTTGCCCCACGGCTTGGGTAAAGAACTCAAGGTTTTGGTCCTTGCGGAGGGCGAAGCCCAGAAGGTTGCAAAGGATGCGGGTGCAGACTATGTGGGTGGTGAGGACCTTATAAACAAGATCCTCAAAGAGGAGTGGATAGACTACGATGTGGTTATAGCGGTTCCTGAGATCATGCCAAAGGTGGCAAAGCTCGGAAAGCTTTTGGGTCCAAGGGGTTTAATGCCCAATCCCAAAACTGGCACCGTTACCACCAACGTAAAGCAGGCAATAGAGGAGGCAAAGAAGGGTAGGGTGGAGTTCAAGGTGGACAAAACTGGTAATGTGCACATGCCCACAGGGAAAATTTCCTTTGATGAGAAAAAGCTCATTGAGAACGCATACACTGCTATAGACGCGGTGGTGAAGGCAAAACCACCGGGTGCAAAGGGTCAGTATGTGAAGGGTATAACCCTGTCCGCTACCATGTCTCCGGGCGTCAAGGTGGACCCTGCCCTCACCCTCAGGAAGCTTCAGGAGGTGGCCGCATGAGGAAAAGTTGGCAGGTAAAAGGTGAGTTGATCAACAGCTACAAGGATAGGCTACAGAGGGCACAGCTGGTAGTCTTCTTCAACTACTCGGGTATAGACGCCCAGCCTCTTACAAAGCTCAGGGCTGAGCTCAAAGCTATGGAGGGCGAGCTTTTGGTGGGCAAAAACACCCTCTTTTACAGGGCTTTTATGGACACCGCGGTAGCAGACCATAGGGATGTGCTTGTGGGACCCACTGCCTTGGTCTTTGCTTACAAGGACCCTGTGGCGATTGCCAAAAAGCTCTTTGAAGTTTCAAAGGAGCTGAGCAAAGAAAACCCCCTTGCCAAGATAAAGGGCGGTTTTATGGAAGGTAGGTTTTTAAAGCCCCAAGAGGTGCAAGCCCTTGCAGAGTTGCCTCCAAGGGAGGTGCTGCTTTCCAAACTTATGGGCACACTGCAAGCTCCTTTGATGAACTTTATCTTAGCCCTCAAGGCTATGCCCCAAAAGCTTGTGCTCACCCTAAAGGCAATAGAAGAGAAAAAATCTTAGTAAGGAGGTATAAAGATGCCAGCACTTACCATTGACGAAATAGTGGAAGCTATAGGCAACATGACCCTTTTGGAGGTTGCGGAGCTCGTAAAGAAGCTGGAAGAGAAGTTTGGAGTATCTGCCGCCGCTGTGGTGGCAGCGGCACCTGCGGCAGCTGGAGCTCCAGCGGGTCCTGCACCTGCCGCCGAAGAAAAGACAGAATTTACCGTAGTGCTAAAGAGCGCGGGCGCCAACAAGATCAACGTGATCAAGGTAGTCAGGGAGATCACGGGGCTTGGTCTCAAGGAGGCAAAGGACCTAGTGGATTCTGCACCCAAGCCGGTAAAGGAAGGCATACCAAAGGAGGAGGCGGAAAAAATAGCCAAGAAGCTCCAAGAGGCAGGGGCGGAAGTAGAGATAAAGTGAGAGTTTTTATCTCAGGGCTCTTTTGTGAGCTTGTGCCCCCTTTTATAAAGGGGGCATTTTGTTTTAAAACCACCCAAGGGGTAAAGGCATGAGAACAAACATAGCCCTTCCAAGAAAGTTTTTTGGCAAAAGGGAGGAGCTTATCAGTCCTCCCCACCTTCTTACTGTGCCAAAGGATTCCTTTGAGTCCTTCATCCAGTTTAAAAAGCCTCCCCACAAAAGGGAACTAAAGGGCTTGGAGTATCTCTTCAGAACATCCTTTCCTATGAAGGATCCCGATGAAAAGATCACCATTGAGTACTTAGGCTATGAGATTGGGGAATGGGAATGCAACAGATGTGGCTACAAAGCATACTCAGACACAAATTTTTTGGGGGGATATGATGTAGATTGTCCTAAGTGCGGTTCCAAGCTGGTCTATAAGGAAAAATTCACTGAGGAAGACTGTAAGGTAAGGGGCTTTACCTATTCCGCTCCTCTGAGGGTTTTGGTAAGGCTTAGAACAAAGACAAAAAAAGGCGAGAGAGTGAGCGAACCCAAAAAGGTATATTTCGGCGAGATCCCCCTTATGACTGATAAAGGCTCTTTTATTATAAACGGCAACGAAAGAATTTTGGTAAATCAGCTCATACGCTCTCCGGGTGTTTTCTTTGAAGAAAAGGAGGAAAGGCAAAAGGAAACAACAATAGTGCGTATGCTCTATAGGGCGAGCATAATCCCGGACAAAGGCTCTCGGATAGAGTTTGAGCTTTCCAGCACCTCCGATATACTGAGCGTCAGAATAGACAAGAAAAAACTAAGCGGTGGCTCATACGCTTTCAGGGCCTTTGGTTTGGAAACTGCCTATCAAATTCTAAAAGTCTTCTACCCAGAGACGAAGGGATTTTTTGTTAGAAGTGGGAACCTCTTTGAAGAGACAACTGGCGAGGAGTATAAACCCGAGGATTTAGAGAACCATCACATCTTTGCCATACTCAGATACAAGGGTATTTTGGAGGGCAAAGGTGTAGAGGAAGAGTTCATAGAGGAAAGATACATAGAAAGCGTGGAAATCTTAGAAAGGCTCTTAAAAGACGACAGAATTCACATAGACCATGTATGTGCAGTGCCTCGGGAGGGCGTAATAAAGAGCCCCTATGAGAAATACATCATGGAAACGCTGATGGCGGAATGCCTGCCAAGGGATCAGGGAATGAGCCAGATAAGACTGCCTTCCAAGTTCAGGCTTTCAGATATAGCCCTGGTAGACATATACAAGAAACTGCGGGCTGTGGAGCCCATGGTTATGGAATTGGAGCATCTCATAAGTAGGGCAAGGACCCACTTTGAGCTCTACTTCAAAGACATCACCCGCTACGACCTATCTAAGGTTGGTAGGGTAAAGCTCAACGCAAAGGTTCATAAGGTCCCCAAGGTTCTGAAGCCCGCAGATTTGGAAAGGTTAAGCTCCCTCCCACCTTTGGCGGTGATTTTGGAAGATGGAAAGGAGGTTCCTGCCACGGAGGAGCTTCTTAAAGAGCTCTTTAAAGAGAAGAAGGAAGTTAGGGTAAAGGATTACACGGAGGGAGAAGCAAGGTTCTTGGGCGCCTTGGACCTTATCAATGTGGTCAAATATCTCATAGACCTTAAACACGGAAGGCAGAAAAAGGATGATATTGCCTACCTTGGCAACAGAAGGGTGCGGGCGGTAGGAGAGCTCTTAGAAAACCAGTGCAGAATAGGTATTGCCCGTATGGAAAAATACTTCAGGGACCGTTGCACGGTGGTCAGCCCCGAGGACCCCAACCTCAAGCCCCAAGACCTTTTACAACCGAGGTATTTGACCGCTGCCATTTACGACTTTTTGAAGGGTGGAACACTATCCCAATACTTAGACAACACAAACCCGCTCTCTGCTACCACCCACAAGAGAAGGCTCTCTGCGATGGGTCCTGGAGGTCTTACCCGAGAGAGCGCCAAGTTTGAAATAAGGGACGTCCATCCATCCCACTACGGAAGGCTTTGTCCCATAGAAACGCCCGAGGGCCAAAACATAGGCCTGGTGACCTCCTTGACCGTTTACGCCCAACTTAACGAGTATGGCTTTATCATCACCCCCTACCGAAAGGTGGAGAACGGAAAGGTAACAGACACGGTTGAATACTTGGCTGCTTACGAGGAGGAGGACTTTGTAATAGCCCAATACACTCCATACGCAGAGGATGGCACCCTCCTGACGGACAG
>JAPYWH010000004.1 GCA_028276475.1 Thermocrinis sp.
CTTGGCTACGATATAAGGTCAGAGGGCAAAGGAGAAGTCCGATACATAGAGGTTAAGGCAAAAAGCGACGAATCCTACGTGGAGCTAACAATGAACGAATACCTAAAGGCAAGGCAACTTAAGGAAAGGTATTGGCTGTATGTTTTGTGCAACGCCCAAACAAACCCAACCCTTTACACAATAAACAACCCAGCAGAAAGGCTTAAAATGGATAAAAGGGTGGTGGATGTTAGGTATATAATGCCACCGGAGGAATGGAAGGAAAAGGGAGAAAGGCATGAAGAGGTTCATTGAAGAATTGCTTCCAATAAAGGAAATCAGCGAAGAGTCCGCAAGGGAAAAAAACATAAGACACGGGCATATATCCACACTGCATATATGGTGGTCAAGAAAACCCTCAATAGCCTCAAGGGCAACCACCTACTCCGCTTTGGTGCCTGCGGAAAACATAGAGGAAAAAAAGAAATTTCTTTTGAAGATTGCCAAGTGGGAAAATTCCCTCAACAAAGAACTCATAGAAAAGGCAAGGGAAGAAATAAAAAAGGAAAACGGTGGAAGGGTTTTGAGGGTTTTGGACCCCTTCTCGGGCGGTGGCTCAATTCCCTTGGAGTGCCTACGGCTTGGTTTAGAAACCCATGCCATTGATTACAACCCGGTGGCGGTCTTGATACTAAAATGCATCCTTGAATATCCCCAAAAGTATGGAAGACCTCAAAAGGTGGTAGAACAAAACGGGTTTTACAAGCAAGAAAAACAGGAGAGCCCTCTTATAAAGGATGTCCAAAGGTGGGGAGAGTGGGTATTGGAATCCGCAAAAAAAGAGATAGGAAGGTTTTATCCAACAGACGAGGATGGCTCCATACCCGTAGGATACCTATGGGCAAGGACTGTCCCTTGCCAAAACCCCCTTTGCGGTGCAGAAATTCCACTAATCCGTCAGTTTTGGCTTGCCAAAAAGGAAAAGAAAAAGATTTCTCTTTATCCTTTTGTGTATAACAAAAGGGTGGAGTTTGCCATAGTGAAAAAGGAGGGCAACCAGTGGAAAGTTTTGGAGAGCTCGGTGGAAGGCTTTGAGCCAAAAGTCCCAGAAAACTTTGACCCAGAAAAGGGCACAACCGCAAGGGCAAAGGCAGTCTGCCTTGTGTGTGGAAGCACAGTAGAGGATGACGATGTCCGAAGGCTATTCAGAGAAGGAAAAGCAAGCCAAAGGATGACCGCAGTAGTTTTGAGCACCCAAAAAGGCGAGGGCAAAAGCTACAGATTGGCAACAGAAAAAGACCTGGAGTTTTACAGATTAGCGGAAGAGTATTTGGAAGAGAAAAGGAAAAGACTTTGGGAGGAATGGGGAATAGACCCTGTGCCGGATGAACCATTAAGACGAGTCCCTGTAACTTTTGGTGTAATCAATGTATGGGTTTATGGTATGAACACTTGGGGCGACCTTTTCAACTCCCGCCAAAAGTTAGCTTTAATTACCTTTACCGAAAAAGTCCGGCTTGCTTATAAAAAGATGTTAGAAGAGGGCTACGATAAAGATTACGCTAAGGCGGTGGTGAGTTATTTGGGGTTGGGGGTAAGTAGAGTAGTAGAATATATGAGCAATTTGTGCGTTCATGATAACACTCAAGAACGAACTGTTCATGTTTTTAGTAGGCAAGCCTTACCAATGGTTTGGGATTATTCAGAGCTAAATCCATTAAGTGAAGCTGTTGGGTCTTGGGAAAGTATGGTTTTTAGAAGAATGTTATTATCCCTCTCCCACCTCACCCAAATCCCACCGGTGGAAGCGGAGGAGTGATTAAATTCTACTTTATAAGTCCCAAAACTTTCAACAAAAACTCAAGGGCGTTTTGATTTACAAGTATTACAGCAAAAAGCAAGATGATAAACATTATGGTAAATTTGCGGTCAAGTTTGAGGATTTCTTCCTTGAGTTCTAACCTAACCTTTTCAATCTTTGCTTCCAGCCTTTCCTCCATAGCTTGCATTTCTGCCCTAACTGCCTGTATTTCTGCCTTTAAGACTTGAATGTCTGCCTTACTTGCCAATTCTTTCGTAAGTTCATCCTTTAGTTCAAGTTTTTTCTGGATGGCGAGCTCTTCTGCCCTTTTTTCCATAACCTCAAGCCCTAACTCTATTGCCTGTGCTACTTTTCTTGCGGTCTCTTTTCCAAGCTTGTCTTCAAGCAGTTGCAAAAGTTCAAGGTCTATTGCCCTTGCCATAGTTTTAAAAATATATCACTTTATCAATCCCAAAACCTTCAACAAAAACTCAAGGGCGTCTTTGTTAAAAAGAATGAAGGTGAAAAGGAGAATGATAAACATTATGGTAAATTTACGGTCAAGCTTTAGGATTTCATTCTCAATCTTTGCAGAAAGCTCTGTCTTAACCTTGTTAATCTCGCCACTAAGTTCCTTTCTGACTAACTCTATTTTTGTTTCCAACCTTTGTTCCATCGCTTGCATTTCTGCCTTTAATGCCAATAAATCCGCCTTACTTGCCAATTCCTTCGTAAGTTCATCCTTTAGCTCAAGCTTTTTCTGAAGTGCAAGCTCTTCTGCCCTTTTTTCCATAACCTCAAGCCCTAACTCTATCGCCTGTGCTACTTTCCTTGCAGTTTCCTTTCCAAGCTTGTCCTCAAGCAGTTGCAAAAGTTCAAGGTCTATCGCCCTTGCCATAGTTTTAAAAATATATCACTTTATCAATCCCAAAACCTTCAACAAAAACTCAAGGGCGTCTTTGTTAAAAAGTATGAAAGTGAAAAGGAGAATGATAAACATTATGGTAAATTTGCGGTCAATGATGTTAAGTTTGTGTTCAAGTTTTAGTATTTCTTCCTTGAGTTCAGACCTAACCTTTTCAATCTTTGTCTCAAGCTTTGCCTCCATAGCTTGCATTTCTGCCCTTAATGCCAATAAATCCGCCTTACTTGCCAGCTCCTTTGTAAGCTCATCCTTTAGCTCAAGTTTTTTCTGAATGGCAAGTTCCTCTGCCCTCTTTTCCAAAACCTCAAGCCCTATTTCTATTGCCTGTACCACTTTCCTCGCTTCTTCCTTTCCAAGCTTGTCCTCAAGCAGTTGCAAAAGTTCAAGGTCTATTGCCCTTGCCATGGTTTTAAAAATATATCACTTTATCAATCCCAAAACCTTCAACAAAAACTCAAGGGCGTTTTGATTTACAAGTATCAAGGTTAAAAAGAGAACAATGAACCATATGGTAAATTTGCGATCAAGCCTTAGCATTTCGTTCTCAATCTTTGCAGAAAGCTCTGCCTTAAACTTGTCAATCTTCCCATCAAGCTCTGCCCTCACTTTGTCAATTTTGCTGTCAAGTTCTGCCTTAAACTTGTCAATTTTCCCATCAAGTTCTGTCTTAATCTTGTCAATTTTACTATCAAGCTCTGACCTTACTTTGTCAATCTCGCCACCAAGTTCCTTTCTGACTAACTCTATTTTTGCCTCCAACCTTTGTTCCATAGCTTGCATTTCTGCCCTAACTGTCTGTATTTCTGCCTTTAAGACTTGGATGTCCGCCTTACTTGCCAATTCCTTCGTAAGTTCATCTCTAAGTTCAAGCTTTTTCTGGATGGCAAGTTCTTCCGCCCTTTTTTCCATAACCTCAAGTCCTAACTCTATTGCTTGTGCTACTTTTCTTGCGGTCTCTTTTCCAAGCTTGTCCTCAAGGAGTTGCAAAAGTTCAAGGTCTATTGCCCTTGCCATGTTAATTAAAAATATATTGACAATCGCAAAAATTTGCTATTTGTCAAGTCCGACCGGAGGCTATATAATTTTTAGCACTGTGGAGTTGAAGGCAAAAACAAAGAAAATCTTAGTTCCCACTGTGCTTCAATCGTCCGCCACCGAGCTTCCTTATCCCGACAACTACTTTGACGCAATATTCACAGACCCGCCATACTACGACAACGTGCCCTACTCTTACCTTTCGGACTTTTTTTATGTTTGGCTAAAGCGTAGCATAGGAGACCTATACCCGGAGCTCTTTTCCACTCCTTTAACTCCCAAATCAAAGGAAATAGTAGCCTATTCCCACATAGAAGGTGGCTACGAAGCAGGAAAAAAGTTCTTTGAAGACATGCTCAAAAAAGCCTTTCAAGAAATACACAGGGTTTTAAAACCCAATGGCATTGTGGTAATTGTATATACCCACAAATCTACTACGGGATGGGAAACACTAATAAACTCCCTTTTGGATTCCGGTTTGGTTATCACTGCCAGTTGGCCCATAGACACCGAGATGAAATCAAGGCTTAGGGCTCAAGATTCTGCGGCATTGGCGAGCTCTATATACATAGTGTGCCGAAAGCTTGAAAGGGAAGAGTTGGGATGGTTTGAAGAGGTTAAAAAGGAGGTTATAAAAGAGGTGGAAAGAACTGCGGAGGAGGTTTGGAAGGCGGAAATTAGAGGGGCGGATTTTTTTGTGTCTTGCATTGGTCCTGCCCTAAAGGTGTTTGGAAGATACAACAAGGTTATGACATACGAAGGAGAGTTGATAAGGGCGGACAGAATATTGGAGTTGATCAGAGAAACAATAACAGACTATGTGATCAAACAGATATTCCACAATGGCATAGCCCAGGTGCTAAGTGCCCTTACGAGGTTTTATGTGCTTTGGCGTTGGGCTTATGGCTCTTCCGCGGTTAATTACGACGATGCCAGAAAGTTAGCCCAGGGCTTGGGAATAGAACTTGGTAAATCAAGGAACTTTATAAGAATAGAAAAGGACAAGGTCAGGCTTTTGGGACCCACCGACAGGAAGATAGAAGAGATAGAAAGCCTGAGGGAAAAGGATATGATAGATGTGATCCATTGGGTTCTGCTTTTGTGGAGCAAAAACCAGAGAGAAGAGCTAAAAGAGGTGCTATCTACCACAGGATACGGAGATAAGGACTACTTTTATAGAACCTGCCAAGCTATTAGCGAGGTTTTACCGCCGGGAAACGATGAAAAGAGATTGCTTGAGGGGTTTTTGGCAGAGAGTAAAAGAGTTATGGCAAAATTAAGAATAGAGACCAAACAAAGGGGGTTGTTTGAATGAAGCACTTTGTGATGTGTGCAAGACCACACAGGGATATAAGGGAAGGAAGGTTTGACCTGAGCGTATATGCCGCAGACCTTTGGAGTGTGTTCAACGGAGAGGGACCGGAGGAATACAAAAACCCTCAAGACTTTTGGAATAGAACCTACATCACAAAGGGGCTTAGGGACCTTTTAGACACGGTGACTAAAAGACTAAAAGGAGAGGGAGGCGACCCAGTAATCCAACTGCAAACGCCCTTTGGTGGAGGAAAAACACACTCCCTCATAGCCCTATACCACAAGGCGAGGGAGATAAGAGCCAATGTGGTTGCTTTTGTGGGAACGGTCTTTGACCCAAGGGATACAAGGCTTTGGGAAGAGATAGAAAGACAGCTAAGGGGAAAGGTGGAGCTTTTAAAGGGAGATATTTCCCCCGGGAGGGACAAGGTATTAAAGCTCCTCTCTGAACACCAGCCCCTTTTGATTTTGATGGACGAGCTTTTAGAGTATGCGGTTAAGTGTGCGGGGGTGGAGGTGGGGCAGTCTAACCTTGGTGCCCAAACCTTAGCCTTCATGCAGGAGTTAACGGAGGCGGTTTCTTTGCTCCCTCAAACTGCGTTGGTGGTAAGCGTGCCCTCAAGCCAGCTTGAATATTACGACGAGAACGCTGAGAGAATGTCCCAACAGCTCCAAAAGGTGGTGGGGCGGTTGGAAAAGGTGCGAACCCCCATAGGGGACGAAGAGGTCCCCAGCGTGATCACAAAAAGGCTCTTTGAGCACATAGACCAAGCATGTGCCAGAGAGAACATAGAGGAGTTTTTGGACTATTTGGAAAGAGAAAACCTACTGCTAGAGGATAGGCATACATACAGGGAAAAGTTCCTAAGGAGCTACCCCTTCCAGCCAGAGGTAATAGAGGTTTTGTATCACCGTTGGGGCTCCTTTCCCAGCTTTCAAAGGACAAGGGGCATCCTAAGGCTTCTTGCCCTGGTGGTTTATTCCCTAAAGGACTCTGTGCGTCCCTTTATAAGGCTCTCGGACTTTGACCTTTCCAACAAGGATATAAGGGAGGAGCTACTAAAACATATAGACAGAACTTATGAGAGCGTCATAGCGGAGGACATCACAGACCAGTCCGCCAGGGCTAAGAAGGTAGATCAGGAGCTTGGAGATTCTTACAGACCCTACCGCTTTGGAACGCGGTGTGCCACCGCTATATTTATGTATTCCTTCTCTGCGGGTATAGATAGGGGTGCTAATGTTTCCGAGCTAAAGCTCGCCTGTGCAGAGCCGGGCGTAGAAAGTAGCATAATAGACACCACACTGATGCACTTGGAAGAAAAGCTCTTTTACCTTGCCAACAGTAGGAATCCCTACTACTTCAACTCCACACCCAACTTGAACCGTGTCCTTTTTGCCAAGCTTGAAAACATAGACCCGATCAAAATTAAGGAAAAGGAAAGGAGTTTGCTAAGAGAAGCCCTCGGAGGCTCCCAATACTTTGATATATACCTCTTCCCAAGTGATACAAAGGACATTCCGGACACAGACAGGCTAAAGCTTATAGTTTTGGAAAACAGGGAAGACGCAAAGGATTACATAGATTACTGCGGGCAAAAGCCAAGGGTATATAAAAACGTCCTCTTTTTCCTCTGTCCCTACGAGCAGGAAAGGGTGGGCTTTCAAAGACAGCTCGCAGAAGGCATGGCTTGGCAAGAGATAGAGCAAGACACAAACCTAACCCTTACCGAACAAGACAAGAGAAAGGTAAAGGAAAAGGTGGAAGACTTTAAAAAGGGGACAAAAGAACTTCTCAGAAGGCTATACCGCCTTGTGATCTACCCAGGAAAGGAGAAAGTAGAAGAAATAGACTTGGGAATGCCCGTGCGGGGTATAGAACGCATAGACAAGGAAATTTACGACCGGCTAAGGAGCGAAAACGTAATTTACGAGAAGATAACGCCACTTTACATAGATAATCAATTCCTCATAACAGGGGAGTATATACCCACAAAGCCCCTCCTTGAGGTCTTTTACAAAACCCCCGGAATGCCAAGGCTCAGCTCAAAGGATGTGCTCAAAAACTCAATATGCGAGGGTGTAGAAAAGAAATTCTTTGGTTTGGGTGTTCTATCCGAGGATGGTCTGGTCTGCAAGTATTTTGGCACCTTGGCGGAGCCGAGCTTTGAGGAAGGAGAAATTTTGATAAAGAGGGAGCTGTGCATAGAGGAAAAGGAAGAAGAGATTGAACCTATACCTTTTGAAGAAGACAAAGCAGAAGGACAAGTGAACCAACCTAAGGACGATTCTTCCTACGGAAGTCCGCCCACTATAGACCTGATAGATACTGAACACAGTAGGCATTCAATAAGGGAGTTCCGTTTGAGGGTAAAGGTTCCCGCCGGGAGGCTTCCGGATGTGGCACGCACCTTGAGGCTCATACCAGAAAAGTTTGAAGAGGTAGAACTGAGGTTGGAGGTGATAGCCCACAGAGGGAACATCACCAAACAGCTTTTGCAGAACACCATAGAGGAGGGATTGAGGCAGGCAGGATGTTATATAGAAGAGTGGAAGCCCGTAGAGGATGCGTAAGCTGATCGTTATTCCGTCAAGGCTCGGCTCTTCAAGGCTGAAGGAAAAGCCATTGCAAATTATAAAGGGAAGACCACTTATAAGGTGGGTGGTGGAGGGTTGTTTGAGGACGGGAGAGGATGTTATCCTTGCGGTGGATAGTGAAAAAATTGCGGAGGCGGTAAAGGACCTACCCGTTAAGGTAGTTTTTACTCCGTCGGACATACCCTCCGGGAGCGACCGGGTTGCCCATGTGGTTAAAGATTTGGACGTGGATTTTGTTATAAACTATCAGGGGGACGAGCCCTTTGTTTATAAAGAGGATGTGCAAAGGCTATTTTTAGCCCTTGAAGAGGGTCCCGTGGCAACGCTGGCGGTTAGGGACCCCGACGCCTACGGGGACCCATCCTCTGTGAAGGTGGTTCTGGACAGAGACCAATACGCCCTCTACTTTTCAAGGAGCCCCATTCCCTACCTAAAGCAGGAGGACAGCTTTTATCCTCTCAAGCATGTGGGCATATATGCCTTCAGAAAGGATGTTTTGATGGATTTTGTGCGCTGGAAACCTTCCCACTTGGAAAGGCTTGAGTCCCTCGAACAGCTCCGTCTCTTGGAGAGGGGAATAAGGATCAAGGTCCTCCTCAGCCAAAACTACTACCATGGCGTAGATACGGAGGAGGACCTAAAGCTGGTGGAAGAAAAGCTCACTTTTTACCTTTCACATACTGCTCCCAATTCTCTGGGTTGAAGGGAGAAAGCTCCCTTAGGGTCTTTACCGTCTTGGGAAACTCCTCCGCCACATAATCCACATCCTCCTCTGTGTTGTCCCTTCCAAAGCTAAAGACCAAGGAGCCGTTGGCAACCTCTTTGGGAACTCCTACGGCAAAGAGCACGTGGGACTGCTTAAGTGCCAAAGATACGCACGCGGAACCAGATGCGGTTTCCACTCCCATTAGGTCTAACCTCAAGAGCATCGCCTCTCCCTCTATGAGATGAACGATCAGAGAAAGGTGATGGGGCAGTCTTTGGGTGGGATGTCCTGTGAATTCTATGTAATCAAGCTTCTCTTCAATGGCTTTTTTGAGCTTGTCTCTGTAGTAAGAGAGACTTGTCATTCTGTCCTCAAGCTCCTTCATGGCTAACTCTGCTGCTGCACCAAAGCCCACAATGCCCGGCACATTCTCGGTGCCAGCCCGGACGCCCCTCTCTTGGGTGCCACCCTCTATCAGAGGTCTGATCTTTACACCCTTCCTAGTCCATAGGGCACCCACACCCTTAGGTCCATACATGAGATGGGCAGTAAAGGACGCCGCATCCACGCCCCAATCTTGGAGGTCCACCGGATAGTGTCCCAAGGTAGGACAGGCATCCGTATGGAATATTACCTTAGGGTTCTTCTCCTTTGCAGCCTTTACAAGCTCCTTTATGTTCTGGATGGTGCCGATCTCCCTGTTGGAGTGCCCTATGCTAACTAAAACTGTGTCGTTTCTTATTGCTTTCCTCACCTGGTCTGGATGGATGAGCCCATACCTGTCTGGCTTTAGATAGGTTACCTCCCATCCTTCCCTTTCCAAGGTCTTTAGGGGATGCAGGATGGAGTGATGCTCTATATCGGTGGAGACTATGTGTCTTCCCTTCTTTTCGTATGCCTTGGCTATGCCCTTTATTGCCAAGTTGTTGGCTTCTATACCACCGGAGGTAAAGACGATCTCCTCCGGAGAGTTTGCATTTATAAGCTGGGCGACCTTTTCCCTTGCGTTGTTTATAGCCTTTTTGGCAACTTGCCCAAAGCTGTGCAAAGAGGTGGGATTGCCAAAGTGTTCCCTAAAGTAAGGTAGCATTGCGTCAATAACCTCTTGGGCTACGGGCGTTGACGCTATATGGTCCAAATAAACAACCCTTCTGCCAAGCTTTTGTATAAACATGTCTTACCTCCTTTCAAGCTCTTGGCTAATGATCTTTGCTATGTTTAAAAAGGCTTTTGCGGACGCAGATTCTGGATAGCTTTCTACCACCGGCACTCCCGTGTCTGAGGTCTCCGAGACCTCCGGCTCTATGGGGACAGAACCTAAAACGTTCAGCTCGTAGGCTTGGGCAAAACCGAGCACCCTTCCCTTTCCAAAAATGTAGTATTTGTTGCCAGTTTCTGGGCATATAAAGTATGCCATGTTTTCTATAACTCCGAGCACTGGAACACCCACCTCCTTGAACATAACCACCGCTTTTTTTACGTCCGCAAGGGCTACATCCTGAGGAGTTGTTACCACTATTGCACCGTCCATCTCCACCGTTTGGGCAAGGGTCAGTTGCACATCGCCCGTGCCCGGTGGCAAGTCCAAAACCAAAAAGTCCAAAGTGCCCCACTTCACATCAAAAAGAAACTGCGTCAGTGCCTTCATGAGCATGGGACCGCGCCATATTAAGGGTGTATCCTCGGAGGGTAGCAAAAAGCCTATGGACATCACCTTCATTCCGTATTTTTCCGCGGGGATGATCCGCTGGAAGGCATCCACCTCTACCTTTTGGTTTTTTACGCCAAGCATGGTTGGCACGCTGGGTCCGTAAATGTCCGCGTCCAAAAGTCCCACCTTGTAGCCAAGTTTGGTAAAAGCAACCGCCAAATTGACCGCCACGGTAGATTTGCCCACACCACCCTTTCCACTGCCCACCACGATGAGATGCTTTATACCGGGCAGTCTTCTTCTCTGAAAGGCTGGGCTTTGCTGTGGAGGGGGAGCCATGTCCGCAAACCTGACCCTCACCTCTCCTATACCCTCCACACCCTTTAAGGCTTGCATAGCTTTTTCCCTTATTTCCGACTCTAAGCTTCTATCCGGTAGCATGAATATAACCTCAAGGACATTTCCCACAAGCCTTATATCCTTCACAAGTTCAGAGAGCTTTTTGTTAGCCACCGTCTGATTGGCAAGCGTGTCCATTATCTCTTTTACCGCCATTTTTTACCTCCACAATCACAATATAATTTATAATTGGAAAAGCTGTTATGAGCTTTCTCAATGAACTTAACTAAACTAAGGAGATGGTTCTACAGAAAGCTCTACAAGGAAAGCTTTGATGCTTTTAACTGGGAGATAGACCTCAATAAGCCCGTAAAAGAGCATTGCTTTGTTGTCTTTGATACAGAAACCACGGGAACAGACCTCAAGAGGGCTAAGGTCCTCAGCATAGGTGCCTTCCGCCTGCAAGGGCTAACTTTAAAGTTTTCCGACAACCTAAACCTTAAACTCAAGGTCTCTATGGACAACTTAGAGAGCATAAAGGTGCATGGAATAACTCCGGAGGATCTAAGGGAGGGAATTTCTCCTAAGGAAGCCTGCGAGAGGTTCCTTGAGTTTTCCAAGGGTTGCCTTTTGGTGGGCTACTTTGTAGATATAGACATCGCGGTTATGAGAAACCTAATAAAAGATGCCTGCAACGGTGCCTTTTATCCTTACCACTTGGATGTGATAGACCTGCTCTCCGAGAAAGACCAAATACCCACCCTGGAGGAGCTTACCAAGAGGCTAAATTTACCCACATCCAACCTTCATGATGCCCTTGAGGACGCATACATGACTTCCCTTATCTTTATGAAGCTAATTAAAAGATTTCAAAACCACAGGGTAAAAGAACTGCGGTTAAAAGTTTAAACAGTGCTTATAATTTTCTTTAGATGTTGGAGCTTAGTCAGTTTAACCAGTTTATGCTTGATTACTTAGACCCGGAGATAAAGCTCGTAGAGGATGTGGGAAAGCATATCCTCTCTGCGGGTGGAAAAAGGCTCAGACCGTTGCTTATGATGGAAGTTTGCAGAATGCTTGGGGGAGATGTGGAAAGGGTGGTTCCTTTGGCGGTGGGCATAGAATACATACACATGGCTTCTTTGCTCCATGACGATGTGGTGGATGGGGCACATACTCGGAGGGGAAGACCTTCTGCCAACGCCCTCTTTGGCAATCAGGCGGTAGTTCTTGGAGGAGACTACTTTTACGCAAAAGCCCTCTGGCTTTATGCCAATTACGGCAACCTTCAGGCGGTGGAAATGGTCAGCCGGGCAGTTATGCACATGTCCCAATCTCAGCTTTTGGAGCTTTTAGCCCTCGGAAAGCTCATTTCAGAGGAGGAATACTTCAGAATTATAGACGGCAAGACGGGTGCCCTCTTCGGGGCAAGCATGGGCGTGGGTGCCCTAATGGCAGAGAGCCCTCTTGCGGAAGAGTTTTACCAGATGGGCTTGAAAGTTGGCAGGGCGTTCCAACTTATAGATGATGCTTTAGATTACTCATCCTCAGAGGAACGCCTTGGAAAGCCTGTGGGCAACGACCTGAGGGAGGGCAAATGCACCTATCCATTACTTTCTGTTTTGAACCACTTGGACCTGCAGTGGGTTTTGGAAAGGTTCGGCAGAGGAAACACACAGGAGCTAAGGGAAAGGGTGGCTTTGCTGGGTGGCGTGGAAAACACAAAAAGACGGGCAGAGGAAGAAATCGCACCGGTTTTGGAGTTTGTTGGTAAGTTTGAAAACAGCCAAACACTACTCCAGCTAATTAGAGGCATAGTGAATAGGGATCACTGAACTAATCTTCCGAGAGGATGAGCAAAAGGTGGGGTGAGAGGGTCCCGTTTATGAAGGATTGCTCTCTAACAAAGACCTTCTTCACAACGCCACTGGTGGGTGCCCTTATTTGGCAGTATTCTATTAGCTTTTTAGGCTTAACAAAACCATGACGATCCTCCAAAGCTAAAAGGGGGTCTAAACCTACCAAACCGTACAGCTTGGCAAGAAAGAGCAGAGACCGTTCTAAAAATACAAAACCTATTGAAAAGTTTCTGAAGAGTGATATGATTTTACCTGTGCAAAGCTTTCAGAGCTTGCTGTATGCCCGTTGTGGAACCAAAGGAAGGAACCCTGGGGGACGTCCCGATGAGGGGTTTTTTAGAACAACCTCGATGTGGAACTAATTTCTCACCCGAGGTTTTGTTAAAATTAGATGTCCATGTATTCCCTGGTTTATAAAAACAAAAAGTTTGTAGCGGGTGTTATAGGTCTCGTGTCTTTAGCTTTCTTACTCTGGCTACTTTGGGTTGGGGGTGTAAGAGACATTGCCAATATAGGGCAGAACTGCGTAGCAAATGTGGATGGCACATGCATAACATTGAGAGACTACAGAAGGGAGCTTTTGAGGTACGGAAATTTAGCACAAAACAAAGATATGGAGCGATTGTTAAAACAGCAAGTGCTTGAAAGTTTGATAGTTCAGGAACTTCTTTATGCAAGGGCAAAAAAACTTGGCTTTCTTGCCAGCAACCAGGAGGTCATAGACCTTATAAAATCAGACCCAAGCTTTCAGGAAAATGGCATATTTAGCACTTCCAAGTACAAAGAGAGCCTTGCCCGTCTGGGCTTGGAGCCAACGGAGTATGAGGAATACATAAGAAAAATACTAACCATACAAAAGCTACTGAACCTTATAGGCAACGGTGTTTATATGAAGCCAAAGGAGGAGGAAATTAACTTGCTTAGCCAGAGCTTTGAAATAAGCGGTAGGCTTTACATAATAAACCCGGAGGATGTATCGGTTAGCGTTAGTGAAAAGGAGATCCTTGACTTTTACACCCAAAACAGGGAAAGCTTTAAGAGGGAGCCCACAAAGGTAGTTCGGCTTTGGATAGAAAAAGACAAACAAAAAGCGGAAGAGATATACAGAGCCCTTAGGAATAGGCAAGAAGTTCCAAATTTTAAAGAGTTCAAACTGCCACAGCAGGAGGGAGAATTTCCCGCAGGGCTCAAGGGAGAGTTAAACAGGCTCAGCCCTACTGACCCCATAAGCTTGGTAAAGACAGGAGAGGGTTATGCCATAGTTTTTCTCTTCAAGGAGGAGACCGGCGGATACAAAAGCCTGGAGGAGGTAAAAGCCCAGATTGAAAAGACACTAAAAGAGAAAAAAGCCCAAGAGCAGGTAAAGTCTTTGGCAGAGAGGGTTAAAGAGGATCTAAAACAGGGCAAAGATGTTCCTTATAAGTTCTTTGAGTTTTCTAAGACGCCAGCCCTCCAGCTTCTCTCTGTAATGAAGCTTGGAGAAAAGGACCTCTTTGAAGTTTTGCTATCCAAAGAAAAGGTCTTTGGTCCTTATCCCTTGCTCAAGGGTTATGGAGTGCTGGTGGTTCAAGAGAGGAGCAAGAAGGAAATAGACCAAAAGCAAAGGGCAGAGTTTATTAAAGACCTTATTTCCCTCAAAAAGGATGCTACCATAAACTACTACATAGAGAGCCTTAGAAAAGGTGCAAAGGTTAAAATAAACAGGGAGCTAATAGGAGGTTAGAGGATGGAAAAGAAGTGGAGAACAGCCATCACCCAGCATGTGGGTCATGAAACCTACATAAGGGGCTACAGGCTCTTGGACTTGGTGGGCAACCTGAGCTTTGCCCAAGCTATTTATCTGATCCTGAAGGGAGAACTGCCCACAGAGAAGGAGTCCAAGATGATGGAAGCTATGTTGGTTTCGGTCATTGATCATGGCATTGCGCCACCCTCCGCAATAGCCGCAAGGGCTGTGGCATCTGGTGGGAACTCTTTAAATGTTGGTGTTGCGGCGGGTGTGCTTGCCTTTGGCTCCGCCCACGGGGGTGCTTTGGAGGATGCCATGAGGTTCCTCCAGGAGGGTGTAAAAAGTGGCAAAAGTGTGGAAGAAATAGTCAAAGAGTACTTAGAAAGTAAAAAGCCCATACCCGGCTATGGACACAGATACTACAAGGACTTTGACCCAAGGACCAAAAGGCTCATGGACATAGCCAAGGAGCTTGGCTTTTATGGACCACACTGCAGGTTTGCGGAGAATGTGGAAGAAGAGATCGGTAGGCAAAAGGGCAAAAGGTTGGTGCTCAATGTGGATGGTGCTATAGCGGCGGTGGCATCTGAGATGGGCTTTGACTGGAGGCTCGGAAAGGGCTTTTTCATAATAGGAAGGGTGCCGGGGCTTGTTGCCCATGTGTATGAAGAGCTCACCACAGAAAAGCCCTTCTCCAAGAGATTGGACGAGGAAACGGAAGTGGAATACACCGGAGTGCCACCAAGGGAGTTGCCAGCGGAGTTTAAAAGGGTTTAAAATAGAAAAAAATCTCAATTAGGAGGTATTGCCATGGCGGTGCATAAACTTCAACCCAAGGACCACCTTAAGCCCTCCAACCTAAAGGGCATATCCAACGATCAGGTGGAGCCTCACTTTGAGGCACACTACAAGGGCTATGTAACCAAATACAACGAAATCCAGGAAAAGCTGGCGGACTTGAACTTTTCCGACAGGTCCAAGGCAAACCAAAACTACTCCGAATACAGAGAGCTAAAGGTGGAAGAAAGCTTTAACTACATGGGTGTGATCCTGCACGAACTATACTTCGGACACTTAGGGGCAAAGGGACAGCCATCAGAAGCCTTTAAGAAGAAGGTGGAAGAGGACTTTGGCTCTTGGGATGCCTGCGTGCAGGAGCTGAAGGCAGCGGGCATAGCTTTTAGAGGATGGGCGGTGCTTGGCTTGGACATATTCTCCGGAAGGCTTGTGGTAAACGGTTTGGATGCCCACAATGTGTATAACTTCACGGGTCTTATTCCGCTCATAATACTTGACACCTACGAGCATGCCTACTATGTGGATTACAAGAACAAAAGACCTCCATACATAGATGCCTTCTTGGAAAACATAAACTGGGATGTGGTCAATGAAAGGTTTGAGAAGGCTCTGAAGGCTTACGAAGCCATGACAGACTTTGTTAAGTGATCCCTTGGGGGCTCCGCCCCCATGAAAATAATACTTACCGGCGAGCCGGGTATAGGAAAGACTACCCTCATAAAAAAGCTACTCCAAAGACTCGGAGACAGGGCAATAGGCTTTTGGACGGAGGAGGTAAGGGACCCAAAAACTAAAAAGAGAACGGGTTTTAAAGTGATCAGCACAGAAGGCAACGCCCAGCTCTTTGCCAGCAAGTTTTTCACCTCCAAGCATTTGGTAGGGTCCTACGGAGTGAATACCACCCGGTTTGAGTCGGTAGTCCTTCCCCTTTTGGAAAAGGCAAAAAAAGCAAAGGACCTTTACATAGTCATGGACGAAATCGGAAAGATGGAGCTGTTTTCTGCTGGTTTTAGGGAGCTGGTGAAAGAGATCCTTTTCAACCCAAAATACAAGGTAATTGCCACCATTCCCATAAGGGATGTGCATCCTTTGGTGAGGGAAATCAGAAGGCTTCAGGGGGCAGTGGTTATTGAGGTAGATAAGCAAAACAGAGATTTTTTGGTGGAAGAGATACTAAAACTTTTGGATTAAAATAGAAAAGGCTAATGTATCCAGTATTAAAGAAGGAGCCATTAAGCGAGGATTACTTTATTTTAAGTGTAAGGGCGGAACATCTAAGAAGGTCCCAAGCTGGTCAGTTTGCCCTTTTGCAACATACTGAACTCTCGGAGCCTATCCCTCTTTCCATCTTGGAGGTGAACGGAGACGAGGTTAGCTTTTTGGTTAAGGTGGTAGGCAGGAGCACCTTGGAGCTAAAAGAGGAAGCCCAGCAGATATCATACATTGTGGGTCCTTTGGGGAAACCTTTCCCCGTGAAAAACTATGGCAAGGTAGCCTGCTTTGGGACAGGTTGGGGCATAGCGCCCCTCTATAATGTGGCTAAGTTTTTAAAGGCGGAGGGCAATTCCCTTGAACTCTATTTCCTTTCTGAGGATGGCTTTTTGCCTCTCAGAGAAAAGCTGGACGCCCTCTTTGACCGGGTTGAGGTGCTAAGGGAACCCAATAGGGTGGATGCGGATCTTATAATCTCCGCAGGTGGCAACAGGCTCTCAAGGGATGTGTTAAAGTTAAACCCAGAAACGCCACACATAGCCATGGTAAATACCCATATGTTGGATGCGGTGGGGCTCTGTTTGGTGTGCAGGGTGCTGGTGGACGGTGCTGTTAAGCTTGCTTGCTCGGATGGTCCGTGGTTTGATGCCCAAAAAGTGGATTGGGAAAACCTCATAAGCAGGGAGGACCTTTTTGCAGAACAGGAAAGGTTAGCCCTTGAAGAGTATCAAAAGCTACTAAGACGTAAAAATCTAAGAAAAACTTCCTCGGAGGTGTAGAAATGTTTGAGTTTTCCCAGAGGATTTCTCAGCTTCCTCCTTACCTTTTTGCCCAGATTGACAAGAAAAAGAGGGAAAAGATCGCCCAAGGGGCGGATGTTATTGACCTGGGAGTGGGAGACCCGGACATACCAACACCCAAGCCAATAGTAGATGCCATGAAAAGGGCAGTGGAAAAGCCCGAGCATCATAGATATCCCTCTTATGAAGGCATGCTCACCTTCCGCCAAGCGGTGGCAGATTGGTATAAAAGGAGGTTTGGTGTTGAGCTGGACCCTCAGAAGGAGGTAATTACACTGATCGGTTCAAAGGAGGGGATCGCCCACTTTCCCTTAGCCTTTGTAAATCCAGGGGATGTGGTGCTTTGCCCAGACCCTGCCTATCCGGTCTATAAGATCGGCACCCTCTTTGCGGGAGGAGTCCCTTATATCCTGCCCTTGAAAGAAGAGAACAACTTCCTTCCGGACTTCAAAAGCGTTCCCTCCGATGTGCTAAAGAAGGCTAAGATCATATGGGTCAATTATCCCAACAACCCAACCTCTGCAACAGCTACCAGGGAATTTTACAAAGAGCTCATAAACTGGGCAAAACAGCACAACATAATAGTGGCGTCTGACCTTGCCTACTCGGAGGTGTATTTTGATGGGGAAAGACCTCCATCCATATTGGAGATAGAGGGTGCAAAGGATGTTGCCATAGAGTTTCACTCCTTCTCAAAGACCTTCAACATGACCGGCTGGCGTTTGGGTATGGCGGTGGGAAACGAAAAGCTCATAGCGGGGCTCGGAAAGGTAAAGACCAACGTGGACTCGGGGCAGTTCCAAGCCATCCAAGAAGCGGGCATTACCGCCTTAAACCTTCCCGAGGAGGAAATTCAAAAGCTGAGGGATATCTACAAGGAAAGAAGGGAGGTGATGACCAAAGCCCTCAAAGAGGCAGGCTTGGAGGTTTATCCTTCCAACGCCACCTTCTACCTTTGGGTGAGAGTGCCAAAAGGGTTTAGCTCCGCCCAGTTTGTAGAAAAGCTCCTTGAAGAATGTGCCATCGTTTGCACACCAGGAAATGGCTTTGGGGAACACGGAGAGGGCTACTTTAGGATTTCTCTGACAGTCCCCACCCAAAGGCTATTGGAGGCAGCGGAAAGGATCAAAGGGCTCAGGCTCTGATGAAGGAAGTTGAACTTCGGGAAATTGCCACCAAGGTGCCAACCCTCAGCTACGACCTCTCCATAGTGGAGGCGCTAAAAATATTTGCAGAATATGGTATATACGACCTGTTGGTGGTGGTAAAGGATAGAAAACCCTTGGGCGTTGTTTCAAAGAGGGACCTTTTGATGGCACAGCACAGGTCAGACCTAAAGGTAGGAGACATAACCTCCTCCCTGCCGAAGGTAAAAACCTTCAAATCCTCCTTGGACAGACTGGAAGGGCTCTTTGACTTTTTTACCTTTAACAAAAAGCCTCTCATAGTGGTAAATAAGGACGGCACTTACGCAGGCTTACTCTTTTACCATGTGCTTTTGCACTATTTCAGCGGTCTCAGGGAGGGCACTTCGCCCCTCTTTCAAAAGCTGAGGGAACTTTTTGGCACGGATGCATACTTTTACAACTTTTACCTGAAGGAGACAAAGAGGTTCAGAGAGGAAATGGGCACCGCCCGTTTAGAAAGCCTTTACAAGCTTCTGTTGGAGAATGTAAAGGACCAGATAGAGGGAACCGCCTTCCTTTCCTTTGAAGACGGAGAGGTCTATGTGCTCTCTTCCAAAAGGGTGGAAGAAGAAAAGATAAAACTTCTTATGGAGGAGTTTCATCGGGAGTTTTCTTTGCTATACGGAGAGTCCAAACCGGTGCACGTGTGCGGTTTTTGTGTCCCATTGAAGGGTGTGAAAAGCTACGAAGAATTCTTCAGCCTAAGCTCCCAGCTAAAGGAAAGGCTAAACTCCACGCCCGATGTTTCCTTTTTCATATACCACGGAGTTCAGCCCTCTGTGGTGGTCTGTGAATACAAAGGAAGGGAGTACATAAAGCGGGTAATAGAAAAAATCAAAGAGGACTTTACGCAGATCCTTTGGAAGCTAAAGCACTCAGACAAGGAAATGTGGGAGTACGTCCTGCAAGATGCCTTTAAGGATTATCCATACTTTGAGATCTTTTACATAATCGGCGAAAGGGGTGTTCAAGTCTCCAACAATGTAATAAACCCAAGGATAAAGTATCCGATAAAGACCGGCAGGAAGGGTGCAGACAGGAGCGAAAAGCCTTACTTTAAAATGGCAAAGGAAGGGGACATATACATCTCCGAAATATATCTTTCTCAGGCAACGGACGATTTTTGCATCACCCTCTCCTCTAAGTTCAGATACGGAGAAAAGCTCTATGTGCTGGCGGGGGACATAAACTACACAGAAGTGCACAAGCTTGTAAAAAGCTACGCCTTTGCCTAAATATAAATATTTTGAGCTGGGGGCTTTGAACCCCCAGCAGCGGTCATTATTTTTGAGGCTTTGGTGTGTTAGGTGAAGAGGGTGGTAAAACTGGCAATTTTAAGGCGTGCTCTGGTATCCTTCCAGTTAAGGAATCCAAGAATGCAACGATTTTATCAATCTCTTCTTTTGTTAAGGTGATTCCGAGTTCTGTCTCTCCCATTATTTTAACAGCTTCTCTTAGGTCCCATACTTTTCCATCGTGGAAGTAAGGATATGTTCTTGTTACATTTCTTAAAGATGGGACTTTGTAAACATATTTGTCTGCTTCATTTTTCGTAACGTTGTATCTACCTAAATCTTCAGGATCTTGGTATGGATACGGTTTGTAAATTCCAAATTTTTGGAACATGTTGCCACCTAAACCAACACCGTTATGACAAGATACACAACCCTTTTCTATAAATAGTTTTAGTCCTTCCTTTTCAGTTTTCGTTAATACCTTTGTATTGCCTCTTAGGAATTCGTCAAATCTTGATGGTGTGACTAATGTTCTTTCAAAAGCAGCAATAGCTTTTGCTACGTTGTCATAAGTTACAGGATCTTTGTCTTGCGGGAATGCTTTCTTAAACGCTTTAACATATTCATCAATAGATTTTAATCTTTCCACTACAAGTTCTGGGCTTGGCATAGCCATTTCAACAGGATTCAAGATTGGTCCCTTTGCTTGTTCTTCTAAATCTTTAGCTCTTCCATCCCAAAATTGTGCAATGTGAAATCCTGCGTTTAATACAGTTGGTGCATTTTTCCCGCCTGTTTTGAAGCCATGTCCAAGAGATGTTTCAACATTATCCACTCCATAGGTTGCCAAATTGTGGCAGGTATTACAGCTAATAACACCACTTAAAGATAATCTTGGATCATAATAGAGCGTCTTTCCAAGCTCTACCTTCTCCTTTGTTGTTGGATTATCTGGTGGGGCTGGTATTTCTTTCGGTAGTGGTTGGAAGTATTTCCTCGCTTCCCTTAATAGAGCACTGTCACTATCCCTTTGTACTGCAATAGAATAAGTGGCAGCACCGAATAAAGCGGCAGACACCAATCCAACTATTGCCAGTTTTTTCATCTCTAGCACCTCCTTATTCGGTATTTTGATTATATATTATATGCAAATTTTTCTCATTTGTCAACTAGCAGCCGAGGCTGTTCTAAAAATACAGACCTATTGAAAAGTTTCTGGGAAGTGGCATAATTTTACCTATGCAAAGCTTTCAGAGCTTGCTGAATGCCCGTTGTGGGACCGATGGAAGGAACCCTGAAGACGGGAGGGATTTTAAAATCCTTGCCATTGTCCAGCAGGTTCTGAAGGTAGCCCTTCTCTTCCCTGTTCTTGAGAGGAGAATACTCCTCTCCTCCTGCAAGGGAGCGCGGGACAGGGTGAGGAAAGGGTTAGTCCCTTTAGAGGCTGGGGGGACGGTCCCGATGAGGGATTTTTAGAACAGCCTCATGCTGAGAAATTCTGTTAATATACAGGTAAGATGGAAGGTGTTGGAGAAGGCAGGCTCGGAGCAAAGATAGAGGAGCTAAAGAAGGAAGGGGCAAAGGCTCTTGTCTCTTACCTAACGGTGGGCTATCCTACCTTTGAGGATTCTTTAGAAGCCTTTAGGGTTGTTCTCAGAGAGGGCACCGATATACTTGAGATCGGCTTTCCCTTCTCGGACCCGGTGGCGGATGGTCCCACCATCCAAAAAGCCCATCAGGTCGCCTTGGAAAATGGCACAAGGGCAAAGGATGTTTTTAACCTATCAAGGACTTTAAGGCAGGAGTTTGAAGGGGTGCCCTTCCTTTTGATGACCTATTACAACCCAATTTTTAGGATGGGTTTGGAGAGGTTTGTAAAGCTTGCCAAGGATAACGGAGTAGATGGTTTCATAGTGCCAGACCTACCGCCGGAGGAGTGCTTGGACCTAAAAAGGGTGTGCGAAAGGGAAGGTATGTCCCTTGTCCTCTTGGCATCTCCCACCAGCACCGAAAAAAGGCTCAGGCTCATATGCCAGCACACAGACCATCTTACCTACTTTGTTTCCCTGACGGGGACCACCGGTGAGAGGGATGTCCTTCCTTTGGAGAGGCTGAAAGAACGCTTAGCCCTATACAGGAGTGTATGCGAAAAGCCTGTGATGGTTGGCTTTGGCATCTCAAAGGGAGAGCAAGCTAAGGCGGTGGCTGAACTATCTGACGGTGTGGTGGTAGGTAGTGCCTTTGTAAAGCTCTGCGGTGAGAGAAGGTCTGAAGGGTTGAGGGAGAAGGTCAGGGAAATAAAGGAAAGCTTGCTTTCCCTTAGCCCTTCCAGAAATTTATAACGGGCATACGCCAATCTCCGTTAAAGCTCCTTTTAGTTATCTTGGTGCCAAGGGGTGCTTGCTTTCGCTTGTATTCTGCCCTTCTGAGCATATCAAAGACCTTTTCCACTACAGCCTTATCAAAGCCTCTGCGGACGATCTCTTCTTTTGAAAAGCCCTCCTCTATGTGCAGGCTCAAGATTTGGTCAAGAAGCTCGTAGGGTGGGAGGGTATCCTGGTCTGTTTGGTTGGGTCTTAGCTCTGCGGTAGGTGGTCTAACAAACAGCCCTTCGGGGATATCCGGCTTTATGGAGTTTCTATACCGGGCAAGCCTATAAACCATTGTCTTATAAACATCCTTTATTGGGGCAAAGCCTCCCGCCATGTCTCCGTATATGGTGGTGTAGCCCACTGCAGACTCGCTCTTGTTGGAGGTGGAAAGCACAAGCCAGTGGTGTTTGTTGGAAAGGTAAAAGAGTATGTTTGCCCTTATACGTGCTTGGAGGTTTTCCTCCGCCAAGCTAATTTCTTCGCTCTCAAAAAGTTTTCTGTAGGTGTTAAAGAGTTCATCTATGGGATAGACCAAAAGCTCAATGCCCAGATTTTCTGCCAACTCAAAGGCGTATTTTTTGCTCTCTTCGGAGGTGAAGGGGGAGGGCATAAACACACCAACCACATTCTCCTTCCCAAGGGCATCCACTGCGAGGCAGGCGGTAAGGGCAGAGTCTATGCCACCGGATATGCCAACCACCGCCTTTTTGAAACCCGACTTAAGAAAGTAATCCCTCAAGCCAAGCTCCAAGGCTCTGTATATCTCCTCTTCCTCCTCAAGCCCTCTCTCCACTCCGCCCTCAAGGTAGGGTAGTGCTCTTTCATCTTGTAGCTCCAAAAAGGACGGACAATCCACCCTTTTCTCCCTTAATCTTAAGTCCATAAGCCTTTTGCTTTTTACCTTCTCAAGGGGCAAGCTTACAGTTTTTACCATCTCCTTGAAGGCAGATGCCCTAAAGATAAGCCTTCCCTCTGGGTCTATAATCAGACTTCTTCCGTCAAAAACCAAGTCATCCTGCCCACCCACCAAGTTTGCATACACCACATAAGCCAAGTTATCCTGAGCCCTCGCCTTCAAAAAACTTTCTTTGAACTGATATTTACCCACATAGTAAGGGGATGCGTTTATGTTTATGAGCACTTCCGCCCCGCACAGGGCATAAAACCTCTCCCAACCGTCCGGATGCCATATGTCCTCGCACACAGAAAAACCCAGCTTAACACCGTTTAAAGAAACCATCAGGGGTTTTTCTCCCTTTCTGAAGTACCTTTTTTCGTCAAAGATCGAATAGTTGGGCAAAAAGGTCTTGTGATAAACGCCAAGAAGCTTTCCTCTACCTATCAGCACCAGAGAGTTATAAAGGTCTCCCTCGTAATAGGGCATGCCCACCACCGCAAGGGAGTTCAGCCTTTTTGAAAAGTCTATCATCTCCTCCAACTTTTTTTTGCATTCCTTCAAAAAGCCTATGCTGTGCAAAAGGTCCTGGGGAGGGTAGCCCGTAAGGGCAAGCTCTGGAAAGACAACAAGATGGGCAAGGTGATCTTGAGAAGCCCAGGCGTCGGCAATCTTCTTTAGGTTTCCCTCTAAGTCTCCTACTTGGAAGTTCAGCTGGGCTATGGTTATGTTTATGAACTCCATTCAAACACTATTATAAAACTTGGGTGAGAAATTCAGAAAAGCTGGAAATCTCTTAAGAAAAGAGTTTTGGCAAGTAGGGGGCTTGTTATAGCTTTTTCAAGAAGTATCAAATATGGGGGTAATTTCTCACCCGAGGTATTTAGTCTTATAGAATTTAAGCCCTCTTACGATATACTAATTTAACCATGGACCTACTTACCATAGCGGGTATAATAGGGGGACTTATTGCACTATTAATAGGTGCTGTATTAAAAGGTGCAAATATTCTGTTTTTGATACAGCCCGCCGCCTTTGTTATCGTGGTTCCCACAACTCTTTTTGCCAGTTTGGTAACCGTTCCTTTGTCTAAATTTTCTTTGATAATGCAAGGTTTGAAGATGGCTTTTTCTGGTGGTGGCAACGAACTTTTGGAAACAAAAAACCAGTTGGTGGAGCTCGCCAACCTTGTAAGGAAGGAGGGCGTGTTAGCCTTGGAAAACAAAGCAGAAGAGATAAAAGACCCCTTTTTGAAGAGAGCCATTGACCTTATGGTGTTGGGGGTTGAAGAGCATGTTTTAGTTGAAAGCTTGGAGGCGGAGATCGCCAAAAAGGAGGAGGACTTTGAAATAGCGGTTGAATATTGGAAGAACTCCGCAGAGAGCGCACCCACCTTTGGACTTGTGGGGGCAGTCTTTGGTCTTATGAAAGCCCTGAGGAGTTTGGACAATGCCCAGGAATTAGCCCATGGTATATCCGCCGCCTTTGTGGCAACAGTTTATGGAATAACCTTTTCCTACCTTATATTCGGTCCTATGGTGAAGAAGATAAAGATCAAATCAAAGGAAGAGCTTGCTAGGATGTATATGATCGTTGACGCATGTAGGATGATGGTGAGGGGCGAAAACCCAAGGCTCATAGAAGAACACCTCAACTCCTTTGTGGAGGTTAAGTAGTGGCAAGAAAGAAAAAGTGCCCCGAAGAAGTTTCGGAAAGGTGGGCAATCCCTTACGCGGACTTCTTGACACTACTGCTTTGTCTTTTTATCGCCCTCTTTGCCATGGCTCAAGCGGGAAAGCAAGCGGCGTTAGAATATGCTCAAGCCTTTGCCAAAGCCTTTGGTATGCAACTTGTTCCCTTTCAGGAGAGCTTACCAAAGCAGATATTGCCCCAACCTGTGGTGCCAAGGAGCGAGCCCACAGAGAAGGGAAGAAGGATCCAAAGACAAATTAGGGAACTGGAGGAGATGTTAAAGTGGATGGGTTTGGAGGGTGAGTTCAAAGTCTCATTCGAAGTTATAGGTATTAGGTTGATATTGCAGGAGAAGATCCTTTTCTCGCCCGGCAGTGCAGAGCTAAAACCGGAGACTTATCCTATATTAGACAAACTCTATGAAATATTAAAGGATTTGCCAAACCCGGTTGAGGTGGAGGGTCATACAGACAGCATACCCATATCCACCGAAAAGTTTCCTTCCAACTGGGAGCTTTCAACCGCAAGGGCTTCTTCCATAGTTAGATACTTCATAGCCAAGGGTATTAACCCTGAAAGACTGAAGGCGTCCGGATACGCAGACACTAAGCCAATAGCTTCCAACGCTACGCCAGAGGGCAGGGCTCAGAACAGGAGGGTAGAGATAGTGATACTCAATATAAAGGGTTCAGAGCTTACTAAACAGGAACCTCCACAGCCTTGAGGGTTTCTATTATAAAATCCACTTCCTCATCCGTAAGGTAGGGATGGACGGGGATAGAAAAAACCTCTTCTTTAAATACCTTTGCCCTATCCAGCGGTAGATGTTCTGCATTTCTCAGCTCGTTCAAAAGATAACTATAGTAAATACGGGCATCTATACCCCTCTCCTTTAAAAGCTTTATAATGCGGTCCCTTTCCTTGTGCCTCAGGGTGTAAAGATGGTAAACGTGGTAAGCACCTTCTCTCTCTGTAGGATGGACAAAGGAAGAGTTTATGTGCTCTTTATATTTCTGGGCTATTTCCCTTCTCCTTTTGTTCCTTTGGTCCAAGTATTTAAGCTGGATGTAGCCTATGGCAGCTTGAAACTCAGTTATCCTAACATTAAAGGCGGGATGCTCCCCAAAGTCTATCCACTTTTTTACCTCTTTGGCAAGCTTGTCATCATCTGTGGCTATAACTCCCCCTTCTCCCATGGGCACATTCTTTGAGGCGTAAAAGCTAAAGGCGGATAGATGTCCCAAGCTACCTACCTTTTTTCCCTTGAACTCTGCGCCGTGGGCTTGGGCGGAATCCTCAAGCACATAAAAGCCGTACTTTTCAGATAACCCCATTATTGCATCCATGTCTGCGGGCTGACCGTAAAGATGGACAGGAATTACCACCTTTGGGTTGTATTTCTTTACCGCATCCTCCAACTGGTTTGGATCCATGGTGTAGTATTCATCCACATCCACCACCACCGGCACACCACCCGCCAAATAAACTGCGTCTATAGTAGCCATAAAGCTCATGGCAGGAACAACCACCTTCTGCCCTTCCACTCCGAGGGCTTTTAGGGCTATGAAGAGGGCAACGGTGCCCGAGCATACTGTAAAGGCATGCTTCACCCCCAAGTATTTGGCAAAGGCTTCCTCAAAGGCTCTTGTCCATTCACCTCTGGTGATCTTACGGCTTTTTAAGATGCTAAGGATTGCCTCCTTTTCCTCTTCAAAAAACCTCGGCTCTATTATGTTTATCACGGCAGAAAATTATAAAAGAAAATCCCCTCTGTAGCCTTTCAAAAACTCTTCTCCGGAGATCCTTTTACCCTTTTGATTTACAAGCTCCAAAATTTCCACCGCACCCTCTCCGCAGGCTACCACGAGCCTTTTGTTATCCAATATCTGCCCTTCCTCCCCTTCCAATCCTTCCACCCTCTTAGCTTTCAAAATCTTTAGCCTCTCTCCTTTGATGTTAAAACAGTAAGCGTTGGGATAGAATGCCCTTATGCGGTTTATTACACTCTGTGCGGATGCTTTCCAGCATATCCTGAGTTCTTCCTTGCTGACGGGTGGTGCATAAGTAGCCGAACCCCTCTGAGGTTTTGGCTTGATCTCTCCTCTGAACCAACCTTTTAGTGCCTGAATCAGTAGTTTTGCCCCATCTTTGGCGAGCCTTTCAGACAAGGTCTGATAGTTGTCTTCTTCTTGGACCTTTATCACCTGTCTGAGTAGCACAGGTCCCGTGTCCATGCCTTCGTCCATGAGCATGACCGAGTTGCCCGTTAAAAGGTCTCCCGCCAAAAGGCTCCTCTGTATAGGAGATGCTCCCCTATATTTGGGAAGCAAAGATGCATGCAGGTTTATACAGCCAAAGCTTGGAAGCTCAAGGACCTCTTTGGGAAGTATTCTGCCGTAGGCTACCACCACCACGCACTGAGGTTTTAGCTCCTTCAGTACAGAGTATATCTTCCCCTTACTCTCTGGCTGAAAGCACCTCAGCCCCTTCATAAGGGCATACTCCTTTACCGGTGGAGGTGTGAGCTTTTGTCCCCTACCCGCAGGCTTGTCCTGCTGGGTGATCACACCAACCACCTCAAAGTGTTTTAAAAGTTCCTCCAAGGATGGAAGTGCAAAGGAGGGAGTGCCCATAAAGACAATTTTCATTCTCTAACCATCTCCAGATAGATGTCCCCATCAAAGAACTTAAGCTCCCTTCTTTTTAACCTTATGGCATCCTCCACCCTTTTTACCCACAGGTCTCCAAGCCTTACTCCTTCCCCGATAAAAATGGGCGCCAAAAAGATGCAGACCCTATCGTAAAGATCCTGTCGGAGGAAGCTGGTAAGCGTGCGGGCTCCACCTTCCACCAAAAGGTGCATAACCTCTTTAAAGTATAGCCCTCGGAGAACTTCCTGAAGGTTCAAAAGTCCATCCCTGTATTCAACCAAGAGGACCTCTACACCCTCCTCCTGTAGTGCTTTTATCTTGTCTTTGTCCTCCACCGCTGTTATCACAATGGTTTTAGCCTTTTTGTCCTTTACAAGGTTGCAATCCATCGGTATTCTTAGCCTTGGGTCCAAAACTATCCTTGTGGGATTTCTTTCCCACTCAAAAGCCCGAACCGTCAGACTTGGGTTGTCCCTAAGGACGGTGTTTATTCCCACCAACACTGCGGATGCCTCAGCCCTCAGCCTGTGGGCATATTTTCTGCTTTCTTCGGAACTGATCCATTTGCTATGATAATCCTTTGTTGCCAGAGAACCATCAAGGCTTTGGGCAAACTTAAGGGTTATGTAAGGTCTTCCCTTGGTTATGTATGTGAAAAAATCTTCGTTTAGCCTTTTTGCTTCCTCTTCCAAAACTCCCACTTTGACCTCTATGCCCGCTTCCTTTAGCCTTTGAACCCCCTTTCCGGAGACCAAAGGGTTTGGGTCCAAGGTGGCAATGACTACCCTCTTTACGCCCGCTTTTATTATGGCATCCACGCAGGGAGGAGTTCTTCCAAAGTGGGTGCAGGGCTCAAGGGTAACATAAAGGGTAGAGCCCTTGGCAGATTCACCGGCAATAGAAAGCGCCTTCGCCTCCGCGTGCGGCAGTCCTGCCCTTTCGTGGTTTGCCTGGGCTATAACCTTTCCCTCTTTAACTATTACACAACCTACGGTAGGGTTAGGGTGGGTAAGTCCCTTTCTCTCCTGAGCCAGCCTTAGGGCTAGCTCCATAAAGTATTGATCATCCATCAAAGGGACTCTTGGATGATCTCCTCCATCAACTTTTCCACTTCCTCCGCCACGTCCTTGAGCTGAGGCTCTTGAAACATTTCAAGCATAGCTGTGGGTGCCATGGTGCTAACAACCGTCTTGCCATCCTTTTGGAATATAGCTATTCTGCATGGTATGGCGTTGGATATGAAGGCGTTTTTGGAGAGCACTTGACTGGCGTGCCTTGGAGAGCAAACCTCCACGATCACACATTCGTAATCTATAGGCACCCCTTTGTTTTCGAGAATGTTAGAGACCTCATGCACAGCCATAACACCAAAGCCCTTAGCCTTGGCTTTCTCTTCCAAGGCGGTCCTTACCTCTTGAACACTCTTTTGGGTTTCAAAATTCATAAGCATGGCTTCACCTCCTGCTTAAGTCTTCTATTAGTTTATTATACTCCATAAAACGTTGGTCATCCATCAAAGAGACTCTTGGATGATCTCCTCCATCAACTTTTCCACCTCCTCCGCCACGTCCTTGAGCTGAGGCTCTTGAAACATTTCAAGCATAGCTGTGGGTGCCATGGTGCTAACAACCGTCTTGCCATCCTTTTGGAATATAGCTATTCTGCATGGTATGGCGTTGGATATGAAGGCGTTTTTGGAGAGCACTTCACTGGCGTGCCTTGGAGAGCAAACCTCCACTACGACGCATTCATAGTCTATAGGCACCCCTTTGTTTTCGAGAATGTTAGAGACCTCATGCACAGCCATAACACCAAAGCCCTTAGCCTTGGCTTTCTCTTCCAAGGCAGTCCTTACCTCTTGGACACTCTTTTGGGTTTCAAAATTCATAAGCATGGCTTCACCTCCTGATTAAGTCTTCTATTAATTTATTATATATTATACCAAGGGCATCCTCCAGGGCGGAACGCTTTGGCAAATCTCCCTGTCCCCCAGAGGGCAAAAAGTAGGGAACCGCTACACTGTATTTATAACTTTTGCTTTGTGTTTTTAGCTCAAAGCTTAAAAACAGATTGTAGCTGTTTACCCTCTGAAAGGGCGAGAGCCCGGTGGGAATGTCTTTGTATTCAAGAACCTCCACGGTTACTTTTTCTGAACCATTTCCACACCTTAGCTTTTCTCCCGCCTGGAGGAAAGCCCTTTCCACAGTCCCTCTCAATGCATAGTCCAAATAGTCGTCAGGGTAGGGATTTTTCAATTCACTTAGGCATACCTCTCCGCCGATGGCGGTTTGCAAAAGACCCAACCCAAGGGTTAAGCCTTTAAGGATTGCTTTGCCTTCCACTTGAGGTATTCCTCTATAAAGGGGTCTATGTCTCCGTCCATGACCCTTTCCACATCACCCACCTCCAAGCCTGTGCGGAGGTCCTTGACCATTTGGTAGGGTTGGAACACATAGGACCTTATCTGGTATCCCCATCCAATTTCTGTTTTTTCTCCCTCTAAAGCCTTTTTCTTCTCCTCCAACTTCTGAAGCTCCAACTGATAAAGCTTGGCTTTTAATAGCTCCAAAGCCTTCATCCTGTTTTGGTATTGGGACCTTTCTTGTTGACAGGAGACCACAATGCCCGTGGGCTTGTGCCTTATTCTAACTGCTGTGTCTGTTTTATTCACATACTGCCCGCCCGCACCGCTGGCACGGAAGGTCTCCATCTCAAGGTCTTCCTCCCTGATCTCTATGTTTATTGATTCATCTATCTGGGGCATCACGGAGACCGATGCAAAGGATGTATGACGCCTTGCGTTGGCATCAAAGGGAGATATTCTAACAAGCCTATGCACACCGCTTTCACTTTTCAGGTAGCCATAAGCGTAAGGTCCCTTTATTAGCACGGTGGTGCTCTTTATACCCGCCACATCGTCGGGTTGGTAGTCTATGACCTCCACCTCATAACCCTTCTTTTCAGCCCATCTTCTATACATCCTAAAAAGCATGTCCGCCCAATCGCAAGCTTCCGTCCCTCCTGCCCCCGCTTGGACGGTAAGATAGGCGTTCTTTTGGTCCATCTCACCAGAGAGAAAGACCTTTACCTCCAGCTCTTCTATTAGTTTCTCTGCGGTTTTTAGCTCCTCTTCTATCATCTGAAGGCTCTCGAGGTCCTCCTCGGAGGTGATCTCCAAGAGCTCCTCCACATCCCGTAGGGACCTCTCCACGCTTTTTAGAACCCTTATGTTTTCCTCAAGCATTTTTCTCCTTTGGGTTAGGCTCTTTGCCCTTTCTCCATCGCTCCAAAAGTCGCCTTCTGCCATCTTTTTATCTATCTCCTCCAGTTCCCTTTCAAGGGCAGTAGGATCAAGACTAAGCTGGACATCCTCAAACCTCTCCTTTAACTCCTTTAGCTTCTCTTTGGACTCAACCAGTAGCATAAGGGATAAATATAATCCACAAACTACTATTTAGGAAATGCGAATATTTGCATGCTTTATAGGCATATAAGAAGTTTTTAAGTCTTTTCCTTCGGATTTGCGTTATTCTTCTACTGAAAAACCTTTGGGAGGTGAAAAAATGAAAAAGGCACTTCTTCTTTCTTTGGCCTTAGTTGGTAGTGCTTTGTCTGCCAATGTTTTTATGGGTCCCGAGTATGCAAAGGAGCTGTGCGAGGTTTGGAACAAGACGCCTAAAGCTAACGGAAGAGCTTGGGAAGAGCGAAAGCTGGATTTCGGTGCCAGAGAGGAAGATATTCTTGTATAGGGAAGATTGTTCGCCCGATAAGCAGATCCAACTTACCATAAAGAACGAAGGGAATAAGGCTGTATGCGTTTACGGAGGACCAGCGAAGGATAAGAGGGGCAAAGATGACTTTTTGATGTATGCAGAAACCAAAAGATGGGAAGAGATGGGGAAGGGGGCATATGGACCCATGAAGGCGATGATGCTCGGAAGGCTCAAGTTTGAAGGTCCCAAGGGTGTTGCCATGAAGAACATGGGACCCTTTGAAGCCTTTCTGACCGCCTTGGGCAAACCTTCTTACGACGCCAGCAAGTGCCCTTAACTAAGAATATCAAAAGTAGCGCTGGTGCCTATGCGTTCCGCACCAAGGGACAGGAACCTAAGCGCCTGTTCCTTGGTTCTTATACCACCGGACGCCTTGACCTTTAGCCTACCCTTTGAGGCAGAATAAAGCAGTTTAACATCCTCTTCTGTGGCACCTGGGAAAGAAAATCCCGTGGACGTCTTCACAAATTCCATGCCACTTTCTGCTATAAGCTCCACCGCAAGCTTCTTTTCCTCTTCGTTAAGGTAGCCCGCCTCAATTATTACCTTCCTTACAAAACCCTCCGTGTTTCTGCCGATAGCAACGAGCTCTTCCCTAACGTAGGAAAAATGACCGCTTTTTAGGGCGGAGAAGTTCATAACAATGTCCAGCTCCTTTGCACCCCTTTCCAAGCTTTCCAAACACTGGGACAGTTTTTGCTCTTTGGTATCCATTCCAAAGGGAAAGCTAACCACCGCACACACCACCAACTCCTCTCCCGCCAGTTCTACCGCCCTTTTTACCCAGTAAGGATGGACGCAGACCGCGTAGACCTTTAGCTCTATGCATCTTTTGATTTGTTCTTCTAAATCCTTTTCGGTGGTTTGAGGTTTGAGTATGGAGTGGTCTATGAACTTGGCTATATCCATGAGCTCACGCGGTAGGTAAGGTCGTGGTATATAGAGAGTAGAGCCTTTGCCCCATCCCCTGCGGCGGTAATTATCTGCTTTGCAAATATGTTGGTGCAATCTCCCGCCGCATAGATACCCCTCTCGGAGGTTCTGTTGTTGCAGTCTATTATGATCTCGCCCCTATTGGTAAGCAATACTCCCAGTTTTTGTGCCAGCTTGGTGTTTGGCTCCAGTCCTATTTCCACAAAGAGCCCTTCCACCTCCAACCGGTATGTTCTGCCCTTTTCCAAGTCTTCCACCACAACACCCTCGAGAAACACACCGTCTCCTTCAGCAGACACAACCTTGTGCCTGAGGAGGGGAATGACCCTCTCGTTCCCTAACACCTTTTCCCTCAACACTTCATCCGCCCTAAATTGGTCAGAGATCTCCAAAAGGTAGATGGTGCTCGCATAATTTAACAACTGCTCTGCCGCCTCAAAGCCCGAGTTCCCTCCACCTACCACAGCCACCTTTTTGTTCTTGAAGAAGGGTGCATCACAGGTGTAGCAGTAGGATATACCTCTACCGGTGTATTCCTTCTCTCCGGGCACGTTTAGCCTTCTGTGCTCTGCACCCGTGCAAAAGAGTATGGTTTTTGTCCTGAAAGATTGTCCAGACGCGGTTCTCACCTCAAAGCCATCGGATAGCTTTTCCACATCCACCACTTCGTCCAATATGGGTTCCACTCCCAACTTTCTCATATGTTCCATCATCTTTTCCACAAGGATGATGCCATCCACCATGGCATAGCCCAAGTAGTTTTCAATGTTGCCCGCCTTTATCACTTGCCCTCCCACCTCTTTGGTGATCAGCACGAAGTCCATCTTCTTCCGTGCTGCGTATATTGAAGCAGAAATGCCCGCAGGTCCTCCGCCTATTATGGCTAATTGCTTCATAGGTCTATCCTTGCGAACCTCCTTCTGCCCTCTTCAAAGATATCCCCGCCGTAGATGTCGTTGGCGACTATTACAGGAAAATCTTCTACCACAAGCCTTCTTATGGCTTCCGTGCCAAGGTCCTCATAGGCTATTACCTCGGATGATTTTATTGCCCTTGCCAGAAGGACTGCCACTCCACCCACCGCCGCAAAATAAACCGCCTTATATTTGACCAAAAGCTCCTTCACCTGAGGACTTCTATAACCTTTACCTATCATGCCCTTTAGACCCAGTTTTAGAAGAGGTTCCACATACTTGTCCATCCTTATGGCGGTGGTGGGTCCAGCAGAGCCTATTACCTGTCCGGGCTTTGGTGGAGTAGGTCCCACATAGTATATGATCTGTCCCTTTAGGTCAAAGGGTGGTGGCTCTCCCCTTTGCAGGGCTTCTACCATCCTCTTGTGTGCCGCATCCCGGGCGGTGTATATGACACCGCTTATGAGTACCCTGTCCCCCGCCCTTAGGCGTTCTACGGTTTCATCTGTTAAAGGTGTTTCAATTCTTATCATGTGGTATAATTTTAATACCAAAGAGGCCCGGTAGCTCAGTTGGTAGAGCACCCGGCTGAAAACCGGGGTGTCGGCGGTTCGAGTCCGCCCTGGGCCATCTTACAAACTGAAGCATAAATTTTTACCCTATGCTCAAAGAAAAGAGCACCTACTATTCGTTAAAGGACTATTTAAAGGAAAAGTATGGCAGGAGGGTTCAGAAGATCACCGTGTCTTTACCCTTTACTTGTCCTAATATAGACGGCACGAAGGCTGTGGGAGGTTGCACCTACTGTTTTTCTGGCACAAGACCCGCCCACCTCAGCCCCAGCGTGCCACTGAAAAAACAGATAGAGGAGGGCATCCTACGGGCAAAGGAAAGGTATGGCAAAAACATACTCTTTTTTGTTTATTATCAGTCCTACTCTAACACCTACGGAGAGAGGGATTACCTAAAGAGCATTTACGACACCGCCTTAGAGTTTGACGAGGTGGTAGGGATTGATGTGGGAACAAGACCGGATTGTGCCCCCGAGTGGGTGTTGGACCTTTTGGAAAGCTACACCCAAAAAGGTTTGGAGGTGTGGGTGGAGTATGGACTTCAGTCTGCCAACTTTACCACCCTCAGAAGGATCAACAGGGCGCACGGAATCTCGGACTTTGTGGATGCGGTCCTGAGGACTAAAAGGAGAAACCTAAAAGTTTGTGCCCATGTGATACTGGGACTTCCCGGGGAGGATGAGGAGGATATGTTAGAAACTGGAAAGCTCCTATGCGCCCTATCCATAGACGGCGTTAAAATACACCCGCTTCATGTTATAAAGGGAACCAAGATGGCACAGCAGTATTTGAACGGAGAGTTTGAGGTTTTGAGCCTTCAGGAGTATGCAAAAAGGGTAGTGGACCTAATAGAGATCCTACCTCCCAATGTGGTGATCCACAGGCTAACGGGGGAGGTGGAGGAAGACAGGCTCATAGCACCAGATTACTGCACCTACAGGAAAAAATCGGAGGTCCTTCAGGCTATCCAAAGGGAAATGGAAAGTAGAGGTAGCTATCAGGGCTGTAAGTCTCCCTTCAACCGATGAGCAAGGAACACTGGGCTTTAATCGCACTTTTGGTTAATCTACTGCAGTCCCTTGCCAAGTTTGTAGGTGGTATTTTATCCGGTAGTTTGTCTCTGATCGGGGAATCGGTTCATTCCCTCTCGGACTCCTTTGCCTCCGTGATCACATACATCTCCATAAAGTTCTCTAACAAAAAAACCGAGAGATTTCCCTACGGGCTTTACAAGCTGGAAAACTTAGCCTCTGTGGTGATTTCTTTCTTTCTACTTTTGGCAAGCTACGAGATAATAAAGAGGGCTTTTTCCCAAAAAGTGGAAATAAAGGAAGAGTTTTGGGGCATTGGTGCGGGAATTGTGGTCTTTTCTCTCCTTAGCTCCCTTAGCCTTTCTATGCTGGAAAGGTGGGCGGGCAAAAGGTACAACTCTCCAGCCCTCATAGCGGACTCCTATCACACCCTAACGGATGCCTTTGGCTCCTCTTTGGTGCTTTTGAGCTTTGTAAGTGCTAAGCTTGGGTACCAGTTGGACAGATACTTTGCGATGGCTGTGAGCCTTTTGATCCTTTGGACTGCCATAAGCATACTCAAAAGGGAGTTTGCGGTGCTTTTGGATGTTTCCGCCGACGAAAAAACCTTAGAGAGAATGAGGCAGATCATACTAGACTTTGAAAACATAAAGGAAATAAAACATCTTTATGTTAGGTCCTCTGGAGGAAGGCTCTTTGCGGATATTACGGTAGCCATAGAGGGTTGGAACTTCCACCACATTCATCAAACGGTGGATGCTTTGGAAGAAAGGCTAAAGAGGGAGATTCCTGGGTTGGAGATGGTCTTTATCCATTACGAACCGGTGGGAGGGATAAAGCCAAGGGTGGGAATACTTTTGGACGAGGAGCAAAAGGTTTCTTCCCACTTTGAAAACACCAAATACTTGGCCATATTCTCCGATGGGAAGAGGGAGCTTTTAAAGGAGATCTCTGGCGATGAAAGGGAGATATCTCAAATATTGGCAGAAAGTGGAGTGAACATTGTAGTATGCGGGTGGCATCCCGAGGACCAAACCGCCAGGCTTAACATGAGCAGGGCGGGTATATTTGTGTGGGAGACAGAAGAAAAAAACCCATACATAGCCCTTTCTCAGATAGCTAAATGTATAAGGGAGTGTAAGGATGGATGAGGTCTTTTTGAAGGACGAACAAGAGACTATAAACTTTGGAAAAGAGTTTGCCAAAAGGCTAAAGGGGGATGAAGTAATATGCCTACTTGGAGACTTGGGGTCGGGCAAAACTACCTTCGTAAAAGGGCTGGCAGAAGGTTTAGGAATAAGGGAGGGCTATCAGATTAGAAGTCCCACCTTTACAATCGTCAATGAGTATCCCACCCAAAGGGGAAGGCTAATACACATAGACCTGTACAGGGTGGAGAACTTTGATGTGGAGCAGTTTGTGGGGGAAGGCGTAGTGGTGGTGGAGTGGGCAAGGAACTTAGAGCTTTGCGATTGTATCCTTGAGTTTCTGTTTGAAGGAGATGGAAGAAGGGTAATGTTAAAATTTAACAAAAAGGAGGTGCGCTATGGACTTTCTGGGTAGAGACCAATCACCCCTTACGCAGGAAGAGTGGTCCGCATTAGAGGAGGCGGTTATAAGGGTGGCAAAGAATACCTTAGTTTGCAGAAGGTTTATGCCCGTGGTTGGTCCTATAGGTGCAGGGCATCAGGTTATATCTTACGATGTGTTTCTTGGGGTGGAGCCCGGTAGCTGTGAGGTGAGACCCGGAGAGGAAGCCCAAACCTGCGAGCCGGTTAGGGTAGGCAAAAGAATACACATAGTTCTTCCCACCATCTATAAACCCTTCTCCATAAGCTGGAGGGACCTTGAACACTGGAGGCAGTTTAACCTGCCCATAGATACATCCACCGCGTCCGCCGCAGCCTTTGCCACCGCTGTGGCAGAAGACACTCTTATAATACACGGCAACAAAAAGCTGGGTATAGAAGGGCTTCTGACGGTGGAGGGGAGGCAAAGCATCTCAATGAGCGACTGGGATGTGATGGGAAATGCCTTTAACGATGTGTCCTTGGGTGTGGTAAAGCTAACCGAAAGCGGATTTTTTGGTCCATACCATCTTCTTTTGAACCCAAAGGATTACTTCAAGCTAAACCGCGTCTATCACAACACAGGGCTCCTTGAGATAGAGCAGATAAAGAAAATAGTCAGTGAAGTTCACACCTCCGCCATAGTGCCAGAGGGAAAGGCTATACTGGTCTCCGCCGGTCCCCAGAACATGGACATAGTGGTAGCCCTTGATGTGTCCCTTGCCTATGTGGAGACAACCAACATGGTTCATGAATTCAGGGTAATGGAAATTTTGGCACCAAGGATAAAACGTCCGGGTGCTATTTTAGTTATTGGTAAGTGATCGCCTTCCAGAGGACTTCTGCCAACTCCTCCTCCAAGCCCGCCTCCCTTTCCATTATTCCACCCTCCACTAAAAGGAACGTTCTCTCCAAAGTGCCCACCACCACCGCTAAAGCCAACTCCCTTCTGACCTTGATAATTCCCTTCTTGAAACCTTCATCCATGAACTTCATCAGGGCGTCTTTAGGGAGGTTTTGAAAGTTCTTTACCTCTTCAGCCCTCAGATAGTGGAACAAGTTTATGAACTTAAAAGCTTGCGGATTCTCAAAACAAAAGTTCAAGAATGTTTTTACAAGCTTGAAAAACCTGTTTTTTATTGATGTCTTCTCTTCAGCCACTGAGATCAGCTCTTCATACAGCCTTTCAGCGTATGTGGAGAAGAGGGTGCTAACGATCTGATCTTTACTAACAAAGTGTCTGTATATGGCACCCTCTGTTATACCCACATCTTTAGCAATATCCTTTATGGTGGTCTCCCTTATGCCCTTTTCCGAAAACAGCTTGAGGGCGGATTCTAAAATTTTTTCTTTGGTGTTTTGATGGCGTGGCACATTTATCTATTATACCTTTTTCTCCTAACAAACTCCCTTATTTCCTCCACAGTTCTCGTGTTTAAAATGTCCTCTTTCTTTGCCCATCCCCTTCTTGCCAAACCTAAACCGATCTTTAAATACCTTAGGTGGCTCGGTGCGTGGGCATCGGTTACTATGGCAACGGGCGCGCCCTTTTCAACGCACTTTCTGACCATTTCTGGGGATAGGTCTGCCCTGAACGTGTTTAGCTCCAACGCGGTTCCTGTCTCCTTTGCCAAGTTTATTATCTGTTCCATGTTGAGAGGGTAGCCTTCTCTGCTTCCGTAAGCCTTTCCAGTGGGATGTCCTATTAAATTCACATAGGGGTTTTCTATCGCCCGCAAAATTCTACAGGTGTTATCCTGTCCAAAACGTGTATGTATGGAAGCCACCACAAAATCAAACTCCTCTAAAAATTCATTGGGAAGGTCCAAACTGCCATCGGGAAGTATATCCACCTCGCACCCTTTAAGTATATAAAAGCCCTTTTTGTTATAGTAGCTGTTTAACCTCTCTATTACCTTCCACTGTTCCCTGTATCTTTGGACATCCAAACCCTTTGCCACCCTTGCGGAGGGGGAATGGTCTCCTATGACGATGTACTGCAATCCCAGCCTGTAGGCGGTCTCCGCCATTTCCTCAACGCTACCAAGCCCATCGCTCCAGTTGGTATGCATATGAAAATCGCCCTTTATATCTTCCCATTCCACAAGCCTTGGTAGCTTCCTCTCCAAGGCAAGCTCCACCTCTCCCACATTTTCCCTTAGCTCGGGCGGAGGACAATCCATACCAAGAAGTTCATAGACCTCTTCTTCCGTTCTTCCACCCAACCACTCCTCCGTATCTGCCCTAAAGACGCCGTATTCGCTCAACTTTAATCCCTTAGCTTTTGCTATATCCCTTATCCTAACATTGTGTTCCTTTGAACCCGTGAAGTATTGGAGGGCAGAGCCCCATTGATGGGGTTCAACAGTCCTGAAATCCGCCTGTTTTCCGTTTTTTAAAATCACACTGGACTTCGTTTCTCCCTTAAGTAGAATATCCTGAACTTCATCAAATTTAGTAAAGTGCTCATGCAGTGCGGACCAAAACCTTCTATCCGCAGAAACCAAGAGGTCTATATCTCCAACGGTTTCCTTTCTCCTCCTTAAGCTTCCCGCCAGCTCTATGTTTTGGTAAAGTTCCCCAACTTTTTTCATATGTTCTAAAAGCCTTTCGCCCAATTGATAAGCTTCTATAAGGGACATACGCTCTTTACTCTTTTCATACAGTTCAAGCCCTCTCATTATGTTCTGTAATTTTTTCTCCCTTATACCGGGCAAGGTAGCAAGCATACCACTTCTAACAGCCCTTAAAAAGTCATCCTTAGTTCTGACATTTAGCTTTTCGTAGGCTAACCTTAGGGTTTTTGGACCAATGCCGGGCACATCAAGAAGTTCAAGCAGATCCTCCGGCACTTGCTTTTTCAGCTCCTCGTATTTGGATATTTTCCCAGTTCTTAGATACTCCAATATTTTACTTACAGAAGATTCTCCTATTCCGGGTATTTGGTATATCTTGCCAGTTTTAACCAACTCCTCCACATCCACTCCTAACTCAGAGAGGACCTCCGCCATCCTTCTGTAAGTGTTTATTCTGTAAGGATTTTCTCCTAAGAATTCCATAATGCCTGCCATCTTAGAGAATATTTCTGCGATCTCTTTATTCTTGGACATCTTGCATCAGCTTAAAAGCCTTTTTGTTCTTTGAATGACCTAAAACACCCAAGAACTTTTTTATCCCCTCCACATAAATTTCCACAGGTTCCCTTGTGGGCTTGTCCAAGGTTATTGTATCCCCTACTTTAAGGTTGTATAGTTCTCCTAAAGTAATTTTGGTATAGCCAAGTTTTACGCTTATATGCAAAGGCGCTCCGAGTATAGCCTTCAGTAGCTTTTCATAATCCTCGGGACTCCTTTCAAGGACACCCTTTAGAATTTCCTTATAGGGTTCTATTCCCTCCTGAGGTATGGCAAACAAAACGTAGCCGTCGCCCCCTTCCAGACTAACCGTAAGCCTTAAAACTATGTATTTTTCCTTCGGTCTTGCAAACATAAGTATGGCTGGGTTTGTTTCTATACCTATTGGAACTGGTTGCACGTTCATAATAGTTCGCCAGGCTTCCTCCAACTCCGCATACATAACCCTAAGCACTCTTTCTATTATTCTCATCTCCACCTTTGTGAATTCCTTCCCCTCAATCTTGTAAGGTTTGGCAGAACCACCAAAGACGTTGCTTACAACCATGTATATTAGCTTTGGGTCAAGGATGATCATAAAATTGCCTTTGAAGGGATGGAGGTTGAAATAACCCACCGCTGAGGGAGAGGGGAGCTTTGAAATAAGCTCACTGAACCTCACAGAACTTACGCCCTCCTTTATTATCGTTGGCACACCCGCTATTACTGAAACTAAACCCCTTTTTATACCGCTCGCCCATCTTTCAAAAACAAGCTCCAAGCTTGGCAATCTTCCTGCGTATATATGCTCTAATGCTGATACATCAAAGGGTTGAACCTCTTTGTCAGTTTTTACCTCTTTTCTCTCCTCCTCCTTTCCGAGGGTCTTTAGGAGTAGGTTTATCTCCTCTTGGGATAAAAGCTGTTCATCCATGATTAGCCTTTACTCTTTAACCAGGCTTTTATGATCTTAGCTATCTTTTGGGGTTCTTCCTTTGCCAACTTGGAGATGGCTTCTATACTTGCCACTTCTTTTGCCTTTATCCTTATCTCTTCAACCCCTGCCAATTCTTCCAGCTCGGAGGGAACTGATGTAGGAACGGGTGGCATGTAAGCGGTGGGGGCTGGCTTTTTCTTTAGTCTCCTCAAGGCAATGAGAAGGGCTACAAAGGATACCAAACTAAACACAAGCAACGCAGCCCACTTTATATACTCTGCGTAAGAAATGGGTGGCTTTTCCATCTCTGGTTTCTTGAAGGGGACAGAAACCACGTTCAGCACATCACCCCTGTTTGGGTCTATACCTGCGGATGCCTGAACCATCTGTTTTACCTTTTCCAAATCTACGCCTTTAAGGTTGCTGTCTATCATCACACCCACGTTTAACCTTCTGACCTTTATCAGAGGGTCTTGAGTATATACCTCTTTCTTGCTAACTTCGTAGTTGGTTATGGTTTCGCTCTTTTCTGAAGTTAATGGTCCTCCGGCACCCTGCACTGCACCCGCACCCGGGGGAACATTGGCGCCCGCACCCGGCACTCCCCCAACAACCGCCCCGAAGGTTCTCTCCTTTTTCTTCTGCTGACTGACTATGGCTGTCATGTCCGGGTCGTAGATCTCTTCTTTTTGTTCCCTCTTGGTAAAGTCTATGTCTGCGGAGACCTTTACCTTAACGGTGCCCATGCCTAAGGCTTCCTCCAGGGTCCTTTGAATCTTCCTCTCAAGGTTCTTCTCAAACTCTGCCTTTAGCTTAAGCTCCTTATCTTTTAAAATTTCATCTTCTTCAATCAATGCGGTAAGGTCTCGCCCCTTGTCATCCACCACAACCACCTTCTTTGGGCTCAGTCTTGGGACGCTCAGGGCAACCAAGTTTCTTATTGCTTTTACTTGCTCTGGCGACAGCTCATGCCCGGGTTTTAACCTTATCAGAACACTGGCGGTGGGCTCATCTTCCTCCCTTAAGAATATGGACTTTTCTGGCATGCCAATGTTTACCTTTGCATAATCAACTCCCTCAATTCTCATTATGGTCCTTGCCAACTCTCCCTCCACCGCCCGCTTGAAATTTACCTGATTTTGAAAATCTGAGACACCAAAACGCTCCTTATCAAAGACCTCATAGCCCACTATACCCTTGCTAGGAACTCCCTTAGCAACAAGCTTTAGCCTCAGGTCTCTTGCCTTGTCCTCTGGCACAAAAATGGTGGAACCATCTGGGCTCAGCTTGTATTTAATGCCCTCTTTATCCAGCTCAGAAAGAACTGCGTTTAGATCCTCACCGCTTAATCCTCCGTAGAGGACCACATAGTTGGGTGTTCCCGCATAGAAAAGAAGCAAAGAGAGTAGGGTTAGAACCGCAAGGGGCACACCAACAACGAGAACCTTTTGGGAAGTGCTAAGGGAGAGGAACTTTTCCTTCAACTGGTTCAAGGTGTCCTGCCAAGCCATGGCTTAAACCTGCATCCTGTTTAACTCTTGAAAGGCTTCCACCAGCTTGTTCCTAACCTGAATGAGCAGGTTCAGGGCAATGCCCGCCTTTTCAAACTCAACCACCATCTGATGCAGGGGTATGTCCGCACCTTTTAGCACCGCATCCTTTATGGCTTCAGCCTTCTGCTGTTCCTGATTGACCCAGTGAATGAACTTGGAAAGTTCGTCCAGAAAGCCCGGGGAACCTGCCTTTGCCCTTCCTCTTTCTGGGCTGATAGTAAGATTTATAGGCTTTATCTCCATAGCTCTAAGGTCCTCTGGGCTATTTCCCTGGTGGCGTAAAAGGCGTTTAGGTTTGCCTCATAACTTCTAACTGCAGTTATCATGTCTGCCATTTCCTTTACAAGCTCCACGTTGGGTTTTTGCACATAACCTTCCTGGTTTGCCCTTGGGTTTGTAGGGTCGTAAACTAATCTAAAGGGCTCGTTGGATTGCCGGATTTCCACCACCCTTACGGGCACCTCTCCCATGGATAGATTTTTGGGGTCCTCAAGGGCTTGAAAAACAACTTCCAGCTTTCTGAAGGGTTCGCCGTTTGCCCTGTAAGATTCGTAATTGGCCAAGTTGGAGGCTACCACGTTCATCCTCACCCTCTGGGCATACATACCGCTGGCGGATATGTTAAAGGCACGGAAAAGGTCGTTCATTGCCTACCCTCCTTTATTATGTTGTTTAGCTCATCCACACTGCCCCTTATCATCCTCATGTATGCTTCGTAAGCGACCCTGTTTTGGGTAAGCTTTGCCATCTCCTCCTCAAGGCTAACATTGTTAAAATCATTACCCACGAGCCTTCTTTGAACCTCTACCACCTTAAACCCCTCTCCACTTTTGGGGTTTATATGCCTTTCCCTCGTGATTTTTAGCTTGCCCACACTTTCTTCCTCCATGACCACATCCTTTGCCCTGTAGTTGGGTGTGTCCGCGTTGGCTATGTTGCTCAGGATCACCTTGTGCCTTTTCCATACAAAGCTCAGGTGTGGCAGAACCTTGTCAATGCCCTTGAAAATATCCATATCATTCCCCCCAAAGGCTAACTATAAGCCTACCTAATATATTATCTGTCTTTTCAGCCCTTTTGACAACCCACTGGAGGGTTTCCTCATCCTTGGTTAAACCGCTCAGCCTTGCCAGCCTAAGGGCGGTAAGCCAATAGAGGTTATCTTCCTCCTCCGATCTCTCCAAATAGCTTTTGTAAAACTCCTTAGCCTTTCCGAAATTTCCCAGCGAGTAGTAATAATCTCCAAGCTCAAGAAGGGCGGTGGGTATGTATCCCTTCAGCCTTTGGGATTTTTCTAAGTCTTTGGTTTGCAAAGCTGTCTCAAGAAGTTTTTTGTTATCGGAGAAAAAGCCCAGGAGAAACAGTGCCTCAGTGTGATCCTCTCCAGTAAGCTGATCTTTGACCTTACTCAAGAGCTCCACCCCCTCCTTTTCCTTACCCGTTAGCAAAAATTCCTGTGCCCTTAGAAAGCTCTTTGTGGGTTCCCCAACCACATCCAAAAGCCCCACATAATCCAGCTTTCCCCTGTAAAGGAAGCCCCTCAGCAGTGCGGAAGCGTCAAAGAGTGTGAGGAAGTTCCTTTCATTGACCTTGTATAGGGCTTCAACAAACTCAAAATCTTTGTCTTCATAAGGGTTTAGCCTACTGTATTGAGCCTCTAAGCTCTTATAAAAAGGTTCCATGTTTATTTTTATGTCCTCCACCGTTAAATAGCCCTCCCTTGAGACCTTTGCCCTTTTCAAAAGCTCCACGTCCATAAGCTTTTTGTCCTTTAAAGAGTAATAATAGACACCCAGTACAGAAGGTAATCCGTAGCTTTTGGTGTAATCAATCCAGGCTATTTTCAAGAGTAACGGTTTGTACCAACTGAGTTTGTATTTATCAATGAAATCCTCATAAAACCAGAGCTGTGAAAGGGCAAGCTTTAGGGTAAGGTCAGTTAAGGGGTCTCTATCTTTCATAAGCTCTTGCAATCTCTCCATAGCCTCCGAGTAGTTTTTGTTGCCCAGGTTTATAAAGAGCAAGAAATAGCTACTTTTGTCTGCATACCTCCTGTATAAGTCCTTCCTTCGCAGTAGCTCAAAGTAAAAGAGGCTGTTTCTCCAGTCTTGAAGTATGTAATAGGACAAGGCTAACCTGTATAAGAAATGGGGGTCCTCCTCTAAGCTTCTGTTCTGAGCCCTTGCCTGTGTCAGCTCAGAGAGGGCTTCTTTAAACTTACCCTGGTTGTAAAGGTAATACCCCCTTATGAGAGAAAGCATGGACGGGTCCACACCCTCTTCCGATATTCCAAGGTTCTCTAAAAGCTCTATGTTTTTTGTGCCTCCTTCCAAGGCGTCCGCATACAAAAACTTCACCAAATACTTTTTCTGATTGCTGTTTTTGTATAGACTAAGGTAGATCTCCTTGGCTTTGGAGTACTCTTCCAAAAGTAGATATATGTCTCCCAAAAATTCTTTTTGAAGGTCTGTATAGTTTGCCCTTTTAAAGTAATAGGGATACATATTCAAAAAGGCGATGGCGGAGAGAAGACCCTTCTTGTCAGCCTTTGAGTAGGCAAGAAGGGCGTATGCCCTTCCGAGCCACAGATAGGCAAGCTCTCCATAATAACCATTTCTATCCAAGTTAAAGGCACTTGTTAGATCCCTTATCGCATCCTCGTAGTTGCGATTTTCCAAGTTTATGGAGCCACTGTAAAACTCTCTTTGGGCTAAGGCGGTGTTTTCGGAAAGCCTTTCTTGGGAAAAGGAAAGCATGAGGCTAAAAATGACCAGTAGCAGTTTAGCCCACAGCCACCGATAACCTTTCCAGCCAACCCTTTCTGTAGCTGTCAAAGTTGCCCTCCTCTATTGCCCTTCTTGCACCTTCCATAAGCCTGTGGTAGAAGTGGAGATTGTGGATGGTGTTTAAAATATAGGCGGAGATCTCTTCTGCGTGGAAAAGGTGTCTCAGGTAAGCCCGGGAGAAGTTCTGGCAGGTATAACAGTTGCACTCCGGGTCTGGTGGAGAAAAGTCCTTTTTGTAAATTTCCTTTCTTATGTTCAACTTTCCTTGGGAGGTAAATAGGGTCCCAGTGCGTGCCATACGGGTGGGTGCCACGCAGTCAAACATATCAACGCCCACCCCTATTGCCATCAAAAGGTCCTCGGGCATACCTACACCCATTAAATAACGGGGCCTTTCCCAAGGAAGTTCCTCGCAGACCAGCTGTGCCATCTCTACCATAATTTCCTTTGGCTCTCCCACCGACAGACCCCCTATGGCATACCCAAAAAGTTCCCTCTCCATGGTCCTCAAGGCGGACTCTCTTCTTAGGTCCTCAAAGAAGGCCCCCTGAACTATGCCAAAGAGCACCTGATCCTCCCTCGTCTTTGCCTTTATGGACCTGTCAAGCCATCTCAGCGTTCTCTCTAAGGCGGACTTGGCGTAGGCGTAGGTGGTAGGGTACTCCACACACTCATCCAAGGGCATGATTATGTCCGAACCAAAGACTTCCTGAGCCTTTATCACAAACTCTGGCGTAAAAAAGTGGGTGTCCCCTGCCAGATGGTCTTTAAAATACACGCCATCCTCTTCCACCTTCACCTTGGACCTTCCGTCCTTTAGCCGATCCTTAGAGAGAGAAAATACCTGAAAGCCTCCGCTGTCTGTAAGTATGGGCTTTTTCCAGCCTATGAAGTTGTGTAGTCCTCCCGCACTTTCTATCACTTCAAGCCCGGGGCGGAGGTATAGGTGGTAGGTGTTTCCCAAGATTATCTGGGTGCCAATATCTTCCAAAAGTTTGTGGATCATAGCCTTCACGGTTCCCTGAGTGCCCACTGGCATAAACACGGGCGTTTCTATGACTCCATGAGGTGTATAAAGCCTTCCCCTCCTTGCCTTTCCGTCCGCCTTTAAAACCTCAAACTTAAACATCAGAACATTCCGCCGTTTATGTGTATAACCTCCCCAGTTATGTAATCTGCCATAGGAGAGCACAAGAAGGCTACCATACCCGCCACATCCTCCGGCTTTCCAAACCTCTGCAGGGGTATGTTTTTGAGATACTCTTTTTTTATATCCTCCGAGAGCACTGCGGTCATGTCCGTCTCTATGAACCCGGGTGCGATGGCGTTGACCGTTATGTTTCTACTTGCCAGCTCCTTTGCCAAACTCTTGGTAAAGCCCAAAAAGGCAGACTTGGTGGCAGAGTAATTCACCTGACCCACATTGCCCATAAAGCCCACCACGGAGGAGATGTTTATGATCCGCCCCCAGCGTTTCTTTAGCATGCCCTTTACCACCAAGGAGGTTAGCAAAAAGGTTCCCGTTAGATTTACCCTCATAACCTCCTCCCAATCCTCCAAGGACATCCTTATAAAGAGCTTGTCCCTTGTAATGCCTGCGTTGTTGACGAGAATATCCACGGGACCCACTTCCTTTTCAATCCTTTCGTAGGCGGATTTTATGGAATTGTGGTCCGAAAGGTCCATGGCAACGCCTAAGGCTCTCTCTGAGATAGATTTGGCAACCTGCTGAGCCCTCTCCTCATCCCTGCCGGTAATCACCACAAAGGCACCCGCCTTAGCCAAATACTCCGCTATAGCCCTTCCTATACCCCGGGTAGAGCCGGTAATGAGGGCTATTTTGTCTGGGAGGTCTATGCAAAGCATGAAAAAATTATAATTCTTTGAGCTCTTCTCGGGTGATGTATTTTTGAACTCTTTCTATGCGCGAGCATTTGCCAGAACCTTCATCTATCTCCGCCAAAACGCCGTTAAAGACCACATCTTCCTTTTCTTCCACCTCAAACCTCTGGGGCAGTCCTGTAAGGAATTTCCTTATCACATCCTCCGACTTCATACCTATGGCGGAATACCAGCATCCAGACATGCCCACATCGCTAACATAGCCTGTGCCTTTTTTGAGTATGACCTGGTCTGCGGTGGGCACATGGGTGTGGGTGCCATAAACCAAGCTTGCCCTTCCGTCTACGTATATGCCAAAGGCGGACTTTTCGGAGGTTGCCTCTCCGTGAAAATCCACCAGAATTATGGGCGTTTGTTCTCTTATTTCCTCGTATATCCTGTCAAAGGTTGAAAAGGGATTTTCCAAGTTTGGGTCCATAAAGACCCTTCCCATAAGGTTTATCACCGCAAATTTTACACCCTTCTTTTCGTAGATGCCATAGCCCTTTCCTGGTGCTCCCTCTGGATAGTTCGCAGGTCTCAAAAGGTCCGGCGTGTTTATAAACTCCAAAACTTCCTTTTTGTCCCATATGTGGTTGCCAGAGGTCATCACATCCACACCAATGGCTTTTAGCTCCTCATAGACCTTTTTGTTTATGCCAAAGCCTCCTGCGGAGTTTTCCACATTAACCACCAGCACATCAAAGGTGCCGGGGTGGGATATGGCATAGTATTTGAGGGCTTTTCTTCCGGGCTTTCCTATTATGTCTCCTACGATCAAGAATTTCATAGGGCTATTATAATGCGGGTGGAGGGAGTTGAACCCTCACGGGCGTAAGCCCACGGGATCCTGAGTCCCGCGCGTCTGCCAATTCCGCCACACCCGCTCTGTTTTGTATTATATTTTATATAAGCAGGAGGAGAAAATGATTCCAATTGAAAAAAATGGCAATGTGCAGGACGAGTTTATTGAAGAACTAAAGAGAAAGAACGCCACCGTAACGGTCTTTTTAACAAGAGGAAACAGAATAACCGGTAAGATTATCAACCACGACAAATACACGGTGCTTTTAGAAGTGGAAGGAGAGCCAAACTTGATTTACAAACACGCCATAAGCACCATAGTAGTCGGTGGTTAAATGAAAGCGATCCTAGTCCTTCTTCTTTCCTCGGAGACAAAGGAGGAGTTTAGGGAATCTTTGGAGGAACTAAAGGAACTGGTAAGGGCTGTAGGTGGTAAAGTTCTGGGTTATATCTACCAAAGAAAGCACTCTCCAGACCCAAGGTATTACATAGGTGCAGGAAAGGCTCAGGAGCTAAAGGAAGTTATCAGTGGAACTGGCGCGGACTGCGTGGTCTTTGACAGCTTTCTGTCTCCCTCTCAGGTGGCAAACTTAGAGGAACTTTTAAAGGTAAAGGTCTTTGACAGGGCGGACTTGGTGCTTGAGATCTTCTCAAGAAGGGTAAGGAGCAAGACCGCCAAGCTTCAGGTGGAACTGGCAAGGCTCACCCATGAACTTCCAAGGCTTTACGGAAGGGGAAAGGAGCTCTCCCGTTTAGGCGGTAAAGTGGGCACAAGAGGTCCCGGTGAGCAAGAGGTTGAGGTCAAGAAAAGGGCAATAAAGAGAAAGATAGAGCAGATAAAACAGGAGCTTGAAGAAGTGAAAAGACAGAGAAGGGAGCAAAGAAAACGCAGAGAAAGACCGCTTGGAGATACAAAGGTGGTTAAGGTTGCCCTGGTGGGCTACACTAACGTGGGAAAATCCAGTTTAATGCAGGCTCTGACGGGAAGGGAGACCTACATACAAGACATGCCCTTTGCCACCTTAGACACAAAAACCTCCGCCAAATTCCTTTTCCCAGACATCAAAATCCTCATCACAGACACGGTAGGGTTCATAAGAAAACTACCTCCAGAGCTTATAGAATCCTTTAAGGCGACCTTGGAGGAGGTCCAAGAGGCGGACATACTTTTGCATGTGATAGACATCTCGGACCCAAAGTGGTTGGAAAAGGTCAAAGTGGTGCAGGGTATTCTTAGGGAGCTCTCTGCGGAGGACAAGCCCACCATATACGTCTTTAACAAGGCGGACAAGGTGGTAAGTAAGGAGGAGGACATAAAGCTTTTGACGGAGCCTGCCTTTTTGGAGGGTAGGTCTGTGGTGATCTCCAGCAAGCTTGGGTGGGGGCTTGGAGAACTTTTAAAGGCTATAAGGGAAAAGGTGGAAGAACTGGCAGGAGCGAGCCTATGAACTTGGTGATTTTAGGTGCCCAGTGGGGCGATGAAGGAAAAGGAAAGGTGGTTGCTTTGCTTTCGGAAAATTACGAGGTGGTGGTGCGCTACCAAGGGGGTAGCAACGCAGGACACACAGTAGTCATAAACGGAGAAAAGTTTATCCTGCACTTGCTACCCACGGGCATACTGCACCCTCACACAGTGGGCGTCATAGCCCAAGGTATGGTGGTTGATTTGGAGCTCTTGGTAAAGGAGATCAAAGATATAGAGAGTAAGGGGCTAAGGGTAAGAGACAGGCTATTCATAAGCGACAGGGCACACTTGGTGCTTCCCTACCACAAGGTTCTGGATTCTCTTTTGGAGAGAAAGGGGAAAATCGGCACCACTTTGAGGGGCATAGGTCCCGCTTACATGCTAAAGTATGCAAGGAAGGGTATAAGGGTCTGCGACCTTTGGGACAAGGACCGCTTTTACTCTTTGGTGAAGGACAACTTGGAGTTTGTGGAAGAGCTATGTAAGAAGGTCTATTGTGAGAACTTTGAACTAAAGATAGAAGAGGTATTAGATCGTAGTCTTGAAAACTTTGAGGAGGTCAAAGACTGTGTAATAGACACCTCCCAGTATCTCCTTGAAAAGCGAGAGGGTATCCTCTTTGAAGGTGCCCAGGGAACCCTTTTGGATGTGGATATTGGAACATACCCTTACGTGACCTCCTCCAACTCCTCCGCTTTGGGGCTCTCTGCGGGAACAGGACTGCCACCAAAGTTTTTCTCCAACGCCAAATTTTACGGAGTTTCTAAGGCTTACACCACAAGGGTAGGAGAGGGTCCCTTTCCCACCGAGCTGAAGGACTCCACAGGGGAGCTGTTGAGGGAAAGGGGTGGTGAGTACGGTTCCACCACCGGAAGACCAAGAAGGTGCGGTTGGTTGGACTTGGTAGCCCTAAAGCATGCGGTCAGGCTAAACGGCTTGGATGGCATAATCCTTACAAAGCTGGATGTTTTGGATGCCTTTGATGAGATAAAGGTCTGTGTTGCATACCAGCTGGAGGATAGAATAATAGAAAACTTCCCAGCCAGCCTTACACTCTTGGAAAGGGCTAAGCCTGTGTATAAAAGCTTTGAAGGCTGGAAAGAGAGCACATACGGTGCGGTAGATAGAAGGGAGATCCCAAAAAAGGCTTGGGATTACATAAACTTTATCCAAGAGTGCGTGGGTGTGCCGGTGGTCATGCTATCCACAAGTCCAGAAAAGGATAAGTACCTCTGGTTGGAAGAAGAGAGCTATGAAGGTGCAAATATTGGTTAATGGAAAGGATGTAAAGCTTAAGGACTTCCCTCAGAGGGCTCTTTACAACTTGGTCCTTGGCTTTTTGAAAAGCCTAAAGCTGGAGGAGGAGCCAAAAAAGATCGTTATAGAGATTGAGGTTAAGGAGAGAGAACAGAAAGTAGATTAAAATTATCCAGATGGAGGCTACAAGGATAATAGATGCTCTCAGCGTTAGCGACGGGCTCGTTTTGTCCGCAAAACTTTTTAAAAATGTTCAGTTTATTTACGAACTCTACTTAGCTCAGCTTGAATTAAAAGCATTAGGAGTAAAATTTGAAATCTCAAAGGGATACAGAAATTTTAAGATTTTTAACGGAAAAGAGGATATAAAAAAGAGAAGTGCTTACTTTGAAGAAGTAGATGGGGAATATACTCACTACTTCATGATAACACAAAAAAATAGGACGAATTCTGTAAATCAGTATCTAACCCACTGGTTTTATCCCTATAAAGGTAAATTTCATCCACAGATGATCAGGGCTTTAATAAATATAATAGGAGTCAGAGATGGGCAAATAGTTTTAGACCCGTTTTCTGGCAGCGGAACTACTGCGTTAGAGTGTATGCTGTTGGGCGTAGATTTTATTGGCTATGATATATCTCCACTCTGCGTAATAATAGACAGGGTCAAAACCGAGTCTGTTTATGCTTTAAGTGAAATAGAAGGTTTGAAAAATGATATACTGAAACACTCCATAACACTGAAGGGCGAAGAGTATTATAGTTTTTTGGATAAACTGACAAATAACGAAATTGTCAAGAACTTTTATAAGCTTGTAAGACTTATAGCCATAAGCGATCTTTCCAGAAGAAAAAAGGATTACAAAAGTTCTTTTATAAAGAATCTTCACTTAATGCTACTTTCTGTAAAAGATATGAAAGAAATAAAAGAAAGTTTGAATCTTTCGTTCGGGAAAATTAGCATTGAAGAGGGAGATGCAAGAAACTTAAAGCTACCGGATAACTCTGTGGATGGAATAATAACATCACCACCCTATTCAATAGCCCTCGATTATGTCCAGAACGATTTACATGCACTGAAAGATTTAGGATATAGCCATAGAGAAATTAGGGAGTGGTTTATTGGAGTTAGGGGAAACGGTAAAGAGCGTATTGAACTGTATAACGAGGATATGAAAAAAGCATACAAAGAGATGTATAGAGTTCTAAAGCCAAACCGCTATGCGGTCATAGTTATAGGAAACGCCAAATATCAGGGAAAGGAAATAGATACGGTGGGCTTTACGATTGATTATATGGAAAGCTTGGGGTTTAAGCTTGAGGAAAACATAGACAAGATTATTTTTGGTCTTTATAACGTAATGAAGGACGAGAATATCCTCGTATTCAAAAAACATAATGGATAAAGAAGCTTACATAAAAACGCTTGAAGACATCATAGCTAACTTCATAAAGCCGTTAAAGCACATTCCTTTTAACATAGTGATAAAAGCTATAAGCGGGAAAAATGTTCTGAAATTTGATGAAAATAATCCAGAACATAAAGAGGTTTTGAAAGTGTTGATACAAGTAGCAGAAGGAATAGGAAGAAGAATTAATGAGCGGGGAATAGTAAGAACGAGAGCTAACGAAGTGGGAAATGACATAGAGAGATATGTTCTGGAAATTTTCAAAAAGCTTGAAATAAATGCCAAGCGCCCAAAGGGAAAATCAGCCGGATATCCTGACATTGAGTTTGAGTTTAACGGAAAGACTTACTACTTGGAGTGTAAGACTTTTAATTTAGAAAATTTAGATAGCACTTTTAGAACTTTTTACTTCTCACCTTCTGAAAATTTTAAAGTAGAACACGAAACTATACATTTCATGCTTTCCTATGAAGTTGTGAAGCTAAAAGACCGTTATAAGGTCAAAAGCTACAAGATAGTCTCGTTAGAGAATTTATTGGTTGACCTAAAACCGGAATTTAACTCAGATAATAAAAGGCTTTATTCAAACGAGCACGGAGCACAGATATTAGCAGAAGGTGAAATACCACTGTGAATGGTTAGGGGAGTCCAAGAAATCCTTGAATTTCTTGTGGAAGAAGAAGATCGTTTGGACAGATTTTTGGCAAGGGCTTATCCGGACTTTTCAAGGAGCTATTTGCAGAAGCTAATAGAGGAGGGGTATGTTTTTGTGGAGAACCAAGTTATCACGAAACCCTCAAAAAGGCTAAAACCGGGAGAAAAAGTTTTACTCTTGGTGCCAGAACCCGAGCCCTTGGAGATCCCTCCCGAAAACATTCCCATAAGGATAGTCTATGAAGATGCCCATCTTTTGGTGGTTGTCAAGCCCTGTGGCATGGTGGTGCATCCTTCGCCCGGTTATACTACCGGGACCCTTGTGAATGCCCTTCTCTATCATGTGAAAGACCTCTCCTCCGTTGGTGGTGTAGAAAGACCAGGGATAGTCCATAGGTTGGATAAGGACACCATGGGGCTTATGGTGGTGGCAAAGGGCGACCAGGTGCACAGAAGTTTGGCGGAACAGTTCAAAGAAAGAAAGGTCTTTAAGCTGTACAGGGCAATAGTTCAGGGAATAGTAAGCTGGGAACACAAAGTGGTGGAAAGTAGCATAGGAAGGCATCCCATAGACAGAAAAAAATTTGCGGTAGTGGAGGGCGGAAAGTATGCCAAGAGTGAGTTTTTCGTAAAGGAAAGGTTTCCCAAACACAATGCCACACTTCTTGAAGTAAGGCTCCACACGGGAAGAACTCACCAAATTAGGGTGCATGTTTCTGCCCTTGGGCATCCCATACTGGGAGACAGAACTTACGGTTTTAAACCGGCGAGCGTCTCAAAGGAAATCCTTGAGTTGATGGGAAACTGCCATATGCTTTTGAGCTACAAACTTGGCTTTTTCCATCCGGTAGATAATAAATGGCTTGAGTTTGAGGTGGAGGATGTGGAGCCTTTCAGTAAAGTGCTCAACTACTTAAGAGCTTCTTAAAGAGTGCCCTAAGGCGGTTTATACTACCCTCTCCACCCAGTTCAGCCTTTAGCCTTGCAAAGGCTTCCTTTTGCCTTTGAGCGTCTATGTTGAGGGCTACAGATACAAGCTCTTGCCACGGTCTTTGAACTACCTCTGGGATCACACCCTCCTTTAGTATTAAGTTGGTTAGGGCTATGTGGGGAACTTTTACCAACCTCTTTCCCACCCAATAGGTAATAGGATTAACCCGATAGAAGACCACATGGGGAACTTCCAAAAGGCTAAGCTCCAGCTCTGCAGTCCCGCTTGCCACAAGCCCAAACTTGGCATAAAAGGAAAGGTTGAAGTTTGGCTTTTCTAAATCCAAGGGGGTAAAAACCTTCACGGGCAAACCTTTAAAAAGCTGTTCCAACTTTCTTCTGAAGGGTTCAAAGGTGGGAATAACTGCGGGCAGTTTGGTTTTTTCATACAGGGCTTTGTAAGCCCTTTTGATGTATTCGCCGTGATTTTTTATCTCACTCCAACGACTACCGGGCAAGATCACCAAATAATCTTCCCACTCCACCAAACCCTTTACCTTTTCTTCTGGCAGTGTGGGTTTGGCTAAATCGGTGAGGGGATGTCCCACAAACAGGGCTTCCTTTCCGTATTTTTTGTAAAACTCCACCTCAAAGGGTAGGATAACCACAAGGTAGTCCGCTAACTTTGAGATCACCTCCGCCCTACTTTCCTTCCAAGCCCAAACTTGGGGGGATATAAAGTATATGACCTTCTTTACTTTGTCCCTTATCCTTTTCAGGAGGGGAATGTTAAAGGCGGGTGCGTCGCAGAGGATAAAGGCATCCATATCCCTCGCAAAGCTCTCTATCTTGGAGTAAAGCCTTAAAACCCTTGGAATTTTTGGAATGGCTTCCCATATGCCTACCACGGAGATGTCTTCGTATCTTGCGATGCTTTTAAAACCAAGGGCTTCTAAGTTTTCATCAGTTAAACCAAAAAATTCCACCGTGCCAAAGTCTTTGAATATAGCCTGCAGGTAGTTGCTGGCAGACCTTTCCACCACAGAAACAAAAACTTTCATTTAGCTTTTAAAAAGACTTTAAAATTGCCCTCCGGCTCCCTTTCCACTCTGCCCACCACGCGGTCCCTCTCCACAAAAAAGGCGTAGCTTATCTCCACCCTCCCAGAACTTCTGACGCTAACATAACGCTCTGCGGTGTAATTTTGCGTTGAATTTCTAAAGGTCGCCTTCAGATAGGCACCATCGTGGTGCTCCATAACCTCCACAAAGGAAACTTCCATGTAGTTGTTGTCTTCTACGCACTCTTTCCAAAGGGAGGAGAGCAGGCTACCAGAGAGGCTAACGCTTACGCCAAAGTCAAGGTCTTCCTCTTCCACTTCCTTTAAAAGGTTCTGCAACTTCTCCTCAAGAAACTTTCCTAACCTTTGAACCTTCTCAAGAGCCTGCTCTTTGTAGCTCTCCTCTATGGGCATAAACCTATTATACTAAAGCCTTCTTTGGAGGCGGTGGCAAAAATGGTTCAAGTCCCTGCTCCTGTGCCCACCTTTGAGCCATCTCGTATGCTGCCCTTGCGGTGTCCAAATTCTTTTGTATGAGCTCTAATTTCTTTTTGAACTTCCTTTCCAAGGCAGAGTCCAAGGATGCAGTTCCACCCGACGCCACGAACTTCTTGAGGAACCTGGACTTTATACCTTCCTCTATGGATTCCACACCCACTCCACCTATGGCACCAAAGAGGGCTCCAAGCATAGCCATGTTGGTGGAAAGCTCTGTGCCCGCTATGTCTATGGCAAACTTGGTGGCGTTGAAGTTCAAAACCTTTACCTCCAAGCCCTCCAGATATTCCTTGTCCTCTTCGGTGAGAAGGTCTTCTTCTGAGTTTATGATGATCAAACCGTTCCTTTTTATGCCAGAGTAAAAGGGCATGGTGTAGGATTTACCCATGGTGATCACCTGCGGGTGAAAGACCATGATCACGTCTGGATAGACCACCTCTCCTCTATCAAAGATGGGCTCTACGCCAATACGGGCGTAGCTCTCGGCTGGTGCCATCCTCTTTTCTGCACCAAAGAAGGGGTTTGAGACCGCATAGTATCCTTCATAGTCCGCTGCGGTGGCTATTATATGGGCGGCGGTAACCGCACCCTGACCGCCCAAAGCGGGCATCCGTATGTTTACTCTCCTTCTTGTCATAGCAGTCCCTCCTCTTTTTTGCGGTTTATAACCTCTTGGGCTTCTGGAGTTGCATACTCAAAGAAGGCGAACCTTTCTTTGTCCCTTGCCCTTGATTCCTCCAAGCCATCGTCGGAGTTCAAACCTATCTCAAGTATGCAAGGGGTATAAAGGTGTATGTAAGTGGGTCCCACTTCCCTTGCCACATATATAGCCTTTTTGACTACCTGCTCTACCCTCTTAGGAGAAGACACAGTTAGCCTTGCCACATAGTGGCAACCGGAGTCTATTGCCAACTGCCACATGGGGACCTTTTCAAACTGCTTGCCTTTGGGTGCCATCTTAAAGACATGCCCTTTGACGGTGGAACCGCTCTCCTGACCTCCCGTGTTTGCATACACCTCGTTGTCAAAGCATATGGTGGTGATCTTTTCCTGTCTAAAGAAGGATTGCAGTGTGCAGTCAAGACCTATGTCTATAATGGCACCGTCGCCAGCCAAAACTATCACATCCTTTACCTTGTCTGGAAATCTCCACTCAAGGACCCTCTTTATACCGCTTGCCACTGCGTTTTGGTTTCCAAAAAGAGAATGAACAGTATGAAGGGCTATGTGTGGGAACACCAAAGAGGTGCAACCGGTGGAATTAACAATTATAGTGTCCTCGGGTGCGGGAAGGGATGCAAGGATATACCTAAAAGCCATTGATTCGGGACAGCCTGCACAGAGGGAGTGCTCCTCTATCAGTTCCTTGGCGTAGGGCAGGTCCATAACACCCCTTTTGGGGTTGCCCCAGGTTGCCCTTTCTTCAAGGTCTATGATTTCTCTTGGGACAAATTCCCTAAGTGCTTCGTTTACTTGGTAGATCTTATATGACATGCTTTACCTCCTTTCCAAGTATTTTTAAAACTTCTTTGACTATTACTTCAGGAGGCATTGTCATACCGCCTGCCACCCTTGGGGCTCCTATTATATCTGCGTCGGAACGTTTGTAAAGATACCTTCTGACTTCCCTCTCCAGCCATCCGACCACGTTGAACTCGGGCACAAAGATGGTCTTGGCGTTCTTTGTGGCGTTTATCAGCTCCTCAATGGGGAATGGTCTTATGGTTTTTAGCTTTACCACCCTTGCCTTTATTCCTTCATCCTCAAGAAGTCTTACTGCTTCTTTGGACTGGGCTGCGGCGGTTCCACAGGCAACAAACACGATTTCCGCCTCTGGGTCTCCAAACTCCTCTATGAGACCTCTGAGGTAGTGCTTTGCGTAAGGTCTTGACCTCTCTATGGCGGACCTTACTTCGAACTGCCAACTGGCGTGGGTAGCATAAGAGATATAGTTGGACTTCATAACAAAGGGGTCCCTGAGGAACCTTCCGGGAGGAATTTCTGCGTCTATGACCGGCATTGGAGATTTGTATGGGTCATAGGGAGGTAGGGCTATATCATCAGGAGGCAACATTATTGCTTCTCTGGTGTGGGAGACAAAAAAGCCGTCCACTGCGGTGATGATGGGCACATGGACCTCGGGCTTTTCCGCCACCACAAAGCCCGCTATGATCATATCAAAGAGGTCTTGGGCATTTTCTGCGTACCAGATCATGCATCCTGTATCCAAAAGGAAAGAAACCTCCAAGTTGTCGGGCTGTATGGAAAGTGGAGAGTTTATACCCCTTGCCATCAAAACCAATTGGACTGGGATCCTAGTGCCAGCCCACATGGGGAAGTTTTCCATCGCCCTGAGGGTTCCGGGTCCGGAGGTAGTAGTTATAGACCTTGCCCCCGCCATAGCACACCCTGCCAGCTCAGACATAACGCCAAACTCGGACTCACCCCTGAAATAGACACCCACATATCCCTCTACCCACAGCTCACCAATCAAATGCGCCGCCTCAGACTGAGGGGTTATAGGATAAGAAACGGATGCATCCACCGAAGACCTTTTGACTGCCTCTTTGACCGCCTCGGAACCGGTCATAAAGTGTTTGGTCCTCGGGGCTTCAAAAAGCAAATAGTCGGGTGAGACCACCCTCTGACCTGCCCTGTTGTATATAACCTTCTCTGTAGAAGCTTGTGCCATATTACACCTCCTTTCCTAAAAAATTTAAGTTAAATGTATTTTGGGGGCAAATTTTCATTATGATTTTACTCAGCCTTGTTTAGATATAAAATAAAAGCATGCCTTGGCTCTTGAGAGTCAAAAAGAAGTTTAACGCGGCGCACTTCTTGACCAACTACCACGGAAAGCCAGAACCTTTGCACGGTCATACCTGGGCGGTGGAGGTCTTCTTGAAGGTGCATACCTTGGACGAGGGCGGTATGGGTGAGGACTTTGTGGAGATCTCTAAGTTTCTTGATGTTATCCTTCCAGACTACAAACTGTTGAACGAGGTGTTTGACTTTTCTCCCAGTGCGGAGAATGTGGCAAAATGGCTCTACGAAAGGGTTAAAGAGAGATATCCAACTGTCCAAAAGGTGGTGGTTTGGGAGACAGAGGACTGTGGCGCAGAATACTTTGAGGTATAATTTTAGAACTATGCGACATGCTTTGAGGTATAACTTTAGAGCTATGCGACTGGTCTTAGGCTTAGCTATACTTTTTACCTATTTAGTAATGATCTGGGGAGGAGTAGTAAGGAGCACGGACTCGGGTCTGGCGTGCCCCAGTTGGCCCCTCTGCTACGGAGACCTCAGCCCACCCAAAGAGACTTCAGCCAAGCTGGAAATGGGACACAGAACGGTCAGTAGCCTTGCGGGGCTCTTTGTGCTCTTGACCTTCATCTATGTTTGGAAGCGTTTTAAAGGATTGCCTAGACTTACCTCTGCCCTGGCTTTGCTTTTTACTGTGAGCGCTGCCTTTACGGGCATGAAGATGATAAAATCGGAGGCTCCCAACCTTAAGTATGTTAGTCATATGCTCTTGGAATCCTTTCACATATACGAGTCCATGCTCATCCTGGGCTTCCTTGTGCTAACTTACAGGTTCATTCAAAAAGACAAGCCTACTGGTGATGGTATTCCCCTTTGGGCTTACGCCTTTGCCCTTGCCACCATGATCACGGGTGTGTTAGTTAGGTATACGGGCTCCGGCGAAGCTTGCGGTCATGAGTGGCCCACATGTGCAGGTGCCCTTATCCCAGACCTTTCTAACTGGCAAGTTGCCCTGCAGTTTATTCATAGGAACATTTCTTACTTAACCTGGTTGGCTTTCTTGCTTTACTTGGTAGTTTCAAGGAGTCGGCTGGCACTCTACACCTTTGCCCTGATAAACCTTCAGTTTGTATCTGCCATCTCCATGGTGGTTAGTGGTTTCTTCCTTCCTTTGGTTTTTCTTGACGTCGCCTCCGGCTTTTTCCTCTTTACCTGGCTAACCTATCACCTAAAGTTAGGAGAACCACAACCAAGCTTGAGGACCGTATGGCAGTAAAGACCTTAGTAAAGATGGCTTCTCTTAAAGATTACATACTCCTTACAAAGCCGGGTATTGTCCTTTTGGTGCTCATAACCACCCTAACGGGTATGTATTTTGCCCAGAGGGGTATGCCTCCGGCGGGGCTTGTTTTTTGGACTTTGCTTGGCACCGGCTTGGCTTCTGCGGGCTCTGCAGTTCTGAACCAATACTTTGATAGAGACATTGACGCCCTGATGGAACGCACCAGGTCAAGACCCCTTCCCCTTGGCAGTGTGGCACCATCCCACGCCTTTTGGTTCGGAGTATCTCTACTTTCCCTCTCCTTCCTGATTATGTTCTTCTTTACAAACCCTATAGCCACCTTCTTTACCGCCTTGGCGTCTTTTTTTTATGTTTCTGTATACACCCTTAGCCTTAAAAGAAAAAGCCCCTTGGCTACGGAGGTAGGGGGTGTCTCCGGTGCCATGCCCCCGGTTATAGGCTATACTGCGGTTGCTGGAAGCCTGAGCCTTGAACCTCTCATCCTCTTTTTGATCATGTTCATATGGCAACCTCCCCACTTTTGGGTTCTGGCTATAAAGTACGCCCAAGATTACAAAGTGGCGGGTATTCCTACAATGCCTGTTGTGAGAGGCATAGAGCATACAAAGGTTAGGACCCTTCTATACACCGCTGGGCTTTTGCCAGTAAGCCTTCTGCCCTACTTTTACGGAATGGCTGGTGAAATATACTTTTTGTCCGCATCCCTGCTGAGCTTGGTTTATTTAACCCTAACCTTAAGGTTTGTTTTTTCAAAGGAGCCAAAGGGTGGATTTTTGTTTTTCTACTCAATCCTATACTTAGCCCTTCTATTTACCGTCATGGTCTTTGATATGAGGAGATAGTGATGGAAAGATCGCTCTTTTTACTTTCTATTGTCTCTTTGGGTCTTGGTGGTCTTTTGGCTTTTTTGGTGGCGCTGGCGCGCACGCCAATTCTTTATAAACTCTTCCCTCCCGGATACTTTTACCATGCCTTGGTGGGACATGTGGATTTGGCTATTGTGGTCTTTTTGCTCACCTTTACCATGCTCCTTTGGAACAGATTTATGCCAAAGAGGGATTCTATTAGCTTTTATCTTGTCCTTTTGGGCTTCTTGGGTATAGCCCTTATTTCCTTCTCCGGCAAGGGCACCGCAGTCTCCAACAATTACCTTCCTACCATAGACCATCCCCTCTTTTTTGCAGGTGCTATACTTTTCTTTTCTGGCTTTTGGCTTGCGAGCCTTGTTAGGCTTGATTTAGCGGTAAAGAACTTATTCTCCAAGGACCCAATTATGAACAGCTTGAGCACAAGCATAGTCTTAGCCCTTATGATGCTTTTGGCAACCTTAACCTCCGCACCAAAGACGGGCAGTCATTCGGAGCTTTACCTCTTCTACGAAAGGCTCTATTGGGCACCTGGGCACATCCATCAGTTTTTGAACGGTGCGGTTTTGCTCTTTGCGTGGTATTTCTTAGCTAAACTCTTGGGAGCTGGGCACGGGTTAAAACTCTTGAGATATGCGAACCTTTCCTTTATTTTCTTTTCAGTGCTTTTGGTGTTGGTGCCTGTAATCTTTGAGGACCCCGTCTCAAGGTCTGCAAAGGTTTTCACTGAGATATCCTACGCCATAGGACTTGGCATTCCTATCTTTTTACACGCCTTTAACATCCTAAGAAGACCCGTCTTTAACTATTCTGTTTATTCCATTACTCTTTGGCTTTCTATGCTCCTTTACTTTCTTGGAATTTTTATCGCTTACGCGGGATTGAAGTCAGACCTTAGGGTTCCCGCCCACTATCACGGTGCGGTAACTAGCCTAACCTTAGCCCTCATGGGCATTTCCTACTATTTGGTAAAGGAGTATGGCTGGATAAGGGATTTTCCAAAGACCGCAAGGTTTCAGCTTTTTATGTATGGGTTTGGTATGGTGCTCTTTATTCTGGGACTTTACTTTGCGGGCTTTAAGGGTGCCCCAAGGAAGACCTACGGCACAGGCTTTACCGATGACCCCTTTGTGCTCTTGTCCCTGGGGTTGATGATGGTGGGCACTGTGTTTGCAGTCATCGGTGGCGTTGTCTTTGTTATCTCTATGCTAAGGATCAGCCTTAAGGGTAGATATGCCAGTATTTCTGCTAACTAACGACGATGGATACTTTTCTGAGGGTATAAGGTCCCTGAGGGAAGAGCTAAAGAGTCTTGGAAGGGTTATAACGATTGCCCCTGATAGAAATCTCAGCGGTGTGGGACACTCTTTGACCTTCAGCATGCCCTTGAGGATCAGGAGGGTAGATGAGGACTTTTGGACGGTTATAGGAGGAACTCCCGCAGACTGTGTGCATTTGGGCTATTATGTTATGCTTGAGGGAAAAAAGCCAGACATGGTATGCTCGGGTATAAACGAGGGTCCCAACTTGGGCGAGGACATAACCTACTCGGGCACTGTCTCCGGTGCCATGGAGGGCAGAATTCTCGGAATACCCTCCGTAGCCTTCTCCGCCTTTGGAGGAGAGAGTAAGAATTTTTCAGAGATTGCAAGGGTGGCAAAAAAGGTGGTTATAGAGGTTTTAGAAAAGGGCATGCCTGAGGACACCTACTTGAACGTGAATATTCCCGATTTGCCCCAAGACCAAATAAAGGGCTTTTTGATCACCAAGCAGGGCAGGAGGGCATACAAAGAGAAAGTTTTAAAACTCCTTGACCCGGGCAAAAAGCCCCTTTACTGGATCACCGCCACTGAGTTTGGATGGCACTTGGAGGAGGGCACCGACTACTGGGCTGTTTATCACCGCTACGTGTCCATAACACCCTTGCAACTGGACTTAACCAACTACAGGGCTATGGAGATCCTTAAAAAGCGTTTAAAATTTACTACAGAGGTGGAAAAATGAGTGATACGGTGGGTGGAAAGAATGAGTTGTCTGCCATAAAGGCACCGCTGCTTAGGGAAGTAAAGAAAGGAGAGACAAGGAGACACATAATATCTGTGCTCGTGCGCAATGAACTTGGAGTTCTCGCCCGTATTGCAACACTCATAGCAGGTAAGGGATACAACATAGAGGGATTGTCGGTGGGAGAGACCCACGAGAAAGGTTTTTCTTTGATGACCATAGAGGTAATAGGGGACGATGTGGTAATAGAGCAGGTGGTAAAACAGTTAAGAAAGCTCATAGATACCATAAAGGTTAGGGACCTGACAGACAGCCCCCATGTGGAAAGGGAGCTTGCCCTGATAAAGGTATATACCGCCACCCCAAGGGCAAGGGATGAGGTTCTTAGACTTACAGAGATCTTTAGGGGTAAGATCGTGGACGTCTCTCCAGATACCTACACGGTGGAGATCACGGGGGACGAGGACAAAATAAGTGCCTTTGTAGAACTGGTCAGACCCTTTGGCATAAAGGAGATGGCAAGGACTGGAAAAGTTGCCCTGGAGAGGGAAGGTGTTTAGGGTGATCTTTGAGAACTTTTATCTTAACAAAGAGCTTTTTTATCTCATAAACCATAATAGACATCCCCTTTTGGATGCGTTCTTTTCCAAATTCTACCTTTTGGGCAAGGGTTGGGTTTTAATCCCGATCTTTATCGGCTTGTTTATTTTTCAAAAGTCAAGCCTTAAGTTGTTTTTATACACCATGGGCATATCCACCATCCTGGTGGAGGTTTTAAAGCGCCTCACCAAACAACCAAGACCCGCAACCCTTTTAGAGGATGTTTATCTTTTGGAGCCTTTGCACCTGAGCTCCTTCCCCTCGGGAGATAGTGCGATGGCTTTTGCCTTGGCTAGCTTTTTCCTCTGGCTCAATCCAAAGGTGGGTTTTGTCTTTTTGGTCTATGCCCTTCTGATAGCCTACGGTAGAATATATTTGGGAGCACACTTTCCCCTTGATGTTTTTGCGGGAGCCCTCATAGGCATTTTCTCCTTCTTGCTTGCCCTACGCCTTGCATAAAGGGTTATGTGGTTTTTGGTTGGTCTCTTCTTTTTCATCTTTGGCAATTGGCTTTTGGGACTAACCTCTTTGGATGAGGGTAGAAACGCCTCAGTGGTTTTAAACATGCTAAGCTCCAAAGACTTTTTGGTGCCCTATTACAACTGTCAGGTGCGCTTTGAGAAGCCACCCATGCTTTACTATTTTGGATTAGTCTTTGCCAAACCCTTTGGATTGAACGAGTTCTCTCTTAGGTTGGTCTCTGGGCTTTCTGCCTTTGGTGTGGGAATTTTCACATACCTTATGGCAAAGCTTTTCTTTGACAGGGAAACCGCCCTTAAGTCCTTTTTTGTGCTTGCTACGTTGCCCCACATGTGGGTGGAGTCAAGGGCTTTTGTCCCCGAGATGCTTCTTAACTTTTTTATGCTGGGAGGTCTTTACTTTTTCTTAACGAACAGAACCACCTTGGGCTGGCTCTTTTTAGCCTTTGCCTTTTTAACCAAAGGACCGGTGGGCATGTTTTTACCTCTGGGTGCCTACTTGATCCTCAGAAGAGATCTTGCATTTCTTCAATTAAGGGGCATCCTCCTTTTTCTGTTGGTGGGCGGAAGCTGGTATTATCTCATGCTCTATAACTTTGGCTGGGCATACTTTCAAAAGTTTTTCATTTATGAAAACATAATGAGATACACGGGGCAAGCTATCACCCATCCCTATCCCTTTTATTACTATCTTATTGTGCTTGCCATTGCCTTCATTTTCTACCTTCCAACCATTCCAAAGCTCTTTAAAAAGGAGTCAAAAACTCTTCCCTTCTTGCTTTGGGCTGCGTTTGTGGTTGTTTTTTTCAGCCTTGCCAAAAACAAACTGCACCATTATATAATCTTTTCTTATCCTGCCCTCTCCATAGCCTTCGCCTACCAGCTTTCCATGGATTACATAAAGAAGGTTTTGGTGATAGCCACTGTCTTCCTCTTATGTTTAAGTGTGGGTGTGTATTTTTATGAAAAAAACCGGTTTCAAACAAAGGCACTGCCCTTTCTAAAGGATTTTGACGGACCCATATATTTCTACAGAGGGGCAGAGATATCCTCCATTCCCTTTTATTTGAAAAGATGCGTGCCGAAGACAGACCATATTCCCAATCACAGGGCAATGCTCGTAAGCAAAGAGGACATAAGGGAATGCAGGGAAATTTTGAGGGCAAGGGAGTTTGACGGCAACTACAGACTTTACATGTGTGAGCCTTAGCCAAGGATCTCCTTTTCTTTGGCTTCCGTTAACTGGTTTATTTCCTCAATGTATTTGTCTGTTAGCTTTTGGAGTCTTTCTAAAGCCCTCTTTATCTCGTCCTCGGAAATGCCCTCCTGATCCTCTATTAGTTCCTTTGCGTCCCTCCTTATGTTTCTAACCGCCACCCTTGCTTCTTCTGCCATCTTATGAAGCATGCGCACTAATTCTCTTCTTCTCTCCTCCGTTAGAGGTGGTAGAGTTAGCCTTAGGACGTTTCCTTGCTTTTGGGGTGTTAGGTTTAGGTTTTCTATTATAGCCTTCTCCACAAGCTCCACCGCTCCCTTGTCCCAAACCTGCAGGACTATTTGGTTTGCCTCCGGGACGCTTACGGAAGCCAACTGTTTTATAGGGACCTTTGAGCCGTAATAATCTACCTTGATCTCTTCAACTAAAGCGGTGCTCGCCCTTCCTGTCCTCAAGCCAGCTATCTCGTTCTTGAAATACTGAACCGCCTTTTTCATATCCTCTTCTGTGCTTTTGAAAATCTCCTCCATCATGTTTAATGATTATAGCATTTTTCTTGATGGTAATCATCCACGCCCTACTAAAATGGGTATAAAATTTCCCTATGGCTAAGGTGAAGATCAACGGGAAGACCTTTGAGATTCCACCGGGTGTTAGGTTTGGAGAACTGCACCATGAGATAGAAAAGGCAGGCGTGGAGTTTGGATGCACCGACGGACAGTGTGGTGTGTGCGTCTGCACTGTAAAGAAGGGTTTGGAATGCCTTGCGGAACCCTCAGACACGGAGGAGGAAACTCTCTGGAGGATCGGCGAATACGAGGAGAGCAGAAGGCTAATCTGTCAGTTGGTGATAGAAAAGGAAGGTTGTGAGATAGAGCTTGAAACGGATTAAACGGAGAGGGCGGGATTCGAACCCGCGGTAGGGCTGTTAACCCTACAACTCCTTAGCAGGGAGCCGCCTTCGGCCTCTCGGCCACCTCTCCTAACGGGGAATATTATAACCTTTCTTCATTTAAAATAAAAGCCCTATGAGTAAAACTTTGGTGATGAAATTTGGCGGAACATCGGTGGGAAGTTTGGAAAGAATAGAGAACGCTGCAAGGCGGGTGATAAAAAAACTACAGGAGGGCTATAAGGTAGTGGTGGTCTCCTCCGCCATGGCGGGCGAAACGGACAGGCTCATAAACTTAGCCAAGCAAATAGACCGCTTTCCCTCAGAGAGGGAGGTGGATGTGCTCATAAGCACGGGGGAACAGCAAGCCATAGCCCTCTTTGCCCTCACCTTAAACAAACTGGGGGTGCTCGCAGTTAGCCTCTGCGGATGGCAAGTTCCCATAATCACCGATAAGGTGCATACCAAAGCAAGAATAAAAAAGATCGGCATTCAGAGAATTAAGAACTTACTTGAGGAAGGATACACGGTGGTGGTAGCGGGTTTTCAGGGGGTCTCGGAGGATTGGGAGATCACCACCCTCGGTAGAGGTGGTTCTGACCTTTCTGCGGTAGCTTTGGCACACGCCCTAAACTGCGACTGTGAAATATACACCGATGTTCCCGGTGTCTTTACCGCAGACCCAAGGATTGTTGCCAAACCTAAGAAAATTCCCTACATATCCTACGAAGAGATGTTGGAGATGGCTTCCCTTGGGGCAAAGGTAATGCAGGCAAGGAGTATTGAGTTTGCCATGAAGTATGGTGTTAGAATACATGTTAGAAGCTCCTTTTTGGAGGAGGAGGGAACATGGATTGTGCCGGAGGAGGAAGTCATGGAAAAGGTGGAGGTTAGGGCTATAACCTTGGACACGAAGGAGTCCCGTTTGACGGTGGTTAGGGTGCCCGACAGACCGGGCATAGCCTATAGCCTTTTTAAAGCCCTTGGGGATGCCCACATAGTGGTGGATATGATCGTTCAGAATGTGTCCCATCAGGGCTACACAGATATGTCCTTTACGGTAAATAAGGCTGATGCGGACAAGGCGGAGGAGATCGTCAGAAGGGTGGCAAAGGAGATAGGCGCTGAAGGTGTGGAGAGGGATGACAATGTGGCAAAGGTCTCCGTGGTGGGCATAGGCATGAAGAGCTCTTATGGCACCGCTGCAAAGATGTTTGAGGTGCTCTTTAAAAATAACATAAACATAATGGCTATATCCACCTCCGAGATAAAGATCTCGTGCCTCATAGAGGAAAAATACGGAGAGTTGGCGGTAAGAGAACTCCACTCTGCCTTTATAGAAGAAGGGGAAGAGGTGCAGGTTATAAACAGTTGAGCTTGGTAGTTCTGCTAACAGATTTTGGCGAAAGGGACGGCTTTGTGGGCGTCCTAAAGGGGGTAATGCTCTCCATAAATCCTTCCCTGAAGTTTGTAGACCTCACCCACCACATAGAGCCTTTTAACATAATGGAGGGTGCCCTTGTGTTGAAGGCACATTACAAGTATTTTCCGAAGGGTAGCATATTCCTCGGCGTGGTGGACCCAGGGGTTGGCTCCCAAAGGAAGGCGGTAGCTGTCCGTTGCGGGGATTACTTTTTTGTGGGTCCTATGAACGGTCTCTTTGACCTTGCCTTGGAGGACATAAGAAAACCTATAGAGTGCAGGCTGATTGAAAACTTTACTCTGCGGAGGGTCAACGAAACCTTTCATGGAAGGGATGTGTTTGCACCAGTCTGTGGCTACCTTTCAAAGGGTGTGCCTTTGGAGTTGGTGGGCAGGAAAATAGAATACGAGTTTTTGCTAAAGTGGGAGAAGGCTGTGGAGTTTGAGGATAGAGTGGAGGGAAAACTGACCTATTTTGACAGATACGGAAACGCCATAACCAATGTGCCATGCATGGGCTACTCTAAGGCTGTTTTCAGGGGAGAGGAAATAAAGGTAGTTAGCCACTTTTTGGCGGGGGAGAGGGGAAGGCTAAACAGTCTGTGCGGTAGCTTTGGCTACATGGAACTTTTTGTCCCACTGGCAAGTGCCAGAGAACTCTTCAACTTGGAGTTGGGGGAAAAGGTTGTCTTTTATTTCTGAGGTCTGAAGGCTTTCAGGCGATGTTCATAGGTGGTTATATATGGACCGCCAATGAGGTCTATGCAGTAGGGAACCGCAGGGAATACTGCGTCAAGGCACAGTTTTATAGACTGAGGTTTTCCGGGAAGGTTTATGATCAGGGTAGAATTTCGGATGCCCGCGGTTTGCCTTGAGAGGATGGCGGTGGGGACCTGCTGGAGGGAGACCTGTCTCATCAGCTCGCCAAAGCCCGGAAGCATCTTTTGACAGACTGCCTCCGTAGCCTCTGGCGTTACGTCCCTTGGTGCGGGTCCCGTGCCACCGGTGGTAAGTATCAAACAGCATCCTTCCACATCTGCCATGTGTATGAGGGCACCCTCTATGAGCTCCCTCTCGTCGGGAACTATGCGGTAAATGACCTCAAAGGGCGAAGAGACCACCTCCTGGAGATACTCTATTATGTATTTTCCGCTTATGTCCTCATACTCTCCTCTGCTTGCCCTATCTGACACTGTTAGCACACCAAACTTTACTTTTTCCATTTTAAAGTGTATGTTTAAAATATTATACTCTTTTTTTAAAGGAGTGTGAAATGACAGTGTGGGAACATGATGCATGCGGAGTTGGATTTGTATGCCATACAAAGGGTGAAAAAAGCCATCAGATCGTTAGGTGGGGCATAGAGGCGGTCAAAAACCTCACCCACCGGGGTGCAGTGGGTGGAGACGGCAAAACTGGAGACGGTGCGGGCATTCTGCTGGAAATTCCGAGGAAATTCTTTGCGGATTACATAGAGGAAAACGGGCTCTCTATAAGCTCTTTGGACAATCTGGCTGTGGGTGCAGTCTTTCTTTATGAAGACGTGCGTTCCGCGGTGGAGGAGCACATAAGAAAGTCTCTCTTCAAACTTGTGGGCTGGAGGGAGGTGCCCGTGGATAAGTCTGCGGTGGGAGAGTCTGCCCTAAAGGTTATGCCAAAAATTTTTCACCTCCTTTTGGACTGCGAGAAGGTGGAACCCTCCCTCAGGGAGTTGGAGCTTTACCTTTTGAGAAGGTCCATAGAAACAGACAGAAAGCTTGGCAAAAATCTTTACTTTGCCTCTTTGTCTTCCAAGAAGCTGGTATATAAGGGGATGCTTGTGGCTCCTCAGTTGGATGTGTTTTATCCGGAGCTTTTGGACGAAAGGCTAACCTCTTGGTTTTGCCTCTTTCACCAAAGATATTCTACAAACACCTTTCCCAACTGGAACTTGGCACAGCCCTTTAGATACCTTGCCCACAACGGCGAGATAAACACCCTTTTGGGAAACAGAAACTGGATGCTTGCCCTTCAGCACGAGCTTGGGCACGAACTTTTTGGAGAACGTATAAAGCTCGTAAAACCCCTAGTCTCTTACGATGAAAGCGATTCTGCCTCTTTGGACAGGGTCTTTGAGCTTTTGGTTTTGGCGGGCTATTCGCCCGAGCATGCCATAAACATGCTCATCCCACCCGCCTGGGAGTCTGTGCCTTGGCTACCAGAGGAGGTTATTCAGTTCTTTGAGTATCAGTCCCTTTTGATGAAGCCCTGGGATGGACCCGCCGCCATTGCCTTTACCGATGGGGAGGTGATCGGTGCCCACTTGGACAGAAACGGTCTTAGACCCTCCCGCTACATCCTTACCGAGGACCACATACTGGTCCTTGGCTCCGAGGTGGGAATGATAGACCTCTCTGGGAGAAAGATCAAGGAAAAGGGAAGGCTCGGTCCCGGAGACACCCTTTTGGTTAGCCCTAAAGAGGGAAAGATAGAAAAAACAGAGGAAATACTTAAAAGGCTTGCAGACCAAAAGCCCTACGGCGAGTGGCTTGAAAAACACTTCAAAAGGCTAAGGGACTTTGTTAAAGATCAAGCCATTGACATAGAAGAGGACAGGGAGCTTATAAGAAAGCAAATAGCCTTTGGCTATACGCAAGAGGAGATAAAAAACGTCCTTTCCTACATGGCGGAGGAGGGAAAGGAGCTGGCGTTCTCTATGGGAGACGACACACCCATACCTCCACTTTCTGAAAAGCCCGTGCTTTTATTTAGATACTTCAAGCAGAGGTTCGCCCAGGTTACCAACCCACCCATAGACCCAATAAGGGAAAGGGCGGTAATGTCCTTGCGTATGAACCTGGGCTACAAGAGGAACTTTCTCAAGGAAACTCCAGAGCATGCAAAGAGGTTTCAAATAGATAGCCCTATTTTACTGCCGGAGGAGTTTAAGGCTATCCTTGAGCAGAAGGACTTTAAGGTTGCCTGGGTGCCCATGACCTATCCCAAAGAAAGAAGCTACTGCGTTGTGGAACTTCAGGATCTGGCGGGTGAGCGTCGGATCACGGACATTTTGTATGACGCCATGTATGAGGGTGCTACCATATGCGACCTGAGGATGGGTGTGGAGATTGTGTGCAGAAGGGTGGAATCCGCGGTGCGCGAGGGTGCGGAGATTGTAGTGCTTTCAGACAGGAACATAAATAAATACCGTTTGGCGGTGCCAAGCCTTTTGGCTGTCTCTGCAGTCTTTAAATGGCTATCAGAAAGACAGATCTCCAACAAGGTCTCCATAATAGTAGAAACGGGAGAAGCAAGGGACACCCATCACATGGCTTGTTTGATAGGCTACGGTGCGTCCGCAGTGTATCCGTACTTGGCATACCAAACCATAAAGGACCTTT
>JAPYWH010000018.1 GCA_028276475.1 Thermocrinis sp.
CTTCAGGCATTTCTGAACCTCTCAGTCTTTTGCCAGCTTATAGTTCTTTTAGTTATCAGGTCTATTATTGCATCAAAGAATCCCAAAGATGCGTATATAATGTTAAAGATGAACTCGAAAAACATCAAGGGCAAAAGAAAAACCTTTTGCTTTGCACCATCAAGCACCAACGCAGTGCCTATCTCAAAGAAGGGAGCAAAGTTTCCAAAGGAGTTATGTGCAAACATAAAAAGTAAAAAAAGATAAGAACTTGTAATTTCCATCTCTCCTAAGAAAAAGAGTAGAAGAGAATCAAGCAGACCTAGAAAGATCAAAAAAGTTTGCATATATATAGCAAGAAGTAGCAAGCCATCTACTTTTTGCCAAAAATTAAGCTTCTTGGAAAGGATAGTAGGGATAAAATACTTAAACATCACCTGATTGTGTCCCCTTGACCATCTTCTTAACTGCCGGGCTCTTACATTCCAACTTTCTGGCGCTTCCTCATAACACTCTGCAATATTGGCGTAAGCAACCTTGTAGCCGTTCAGATAAAGTTTATAGGTTAATTCTGTATCCTCAGCCAGAATTCTCGCGTCAAATCCTCCTAATTTCATCACCAAATCCTTTCTAAAACCACCCACAGTGCCTCCATATTGAGGTATTAAGTTTAGATTATACCTTGCCTGTTGGTCTACTTGATAGCCACCCGACCTTTCTATATCAAGGAGTCTTGTAAGCAAGTTCTTCTCGGCGTTTATGGGCACAACCCTTCCCATAACTGCGCCCACCTGAGGATCTTTAAAAGCCACAGCTAAAATTCTAATCTGTCCCTTGGGTGGCAAATAATCCGCGTCATAAACTATTATGACCTCCCCCTTTGCTATTTTTAGGGCATCATTTAAACCGTTTTGTTTACCCCTTGGTAAATCTCCATACCTGTGCAAAGGTCTGATAAAAGGATATTTTTGAGCATACTCCTCAAGGATCTCTTTGGTTCTGTCTTTTGAATGGTCGTTTATGGGTATGATCTCTAACTTTTCCTTTGGGTAATCTGATGCAACGAGAAGGTCCAATATATGTCTGGCTACCTTTTCCTCGTTATGCATGGGAACCAAGACGGATACGGTGGGTAGGTCTTCATCCAACACATCTTGATAGTAAAGCCTCTGTTTGCCCAAAGCCCTGTTTAAAGTAAAAAGGTAGTGTCTTACAATGTAAAGAAAAAGAATTAGCATTAAGAACACCATGTATGTTTTTAGGAGGAATATCAGAACCCCCATTGATAGGAAGATTCCCGCTTTGTTTGAAGAAATCTTATGGTCAAATAAAGACAAAGGGAATAAAAAGAAACTATGTATATAAAGTCAATGAGCGGACCGAAAAGAAAGAACATGGCGGGCATATGTATGTAGGAAAGATTCTTTAAGGTGTAAGCAAATACTATATATCTGAGACCACCAAAAACTGAAGAATACGAAAGACTAAGAGCTATAGTAATTGCGTTTAATAGAGGATTTAACCAGCTAAAAGTAAATATGGACAAAGAAAAAGCAAGCAGAATAGGTATAAATAGGAAAACTCCAGTTTGCTGAAGGATATAGAGCACAGCAAAATCTCTTTCTGTGTAGGGAAAACTACCTAGAAAAAACACAAAATAGAAAGAAGATACAAAATACACAAATGATATGTATATAAGCCATGCGGAAATATACTTGGACAGTCGGTTAAATTTGCTTAGTAGAAATAGTAAGGATAAAGAACTTACAAGGAAGTAAATAAAAGATTCTTGCAAAGTAGGTAATCTGCCCTTTGGTATGGAATACTCAAGCTTAAAGCTTAAAAATTTATAGCTTCCAGTATAGCTATCTTCTAAAATTCTTCTCGTAATGTGAGATAAAACCTTAAAGTAGTCCTCAAGAAAGAAAATCACTAAAAACTCAAATATAAACACTAAGAGTATAAGCTGAAGCATAAAAAGATACTTATTGAACCTTAAAACTCTGCCAAAACGTGCATAACCAAATACTGGTTTCTCTACCTCAAAAATCTTTGAATATGCCTGCCTTAACGCCATACTTTTCATACCCCTCTTTTAATTTTAAGTAGCTTAAACCTCCGAATAAACCTAAATCTTTCTTTATCCAGTGCCTGTGAGAAAGAGATATGTATAGGGCTTTTTGTCTAACTTCCTGTGGGTTTGCCAAGTAGGTAGCAAGGTATGCCTGTTTGCCGTAAGAGATGTCCAGATATGTCCAACTTTTCCCTTCTTGTCCTATGCCTATACTTACAAGGTCGGAAGAAGAATTTACGCTAACTGGGTCGCTTCTATTTATAAAGTGTTTGTAAGTTATCACAAAGCCCTCTCCATAGTAAGATATTCCGGGATAAATTACGTAATCCTTGTGAACATCGTGGTATTTTGCATATGTAAAGCCTATGGAAGGAACTATATTCTTTTTTTCTCCCAGCTTAAAGTTGAACTCTTGGTCTAACCTATACTTGGGAAGGTAGGTGCTGTTGCTTCCAGTAGAGAAACTAGTGTATGTATAAAGCCATGGGCTCCAATCCTTATAAGCACCCAGAACACCAAGCACCGCATCACCTTCGCGCTCTCTGCTAAAAACCCCGCCCTCCAAAAAGTAGGTAAAACCTTGGACAGGTTTGTGGTAAAGTCTTAGGAAGCCACTTTTCCAGCTACCGTAGGTAGCATTTGGACTAAGGTATTCATAATTTCCCTCCAATTCAAGTCTAAAATCATAGGCATAAGCACTAAGACCAGTAAGCACCACCAATGGAATTAGCCTTAGCACAATCATGCAAATCCCCCTTGTAATTTCTTTCATGGTTTAAAATAAAGCTTTTCGCTTCATCACAGAGAAGGAAGTTCTTTATTCTCTCGCTTGCCTTTCCATCTCCATAAGGATTTTCAAAGGTTAGCTTTTTGTAATATTCCAAATTTCTGTAAACGTTTTCAAACTCCCTTACTATGTTCTCTTTGTTGGTGCCTACCACCTCTCCTAAACCAACATCTACGACTTCCATTCTTTCGGATACATTCCTAGTTATTAGCAAAGGCTTTTTAAGCGTGCAGGCTTCCTCCTGAATTCCGCCTGAATCGGAAATGATTATCACTGACCTCTCCAGCAAATAGACAGTTTGCGGATAAGTTAAGGGTTCCACTATGGCTAAGTTATCCGGCGGTGTGGTGAAATCTTCAAGGATGCTCTTTCTCACGGAAGGGTTTTTGTGTAAGGACCATACAAAAAGCAGGTGCGGATATTTTTTAGCAAGTTCATTGACTGCATCTCTTATGTTCTTCATAGGCTCTCCTATGTTTTCCCTCCTGTGGGAAGTGATAAAAACTATCCCATCAAAGGCAGATATATCTTTTTGTGTCAAATCTTCCAACTGCTTTTTTATACTCTCTCTGTCAAGGTATTTGATTGCCATATAGATGGCATCCACTACTGTATTACCTGTAAGCACTATACGATCCTTTGAAAAACCTTCCCTTAGAAGATTCTCCACTGCCCTTTTTGTTGGTGCAAAAAGCACATCAGATAGCTCGTCTGTAAGTTTTCTAAACATCTCTTCTGGAAAGGGTGAGAATTTATCATGACTTCTCAGACCTGCCTCAACATGTAGAACAGGAACTTTATTCAAAAAGGCTGTGTATGCCCCCATATAACAGCTGAGAGTGTCTCCTTGAACCATCACACAGTCTGGTCCATGCTCTTGCAGGACTTCTTTCAAAGACTTTGCCATACATGCTGTGTTTTCCAAAAGGTCCTGGTTCATGCAACTAAGAAAATCCACCTCTATCCGGAAAAACTCAAGAACATGTTTGACAAGCTCGTAATGCTGTCCTGTGGCAACTACTTTGACGTTAAAGTCATTTTCCTTTAGTGTATTAATCACTGGTGCAAGTTTTATAGCTTCAGGTCTTGTACCTAAAACCACAAGCACATTCATATGCTACACCTCCTTTGTAGGCTTTATTATATCACCTTTTATTTGTGCTAATCTCTTCAAACTTTTCTTTATCTCTTCATAAAGTGTAAAATTTTCTTTTACCCACTCATGGGATGTTATTTTAAGAACGGTTTCCTTAAATAGTCGGTATTTTCTCATCTGTTATTATCAAGTAAGCTATGCTGTTATAGTCTAAACCTTTTACTGAGCTTATCAAATTGGATATATCGTATCCTCTGAAAATATTGTTTTCATGATCGCGAACTTTTGATCTCACAGCTCTAGTCGCGCTCTCATTACCACTTTTTGCTTCTATTAAGCATATAAAGAGTTGTTTTTCGGTGGTTAAACCGAGAATTAGACCGTCTATTTCCATAATCGGTCCCGTATATTTATTTTGCTCTTGTGGATCTACAGATGAATTTGATGTTGTTATATTTTGCTCCATAGATCGCTCTTGCTTTATAGGATATGCGATTAGATTTGATATCGCTATACAAAGAATATCTGGCTTCCCTTTTATTGATTCTTCTCCTTCTTTAAGTTTTTCAACAACTTCCAGTTTTGCTTCTAACTCTTTTCCTATGCTTCTCATTTTCTCTCTATAAAATTCGCTCACTTCAGATTTTTTATTATACTTTTCGTCAAATTTTGAAATAATGTTTTTCCAGTAAAACTTGTATACATCATCTACAAAACCTATAACTGCTTCAGGAAAGTTAAAGTAACTTCTAAGAAAGGAGGTATGTTTCCACTCCCATCTTATATCTTCATTGTTAAAGAAAATTTTCAGCGCCTGCTCTGTATATCTCTTAGCTATTCTTTCTATCACATCCCTTTTATGCTCTATATAACCTGCCCCATTATCTTTATCTTTTATACCCCTTAGGAACTTTTTAACCATATCAAATGATTCTTTAAGGGTTGCTATTGAACTTTGCTTATCAGACTTGGAGTTGTATTGAATCACGTAGAAGTTCAAAGGTGTTTTCCAAACTACTTTATAACACTTTGAATTTGAATTTATTTCCACCAACGGCAACTTATATAGCTCTTCTTTTAATTGTTCATTAAGATCATCACCTTCAAATTCAAACCTCATAACTGGCACATATTCGCTTTTCCTCTTTCTATTCTCTTTCCTTATTTTTTGGATATTCAATCCTTCGTAAATTTCTTCAATAAACTCACAAACATTTTTCCCATTTTTTAAATCTTCTACTTTCCTCAATAATTCTTCTTTCAAAGGACTATAGTATAAGCTATGTACCGCTAGTACTTTCTCGTTTAAATACACGCTTTTATACAACTGCCTATTAAGAAATTTCAATGTATTAGAAATCTCGGCTTCGTCGAAAACTATACTAAGCATAAGCTCTGGGTTGCCAAACAATAACACAGGGGAAAGGTTAAGCCCGGACGGAGTATAAAACGAGTCCAAAAGGAGAAAGGCAATTCTCCTTACATTGCGATAAAGGTTTTTGAAGTGGATTATTTTACTTTCTTTCACTTTATCGGAAAAATCATCAACAATATATTTTTTAAACATCCATTCATACCTTTTAAACCAAATTTCATCTATTTTGTCTCTGTATTTCTCATACAAACATTTAAATCTTAGATAGGCTAAAATTTGATAGAGATGGTTGTAATCACGGAATTCAAGTATTTCTTTAGCTTTTTTCTTTATTTCTTCGTCTTCGATACCCTCTATAAATTTTGTATGAAGCTTTTTATCATGAAGAACTTCTAACAGAATCCTTTTTGTGGGAAAGGTCCAGTCTAAGTGTCCAATACTAAGTAATAAAGCCCAGCATTTGATTAGATCTTTTCCCCGCACTTTTATTTTTTCCTCTTTTTCGATTTCAGGCTTAACTTTTACTTCTGAAGATAAGTGAATTTCTTTCACTTTTTGACACCAGTTATCTATCAGAACAAAAATTAAGGCAATGTAATCAAACCTTGAATGTCTTGTTCCATCAATAACCTCTCTCACATCACCCAAGTGATCTAAGTTCTTTAATCTGTCAATTTCTTCAACTTCGTCTAGGAAATCGTATAGTATTTTTACAGGTTTTGCCCTTTCTATGTCCAGATTGTAAATACCAATGCCGGGTATAAAGTAGTATGTGGAATTATCCCCCAAGTACCCCATGACTTAAATTTTAACCCAATTTCATAGGGTGTTGGTTTTTTAAACCCTATTATATTGTTTGCTTTATTCAGCCTCGTGGGTTAAATTAATAAGCAAAACTTTTGCGAGGTGGTCTATGAGTTTGAAGCCTTTGAAGATTAGAAATAAAGTGTTGGAGGTTCCCATAATACAGGGTGGTATGGGTGTGGGGCTTTCTTGGGAGAGGTTGGCGGGTGCGGTGGCAAGGGAAGGGGCTATGGGTGTTATTTCTGCAGTGGGCACAGGCTATAGGTTCCCGGAGCTTGTCAAGAGGGATAAGTTTGGGCGTCCTATAGGTTCTGTATATGCCCACAGCAAAGAAGCTTTAACTCTGATGATCCAAAAAGCCAAAGAGATTTCCCAAGGCAGGGGTGCCATAGGGGTAAATATTTTGTATGCCATAACGGACTATGGGCGTGTGCTTAGGGATGCAATAGAAGCTGGGGCGGATGCCATAATAACCGGTGCGGGATTGCCCTTGAGGATGCCAGAATACGCAGAGGGTGCGGATGTTGCCCTTATTCCCATAGTTTCCTCCGCAAGGGCTCTTAATCTGATATGCCGGACATGGGAGAAGAAATACAAAAGGCTACCGGATGCGGTGATTTTGGAGGGTCCCAAGTCTGGGGGGCATCAAGGTTTTAAATACGAAGAGTGCTTTATGCCCGAGTATCAGTTGGAAAATCTCTTTCCTTCAGTTCTTGAAGAAGCCCAAAGGTGGGGCGGGATTCCCGTCATAGTTGCGGGCGGAGTTTGGAGCTACCAAGACATCCTTTGGTATATGGAGAGGGGTGCGAGCGGTGTTCAGATGGCAACACGTTTTATAGCCACCGTAGAGTGCGACGCACCTGAGATATACAAGGAGATTATACTGAAGGCGGAAGAGGATGACATAATACTCTTTAAGTCTCCTGTGGGTTATCCACTGAGGGTGGTAAAGACGCCCTTTGTGGAAAGGCTGTTGCTTGGATACAACGGATGGAACGGGTGTGTTTCCCACTGTGTGGTGCCTTGCAACAAGGGAGAGGAGGCAAAAAAGGTGGGATTTTGCATTGCGGACAGGCTGGGTGCGGCGTGGCTTGGGGATTATGAAGAGGGCATATTCATAAGTGGTGCTAACGGTCATCTTTTAAAAAAGCAGGGCATAATAACCGTCAAAGAGCTCATTGAAATTCTTACAGGAAAAAGGGAGGACCCTACCTTAAAATAAAAGCTCAATGTCCCGGAGCGTCCTCCTGATAGACAAGGAAGCTTTATTTCATAACATAAGGAGTCTTTATCGGTTTTCCGGCAAGCCCATAATAGCGGTTGTCAAATCTGATGCCTACGGCGTGGGAGTAAAGTATATTGCAAGCCTCTTGGAGTCTTTAAAAGAGGTGGAGTTTTTGGCGGTAGCATGCGTGGAGGAGGGCATTGAACTGAGGAGGTTAGGGGTAAAAAAGCCCATCCTAGTCTTGGGTGGAGTGTTAAAGGGTGAAGGAAAAGCTTTGGTGGATTATAAGCTAACACCCGTTATATCCCACAGGGAACATTTGCGGGCGGTGGAGGGGCTAAAAGTTCCTTTACATCTCAAGTTTGACACGGGTATGGGAAGGCTCGGCTTTTTGGATGAGTTCGTAGAGGACCCAAGGGTAGAGGGTTTGCTAACACATCTTTCTTCTCCCGCAGAAGAAGAGTTTTCCAAGAGGCAGATAGAAGTTTTTAAAAAGATCCTTGAAAGATACAAAGGAATAAAGTATGTGCATTTGGAAAGCTCGGCGGGACTGATCTATAAAGTGCCCTTTGCTACCCACATAAGGGTTGGTCTTGCCCTGTATGGAGAAAAGCCTCTGCCTAACTATCCCATTGAATTGAAGCCAGTCCTTACTTTAAGGGCAAGGTTGATATCCGTGAAAAATCTTCCCAAGGGACATCCTATATCCTACTCAAGGAGCTATATCCTTGAAAGGGATACCTTGGTGGGTGTGGTTGCCTTTGGCTATGCAGACGGGCTCATGAAGAGCCTTTCCAACAGGGGAGTCCTTTATTACCAAGGAAAGCCCGTAAGAATACTCGGCAACATCACTATGGATATGACCATCGTGGATTTGAGCGGAACACAGCCAAAGGTAGGGGATTGGGTGGATATAGTTTGTCAGGGGCAGAGCTTTACAGATTTAGCCAAACTGGCGGGAACCATACCTTACGAGCTTATGTGCAATCTTTCAAAGAGAATAAAAAGAAGGGTCTTATAATTTTTGAACCCAGCTATGCGAAGAGAACTGAGTCCTTTCATAGTAATGGACATCCTAAAGCTAGCTCAAGAAATTCCCGATGTTGTGCATTTGGAAATTGGAGAGCCAGACTTGGAGCCACCACCGGGTGTAATAGAGCGTTTAAATTGGGCTGTCTCAAAGAGGCTGTTTAACTACACTCCGAGCCTTGGGCTGTGGGAACTCAGAGAAAGGATTGCCGAACATTACAGGGACTATTACGGAGTTGATATAGACCCAAACCGGGTGGTTATTACCACCGGCACCTCCTCTGCCTTCTTGGTGGCCTACTCCATACTCTTTGACATTGGAGAGAGGGTAGCCCTCGCAGACCCCTCGTATCCATGCTATAAGAACTTTGCCCATCTTTTGGGTGTGGAGCCCGTCTTTGTGAATGTTGATGAAAGCACAAACTATCAGATCACACCAGAGCACTTGGAAGGTTTGGACGTTAAGGGCGTTCATATCTCTTCTCCATCAAACCCAACGGGCACCCTCTACGATGAGGAAAATCTTAAAGCCCTGTGTGAATACTGCAGGGAAAGGAACATATACCTAATATCCGATGAGATATACCATGGACTTGTTTATGAAGGAAAAGAGAGAACTGCCCTTGAATTTTGGGACAGGGCTATTGTTATAAACGGCTTTTCCAAGTTTTTCTGTATGCCCGGCTTTAGGGTGGGTTGGATGATCCTACCAGAGGATCTCATAAGAAGGGCGGAGGTAGTCATGCAAAACGTTTATATATGTGCTCCTACCCTTAGCCAGTATTCCGCCCTGGGTGCCTTTGATTACGATTACCTTTCAAAGGTCAAAGAGACCTTCAAAAGACGCAGGGACCTTCTATACGAGGGCATAAAGGATATACTGCCCATAAAGGGAAAACCTAATGGTGCCTTTTACCTTTGGGCGGACATCAGCAAATACTCCCAGGATGCTTACGAGTTCTGCCTTGAGGTTCTAAAGAGGGCAAAGGTAGCCCTCACACCGGGCATAGACTTTGGAAAAAACCAAACTAATCACTTTGTAAGGTTAGCTTACACTCGTAAAGAGGAAGAGCTAAAAGAGGCAATAAACAGACTGAGGGAGTTTCTCTCATGAGCTTTTTGATGGACACTTACAAAAGGCTTCCTGTCTCCTTTGTGCGTGGAGAGGGAGTTTATCTGTACGATGAAAAGGGTAAAAGATACTTGGACTTGGTGGGTGGTGTAGCGGTTAATGTGCTGGGACACTCAGACCCAGACCTTGTAGGGGCACTGTGTGAGCAGGCACACAAACTTTGGCACGTTTCTAACCTTTACCAGAACCCTTGGCAGGAGGAAACTGCAAAGCTGTTGGTGGAGCAGTTTGGCGAGCCCGCAAAGGTCTTTTTCTGCAACAGCGGTGCAGAAGCAAACGAGGGAGCCATAAAGCTGGCAAGAAGGTACTTCTGGGAGAAGGGAGAAAAAAGATACAGAATCATAACCTTTAAGAACTCCTTTCACGGAAGGACCTTTGGGGCGATGTCTGCTACAGCTCAGGAGAAGATCCATAAGGGCTTTGAACCACTGCTTGATGGTTTTGATTATGCAGAGTTCAACGATATAAAATCTGTGGAAAGGCTTCTGAGGAAAGAAACCGCGGGCATAATGCTTGAGGTGATCCAAGGGGAAGGTGGCATAAACGAGGCGGAGGGCGAGTTTTTGGCAAAGGTGGAGGAGCTCTGCAGAAGGGAGGGGCTACTTCTCATAGTGGATGAGGTTCAAACAGGCTTAGGGAGGACGGGTAAGTTCTATGGCTATCAGCACTTTGGCATAAAGCCAGACATCATAACCTTGGCAAAGGGGCTCGGTGGTGGCTTTCCCATAGGATGTGTGATTGCAAGGGAGGAGGTAGCCCAAGCCTTTAAGCCCGGAAGTCATGGTTCTACCTTTGGGGGCAATGCTTTAGCCTGCGCCTGTGCAAAGGTGGTAATAGAAAAGGTTTTAAAGCTATTGGACCATGTGGAAGAGGTGGGAAACTACTTCAAAGAAAGGCTCAGTCCCTTTGGAAGGGTAAAGGGAAGGGGGTTGATGCTGGGGCTTGAGAGGGAAGAAAACTGCCAAGAGGTAGTTTTAAAAGCCTTAGAAAGAGGACTGTTAATAAACTGCACCGCGGAAAGGGTCATAAGGTTTGTTCCACCTTTGATAATCCAAAAGGAACATGTGGATTTTGCCATAGAGGTGCTGAGGGAGATTTTGTGATGTTCCGGGTAGGCTTTGGCTTTGATGCCCATCCCTTTGAGGAGGGCAAGCCTTTAATCTTAGCGGGTGTGCGCGTAGATTTCCCGAAGGGACTAAAGGGACACTCGGACGGAGATGTAGTTCTGCACTCTATCACAGACGCCCTTCTGTCTGCAATCGGAGAACAGGACATAGGACAGCTCTTTCCAGACACAGACCCAAGGTGGAAGAACGCAGATTCCGTCATCTTTTTAAAAACCGCTTTGGAAAAATTGCACGAAAAGGGCTACCGCATAGTCAATGTGGATTGCACCTTGGTGGCAGACCAACCAAAGATCGCACCCATCAAAGAAAGGCTCATAGAGAACTTAGCCAAGCTCTTGGGTGTGGAAAGGGATCAGGTTTCCCTAAAAGGCAAAAGAAGGGAGGGGTTTTGCCAAGAGGAAGGCATAGCCTGTTTCTGTGTGGTTTTGGTGCAGAAGTATTAAGATTTTATAAAGAGGTGAAAGTAAGATGAAAGCAATAGACCTCATAAAGGTTCATCCGCCGGCGGTTCATTTTGCCATAGCCTTGCCCGTTGCACTTTTGGTGATAGACCTTATTTTTGCTAAAATTTTTTCATGCGTTTTGCCAAGCTTCAGGGTTCGGGCAATGACTTTGTGGTCATAGACAACAGAGATGGAAAAGTTGAAGAGTTTTTAAGGTCTTTAAACCTTGATATTAAAGAGTTTGTAAAAAGGGTTTGCGCCTTTCATACGGGAGTTGGAGCGGATGGGTTAATACTTATAGAGAACCCAGAGAATCCGGAGAACCACTTTAAGTGGCAATTTTTCAACTCGGACGGGTCTGTGGCAGAGATGTGCGGTAATGGTTCTCGGTGTGCGGTTAGGTTTGCCTTTGATGAGGGGATAGTGGGCAAAGAGGTGCGTTTTGAAACCTTGGCGGGAGTTATAAGGGCTTATGTTCTGGAAGGTGGCAAGAGAATAAAGGTCCAGCTTACACCACCCAAAGACTACAGAGAGGTCTCCTTGATCTTGGACACACAGAGTATAGAAGGATACTTTATAAACACGGGCGTGCCACACTTTGTGGCAGTAGTAAACGACCTTGAAAATATTGATGTGAAAAAGCTTGGCAGGGCAATAAGGTTCCATCCTGAGTTCCAACCCAAGGGCACCAACGTGAATTTTATAGAGCGGGAGGGAGATGATGCCATAAGAATAAGGACATACGAAAGGGGCGTGGAGGGAGAAACCTTAGCCTGTGGAACAGGTGCCACCGCCTCCGCCATAGTAGCCTACAAAAATGGTATTGTCTCAAAGAAACCCGTGCGAGTTCTAACCAAAGGTGGAGAGGTCCTCGCCATAGACTTTGACGACGAGTTCAAGGAAGTTTTCTTAGAAGGCGGGGTTGTTAGGGTCTTTGATGGCTTTTTGAGGAGGGAACTCTTTGAATGTTAAAAAGAGGGGTCCTACTCAGGATCGTTATATCCTTTTTAATAACCTTTTTGCCCACAGTAGTCTTTCTTTTCTTTATTTTTCAAAGAATAAGTCAACACAGCTTAATCAAGGAGAGGGACTTTCTGTATAACAACCTAAACAGTTTGCTTGAGCATAAGCTTAAGGATCTTGACCTTGCTAGCACTCTGCCAAAGTTACCAGAGAATAAATACTACATAACCTTTAAGATTAATGGCAACTGCACTGGCAGACCTTACTATTGGCTCACCACCGATTCAATTTATTACGGGAAAAATACTTCAATAGGCAACGAATGCTGGTTTTTGGGAGTGAATTTTGTGGAATTGTTGGAAGTAATAAGGAAGTTTAATAGGGTGGAGTGGGTAATTTTATACAACAGGTACTACATAGAAGAACTTCCTAAGGAATTTTTGGACAGATTTGTAAAAGGCAAGATATTCAAGTATAACTATGTTATTGCGGGCATGTCAAAACAGGCTGTTTTAGATGTTCCCCTTGATACAAGGGGCTATGCGGTGTATGGTAAGTTATGGAACAAAAACTTGGTGGTAGAGTTCCCTCTCTCGGATAGGAAAGGACTTCCTATGGGAAAGGTGCTTTTTATAAAAGACGTTTCCCAAATATACATAAATTTCTATGTGCTTATGGGGATACTGAGTGTTTATTCCTTTGCACTTTCCCTTCTGTCTTCCCTGCTCCTTTATGTATTCTCTGAAAATTTGGTGAACAGAATAGTAAAGCTTCAGAAGTTATCCAGCGGGATCAAAGAGGGTAATTTTTCAGGAATTGAGCTTTTGAAGATTGACAAACCCAAGGATGAGCTTGACCATTTGAGGAATGACTTGGTGGATACAGCCCTTACCATAGGTAGGTTGCTTTCTGAGCTTGAGGAGAAAAACAGAGAGCTTCAGGAACTGGCTTATTATGATACCCTCACCGGTTTGCCAAACAGAAGGTTTTTCTTTGAACACGCAAGCCTTATCTTTGAAGAGGTAAAGAGATACGAAAAACCCCTTTCCCTTTTGGTTATGGACATAGACTATTTCAAGAGGATCAACGACACTTACGGGCATGATGTTGGAGATTTGGTTTTGAAGACCTTTGCAGATGTGCTCAGAGGTATAGTAAGACAATCGGACATATGCGCCAGGTTTGGCGGAGAGGAGTTTGTGGTTTTGCTTCCCAACACAGACTTGGAGGGAGCAAAGGTTTTAGCAGAAAGGATAAGGACAGCAGTTGCCAAAAACCCGGTAGAGCACGGCTCCATTGTAATCGTATTCACAGTAAGCATAGGCGCCTCCCAATACAGGAAGGGTATGCAAAATATAGACGAGCTCATAAAGGAAGCGGACATTGCCCTCTATCGGGCAAAGGAGGGAGGAAGGAACAGGGTGGAGGTCTTCATTCCCGATGGAACAGCGGAAGTTCAAACTTAGGATTTCCTAAGCTTCTTAGCATGCCTCTTTTGATAACCTCTATGACCTCCGAGGAGAAGGTTCTGTCCTTCTGCTTTATAAAGTGATGGAAAAGCACGCCACTGGCTTCTAAGCCCAAACCTCTGTTGTTTAGAAACGCCTTGGCGTCTAAGCCCTTAAGGAAGGGATTAGCTTGGTTTAGTCTTTTTTTGGTTGGTCTTCCCACAAACTGATAACCATAGACCTTATCCTCTTTTAGAAAGACCTTGATCAAATACTCTTCGTATTCAAAAACCAAGGAGCTTTCCGCATCCTCAAAGAGCCCTCCACTGCCTGCGGGCACCGAGCGTGTCTTTACCGCGTTGTAATCTACGAGCCCTGAATGCTTTACCTTTAAGCCTGCCATGTTGTAGCCTGCTACCGCACCACCTTGCTGGGCTGGTGGAAACAGGGCGATCCATCTGTGCCTACCCCAAGCATCAATGCCTGAGCATATGTCCCCGGCTGCATACACATCCGGGTCTGAGGTTCTTTGATATTCATCTACAAGGATACCGCCTACTACTCTACCACGGACCTCATCTATGTGAAGCTTTATGTCTGTGTTGGCAACCAAGTGGGTTCTTGGTCTAACGCCGGTGGAGAGGATCACCAAATCTGCCCTCAAGAACTTCCTCCTGTCGCTCCCGTTTTGAACGATCTCCACCGCCTCCACCCATCCATCCTCCCCATGAATTGCCACAACCTGATGGTTCAGATAAAACTCTATACCCTCCTCCCTCTGCAGTATTTCCATGTACCTGTCCGCCATGTATTTGTCCAACATCCTCGGAAGAACTCGGTCAAAGAACTCCACCACTGCAACTTCTAAACCCATGCTTCTTAGCGTCTCCGCATCCTCCACCCCTATGGGACCAGCTCCCACGATCACAACCTTTTTAACCTTTCCAGAGAGCACAAGATCTCTGATCCTTTTGGCATCATCCAAATTCTTCGCGGTGGTTACACCTCCCAGTTCCCTTCCGGGTATGGGTGGAATAAAGGCGCTGGCACCCGCCGCAAGCAGGCACTTATCGTAGGGAATTTCCTCCCCGCCCTTGACGATCACCACCTTTCTTTTGTTATCAATGCCCACTACCTCCTTGTTTGGTCTGAAATCCACCCTGTGGCGCTCGTAAAACTCAAAGCCACCCTTGTAAAAGAGGGCGGAGTCTGAAATGTCCCCCCGGATCACATTCTCCATACAGTTGGGTGCATAGGTAGGATAGGGTTCATCAGAAAGAACAATGATTTCCGAGTCCTGATCCACTTGCCTGAAGGCTTCTATGGCAGAGGCAGAGGCTGGACCGTTGCCCACTATTACAATTCGCATGATATAATATTAATACAGTAGGCGGCGTAGCTCAGCTGGTTAGAGCGGAGATCTCATAAGTCTCAGGTCGGAGGTTCGAGTCCTCCCGCCGCCACTTACTCCTCAAGCTTAACCTTCCTTTGCATCTGGAACATTCTCAGCACCTCTTCCACGGTGGTGGCATCCTCTGGCAGTTTGTCTGCCCTGACAAAGCTAACAGCCCTCGGAAATCGGAGGGCGTATCCGGGACCATCGCCTACCTTTCCGGCAGTATGCAAAGGTGAGCGGGTGATCTCGTCCGCGGAAACAGTTATAACATACCTTGGTTCCACCCATGCGTCGGGAGTTATAATAGAATCAACCCTCGCGTGCCTGTGTTCTAACTTTATGTGGTCTAACATTTCCTTTAGCCTGACCCATTCCTCTTCTGTAAAGCCCGAGCCTACCTTGGAGATGGTTTTAAAGGTGTCTGTGGAAGGTTCATAGACCGCGGTAAGCAGAGCACCTATTCCAAGTTTGCTCCTTGCACCCCTTCCGTAAAAGTAGCCCACGATCACCAGGTCCAAGGTGTCCGCCAACTGTCCCTTGTAGCTCCTCTTTAGCTTTACCCAGTTAAAGTTTCTTGAACCTGCTGTGTATGGCGCATCAAGCCTTTTGCCCATAATACCCTCAAGCCCTCTAACTATGGCATCCTCAAAGAAATCCTCCACCTCTTTAGCTGAATCAACTATTTTAAGCTCCGAAAGCTCCAGAGTGTTACCGGGAACGATCAACTCCTCTAACTTTTTCCTTCTTTCAATAAAGGGTTTGACCGTATAGTCCTCACCTTCCAAATACAGCAGGTCAAAGCAAAAGAGCTTTAGTGGATACTCCTTTGCAAACTCATAAACATCATACTTTCTCTTTCTTTGAATGGTGATCTGAAAGGGATAGAACTCTCCCGTCTCCTCATTAACCGCCAACGCCTCACCCTCTAAGATAATTCTTTCTATCGGAAGTTCTCCAACCGCAGACTTTATCTCAGGAAACATCTCCGTCATGGGCTCCAGATTGCGAGAATAGATATATACCTCCTTACCCTTTTTATGGACTTGCAGTCTAAAGCCATCATACTTTGCCTCTATGGCACACCTTCCAAGCCTTCTGATTAGCTCCTCCGCATCTGCGACCCTCTCCGCCAGAGCCATCCGAACAGGGTATCCGGGCTCTATCTTAAACTCCAAAAGCCCATCCTTTCCCTTTTCCACCAGTATGCGGGCTACAAGACCAAGGTCTGAGCATAGATTGTATGCCCTTTCCACTAAATCTTTGTAAGACCTGTCTCCTAAGAGCAGTGCCAATGCTTCTATGATAGTTGCGGTGCCCACTCCCAGACGAAGGTTTCCCACAATGATCCTTAGGGCAAACTTTGCCTCAATGCCGGATAATGCTTTAAGAAGGTTTATAAGAAGCATAACCTTATCTAAGGTTCCCCTTGCTTTGGCTATTGCCATCAGCTCATCATAGACCTGTAAAAGACTAAGCCCCCTTCCTTCCCTTTTTATGACCTCCATGGCAACCCTTCCCACATCACCAAGCCTTTTATAGACATCCTGTATTTGGGCGGACCTAATACCCACTGCCTTTGAGAGGGCTTCTAAGGCTAACTTCTCCGAAACTCCAAACTCCAAACCTACAAAGGAGGGCACCAATTCTCCCATAGTGAGATAGACAAGCTTTCCAATCTCTTCCTTATCAGCCTTTGAGAAAAGCTCATAAAGTAGCTGGGACATTTCAAGCCGGCTGGTGGTCTCTTCAAGCTTTTGAAAGAACTGGGCAACTTCTAAGAATTTCACCCTTATAATTTTATCCGATGGACATACTGGAAATAATGCAAGTCCTCCCCCACAGGTATCCCTTATTGCTCGTGGATAGAATTTTGGAGATGGAGCTGGGAAAAAGGATAGTAGGGCTAAAAAACGTGTCCATAAACGAGCCTTACTTTCAAGGGCATTTCCCGGGCTTTCCCCTCATGCCGGGTGTTTATGTCCTTGAAGCTTTGGCACAGGTGGGTGGAATTTTGATGATCAAGTCTTTGAACCTGGAGATAGGCAAATACGCGGTAGTTTTTGCGGGCATAGATGACGCCCGGTTCAAAAAACCCGTCTATCCGGGCGACCAACTTATCCTTGAGCTGGAGGTGATCACTCTCAAGAAGAGCCTTTCAAAGATGAAGGGCACCGCCAAGGTGGATAACCAAGTGGTGGCAGAGGCGATCCTTTATGCGTCCGCAAGGGAACTTACACAGCTGAAAAAATAGGGTTATCTTTATTTGCATGGGGGAAATTGAAGAGAAAGAAGAGATAAGGAGGGAAGAGGTAGAGCCGGACCTGTCGGCGGTATATACGGGCTCCCAAGCTATAGCAAAGGCTCCGGAGCTCTACGGAGTAGCCACGGGCATAGAGGGTTTAGATGACCTCTTTTTCATAGTAAAGCAGGTAGGCAAAAAGTTGGAAAAGGTCTCCCTAAAAGGCATACCATCCTATTCTGTTATGAACCTTACGGGGGTTTCCGATACGGGCAAATCTCTGATGGCAGAGCAATTTACAGTTTTCCGTGCCAGCAGAGGAGATAAAGTTGCCTTTGTAACCGTTGAATCTCCCGCCAATTTTGTGTCTGCGTCCTTAAAGCTCAGGGCAATGGCTATGGGTTTGGACTTTGAACAGTTTCAGGATAACATAATCCTCATAGACGCCGCATCCTCTACAAGAATCAGGGAAAATGTGCCAGACCTTTTGGCAACCTTAGCCTATGTTATAAAGAACTACAAGGTCAAATTTACCGTGATAGACTCTGTGACGGGTCTATTTGAGAACAAGGAGATGATGGCAAGGGCTGTTGTTAGACGGCTATACAACTTTATGAAAAAGTGGTATCAAACAGCGATCTTTGTGTCTCAAAAGAGAAGCGGTCATGAGGAGCTAACCGCGGAAGCGGCCGGTGGCTACGCGGTGGGGCACATAGTGGATGGCACCATGGTACTAGCAAAGGAGCTTATAGACTCTCCCTACAAGGCAAAGATGTATAAAAAGGGCGTAGGAGATATAGTTAGGCTCTTTAGGATAGATGGGTGTAGAATGTCCGGGCACGATACAAGAACCCACTTCCTTGAGATCACAGAAACAGGCTTAGTTAGAATAAAAGAACCCATAGGAGGTTAAAGCCATGGTAATTGAGATCACAGGAGTGCCAAAAAATGAAACAGACGCAGACCTTGAACAGCTTGTTACGAGGGTCTTCTTTAAGGCTATTGACCTTTTGGGTGGTCTGAGCAAGCTTACCGAATTCAGGACCCTTACATGGCTACCCAGCTTGGCAAGGGCAGCTTATGTGGTGGTCTTGAGGGAGGAATATCTACGCACCGAGGAGGAGATAGCCCAAAAGGTAGGGCTCACCAAAAACACAGTTAGGAGCATCCTAAGGGCAGACCCAACCTTGGCAATGGAAAAGGTTCAAAAGCTTGAGGAGTTAGCAAAGGAAGAGCTGAAGGAGATGAAGGTGCACACCGCAGGAGGTATTGCAAAGCTTGCATACAAGATGGTCAAGGAGGGCAACGAAGCTGAAATCCTAAGCCACTTTTGCACCGTTGTGGCAGAAGAGGTGGCAAGAGCCCTTGATATTCCTTGGGCTTATGCAGTGCTGAAGCACCTAAGGGGTGTGAAGTTTCCCGTCCAAGATAGCCAAGTGCTAAAGGAAAGGCTAAAGGGTGTAAAGATAAAAACCCATCCCGCAGAGGAGGTGGTGGATAGACTTCCATACCCAATAAGAACACCGGCGGTTCTGTTGCACGAGATAAAGCTTACAATTTCTGCGCTTGAGGAACAGAAGTAATTTATAATTAAACCCTATGGTAAAAGTTGCCATAAACGGCTTTGGCAGGATAGGAAGGACCTTTTTGAGGGCATGCCTGCAAAGAGAAGGCATTGAAGTTGTAGCCATCAACGACCTGACGGACACAAAAACCTTAGCCCACCTCTTCAAATACGACTCGGTGCACGGGGTCTTCAAGGGAGAGGTGTATGCAAAGGATGATACCTTAGTGGTAAACGGGAAGGAGATAAAGGTATTCTCCCAGAAGGACCCGGCTTTGATCCCTTGGGGTGAGGTTGGGGCGGAGATCGTTGTGGAATGCACAGGAGCCTTTACATCAAGGGAAAAGGCGGTCCTGCACGTGAGGGATACAGTAAAGAGGGTAATAATATCCGCACCCGCAAAGGAGCCAGACATCACCGTAGTGCTCGGAGTTAATCATCACAAATATGACCCCGAAAGGCACTTTATAATTTCCAACGCAAGCTGCACCACCAACTGCTTGGCTCCCTTAGTGAAGGTCCTTCATGAGAACTTTGGCATAAAGAAGGGCTACATGGTTACCGTTCACGCATACACCAACGACCAGAGGGTTTTGGACCTGCCACATAAAGACCTCAGAAGGGCACGGGCTGCGGCGGTGAATATTATTCCCACCACCACGGGCGCCGCAAAGGCGATAGGAGAGGTGATCCCAGAGCTAAAGGGCAAGCTTGACGGCACCGCAAGGAGGGTTCCCGTGGCGGATGGTTCCCTCGTGGACCTGACCGTGGTAGTAGAAAGACCTCCAGCCAGTGTGGCGGAGGTCAACGAAGCCTTTAAAAAGGCTGCGGAAGGAGAGCTGAAAGGCATACTTCAATACACGGAAGACCCGATAGTGTCCCAGGACATAGTGGGCAACGAACACTCCTCCATCTTTGACGCGGGGCTAACTCAGGTGATAGAGGACATGGTTCATGTGGGCGCTTGGTATGACAACGAGTGGGGTTATTCCTGCCGGCTTAGGGACTTGGTGCTATACATAGCCAGTAGATAATGTTCTGCCGAATAAGGAGCGGAGGAGTTATTGGCATTGACGGTTTTTTGGTGGATGTGGAGATAGACTTCTCCCCGGGGCTACCTCAGTTTAACATAGTGGGACTGCCAGACAAAGCTATAAACGAGGCAAAGGACAGGGTTAGGTCTGCCTTAAAGAATGTGGGCTTTCAACTGCCTTCCAAAAGGATCACCGTAAATCTGGCACCCTCCCACCTGAAAAAGCAGGGAACTTTGTATGATCTTCCCATTGCGGTGGGTATTTTAAGGCTCTCGGGGGTTTTGGATGTGGACGAGGAGACGGTCTTTTTGGGGGAGCTCTCTTTGGACGGAAAGGTAAATCCGGTCAGTGGCGTCCTTCCCATTGTTCTATCCTTAAAGGAGAAGGGCTTTAGAAGGTTTGTGGTGCCAAGGGCGAACGCAAAAGAGGGTGCCATCGTTCAAGGTGCAGAGGTTTATGGTGTTGAATCCTTGAGCCAGCTCATAGCCTTTTTGAGAGGAGAGGAGGAGTTAAAACCAGAGGAGGTGGACCTTAACGAGCTCTTTTCAAAAGCCTTTGATTACAGCATAGACCTTGCGGACGTGAAGGGACAGTATGAGGCAAAAAGGGCGCTGGAGATCTCCGCAGCGGGCATGCACAACTTACTGCTGATCGGTCCTCCGGGGGCAGGAAAAAGCATGCTCGCCAAGAGGATCGTAACCATCTTGCCACCTCTGTCTTTGGAGGAAGCCTTGGAGGTCAGCAAAATATACAGCGTGGCGGGTATGCTAAGGGAACCTCTGATGGTTCAAAGACCCTTCCGGGCACCTCATTACACAGCCTCGGAAGTGGCGTTGATAGGTGGCGGTAGCAATCCAACGCCCGGAGAGATCTCCTTAGCCCACCGAGGAGTACTCTTTTTGGACGAAATGGTGGAGTTTAACCGCAAAACTCTGGAAGCCCTCAGGCAACCCATAGAGGACGGCTACGTTAGCGTATCAAGGGTGGGTGGCAGGCTAACCTTTCCCTCCAGCTTTATCTTGGTGGGTGCCACCAACCCATGCCCCTGTGGAAACTACCGAAACCCCTACAAGGCATGCGTATGTTCTCCTGCCCAAATAAGGGCTTATCAGTTCAAGCTCTCGGGACCCATCTTAGACCGTATAGACCTGAAAGTGTGGGTGGAGCCGGTGGAAGTCCAAGAACTGGTCAATCCAAGTCCGGGCGAGAGCTCCAAAGAGGTCAGGGAGAGGGTTATGAGGGCGTACCAGATTCAGAGGGAGAGGTTTAAAAACTCCAGGACCAAGTTCAACGGACAGATGACAGAAAAGGAGATAGAAAAATACTGCCCCTTGGTGCCAAAGGCAAAGGAACTTCTGGAGAAGGCTATGGACAGGCTCCATCTCAGCGGAAGGTCCTACGCACGGCTTTTAAAGGTTTCAAGAACCATCGCAGACTTGGAGGGAGAGGAACAAATAAAGGAACATCACATAGCACAGGCGATCCAGTATAGGATTGAGGACAAGCTTGAAAGCATGTAAAATTTAATTTGATGCTCAAGAAAATTCTCATAGCAAACCGAGGGGAGATCGCAGTCCGGGTTATAAGAACCTGCAGAGAGATGGGCATAAGAACAGTGGCGGTCTATTCGGAGGCGGACAGAGACTCCATGCACGTAAAGTTGGCAGATGAGAGCATATGCATAGGACCACCGGAGCCCTCAAAGAGCTACCTTGATATTCCAAGGCTTATGGCGGCGGTAGAGGTTTCCTCTGCGGAGGGAGTGCACCCGGGCTATGGCTTTCTCTCGGAGAACCCCAAGTTTGCCCGGATCGTAGAAGCAAGCGGAAAGGTGTTCATTGGACCCTCACCAGAAACCTTGGAACTTATAGGAGACAAGATAAAGGCAAAGGAGGTCGCCAAAAAGGTAGGCATTCCCTTGGTGCCGGGGAGCGACGGACCGGTAGATTTTCAAAGGGCTTTGGAGGTTGCCAAAGAGGTCAAGTATCCGGTGGTCATAAAGTCTGCGGGTGGTGGGGGTGGAAGGGGCATAAGGGTGGTCTACGATGAAAAGGAGCTGAGGGAAAAACTGCCCTTGGCTATGCAGGAGGCAAAGTCCGCCTTTGGCGACGAGAGGGTCTATGTGGAAAAGTATATAGTGAACCCCAAGCACATAGAGGTTCAAGTCCTTGCAGACAGGTACGGCAATGTTATAGCCTTGGGCGAGAGGGAGTGTTCCATACAGAGGAGATATCAAAAACTGGTGGAAGAGGCACCCAGTGCCAGCATCTCGGAAGAACAGAGGAAATACCTGGAGGAGCTTGCCATAGCCTTCTGCAAAGAGATCAACTATGTGGGTGCGGGCACTGTGGAGTTTTTGATGGACC
>JAPYWH010000046.1 GCA_028276475.1 Thermocrinis sp.
GAGACGGAGACCAAGAAGTTCAACGAGCTTATGGGTGGCATGTCTGGGGTGGATGTAACTGTGGTCTCTATGGACCTGCCCTTTGCCCAAAAGAGGTTCTGCGAGAGCTTCAACATAGGCAACATAACCGTAGCCTCCGACTTTCGTTACAGGGATATGGAAAAGTATGGCGTTCTCCTCTCTGAAGGCGCACTAAAGGGCATACTGGCAAGGGCGGTCTTTGTGGTGGATAAGGAGGGGAACATAGCCTACATCCAACTGGTGCCAGAAATTACCCAAGAGCCCAATTATGAGGAAGTGGTAGAAAAGGTAAAATCACTACTTTAAAACCTTCCCCCTTCGGGGGGATTTATAAATAAAGACTAAACTCCTGCCTGCCCTTACCTTGAGAGGGACTCACTTCCCTTGACCTGTTTCCTCTTCTGTCCTCTTGTCCCTGTCTAAATTCCCACTGTAGGTTTTTACCGTTCAAGCTAAGCATTTCCATTCTAAAACCCACCTTAGACAGACTTTCTATTAGATTTTGCACCTCTTGGGCAGTGGGCGGTCTAAAGTCTTCCCTAAAATCCACCTTAACACTTATGGCATCTTTAACTACCCTTATTCTGAAGTCTCCTTCTTCAAGCTTCACATAAAAGCTTCTTGCCTCATGAAAAGTGTGGAAGGGCTTTGTATTTTTTACCTCTTGGGCATTTTCTATCTTATCTTCAAACCTTTGGGGAGAAACTCCCATGTTATAAAGGTGCGAATGTTCTTCCTCTTTTTTGCTCTTTTCTATGGGCGATAACTCAGATTTCTCAACCCTTTGAGGTAAATCCTCAAGAACATTTTTAGTCATCTTTAAGGAAATAGTAGCAGAATTGTTGCGTAGGTCTGCCTTTGTATGCTCTTCCTTTGGATAAAATTCAAGTTCTGAACTATAAAAAAATCCCTGTGGAAATTCTTTTGTTTGAGGTTCATCGCCATTTTTCAAACCATTACCAGCATTGGTTTGGTTAATGTTCAAAGGGTTTTGTGGTTTTTGGTCAGCGGATGGAATTGGATTTTCTATGGTTTGATAAGAAGTTTTGGCGAAAAACTGTGCAGTATTTATCTTAGTGTTTGGAACCTCGGGTTTAACTATGAAAAATTCATCATTTGTGTTTTGAGACTGCTCTTTTAAGTTTTTAAATTGAACCAATGAAGTGTTTGTCCTTTCTTCGGCGGATAAGTTTGTATCAGCTCTGTTAAGAACATTGTCCGCTTTCGCATCCTCTTCTTCAAAGATTTGTTTAATCTGCCCATAGGCAACCAAACCAAAGATTGAGAGGTTAATTGGAAAGTCGTTGCCCTTTTTTTCTTTGGTAGCCGTTGGATGTTCTTGAACTTCCAAAAAACCCTCAGAAGGTACCGCTGGGTTTAAGGATATATCAGAGCCCTTGTCTTGTATATTCTCTTCTACTGATATTAAATTCAAAATATCCTCAAAGCTTGGCGCTTGCGATGATGGATTAAAACCAATGCCCTTTCCTCCAACGTTTAGCTCTGCCTTGTTTAGCTCCTCCACTATTCTCATTTCCAAATGTATAATTTAACCCGATGAGAGTTCTTAGTCAAGTGCTTCTTTTCCTTAGTCTTCTCTTACCCATAACTGCTTTTCCCAAGGTGGTGATCCTTTCCAACTATCCCCTGCCAAAAAACAACTTGGAAAGCACCGTTAATGAAGAAAACTACCAAACAATTGTGGAAATTCTTAGAAGTTTGGAGGAGGTGAAAAATGTAAGCATTGAGGAAAAAGATGGGCAAATAACCATTAAAGTGGAGAGGTATCCAATACTAAAAAGCATAAAAATAAGAGGCAATATAGCTGTTTGGAGGGATGAAATTTTGAACTATTTGACCCTTTATGAGGGTGTACCCCTAAAGGAAACGGACCCTGAAAGCTTAGAGGACAAACTTAAAGAGCTATACAGAGAGAAGGGATATATTGAGGCACAGGCGAAGGTAAACATACAAATTGACGAGCTTGGGTTTGCGTCCATTGAGATAAAAGTGAAAGAGGGAGATGTTTTTTTTATCGGGGGAGGAGTTTATAAGGGCTCCAGCTTGGACCCAAGCTTTTTGGATGAACGCTTGGGAATTATAAAAGGAAAGGTAGCCAAGGAGGGAGAACTTTCAAGAAAACTTTTTGACCTGCAGGATCTATACTTATCCCTCGGCTTTTGGGATAGCTTTGCTTACTATGAAGGGTTGCAAAAGGCTAATATGGAAAAGCCCTTTTGGAGGGTTCTCCTGCCCATAGACCCAAACATTCAAAGGCGTCCCTTAAGGCTTGTGGGCGCTTTGACGGAGGGCATTAAAAACCTTTTTAGCCATCCCATAAGCACCCTAAAGGCGATCTCAGGTAAAGGAAAATTAGCTTATCCCGTTTTTTATGTCTATGAAGGGAAAAGGTATCAACCTTTTTTTGAGGGAAATAGCTTTTTTAGCCCGCAGGAACTGTTAAGAATTTCAGGACTTCCTCAAAAGGGAATAGACATATTTTCCTTGGAAGAGGCTAAGGAAAGCATAGTAAATGCCTATCAATCAAAGGGTTTTTTTGATGTAGAGGTAGAATACAAGCAAGAAGGAGAGACAATATTCTTTTTCATTAAAGAAGGTCAAAGATACAATGCTATTGTAAACGGTCAAATCATACCATACGATGAGGAAGAGTTAAAGAAAGAGTTAGAAAAAACGATAGGACAATTAAAAGCACAAGGTTACATCCTTGCAGAAGGAGAGATTAAAACAAACATTGATAAAGACAAAAAATTAGTAAATGTATCCTTTGATATAAACAAAGGCAAAAAGCAAATACTTAAGGCTATAAACTATGTTGGCAACAACAAAGATATAGCAAAAATTTTCAGAGAGGTTAATAAGAAACTGCCAGCGGTTTATAACTCTGCTTTGATAGAGCAGTTGAACTTAAGAATAGAAAAATACCTTAAAGGCAATGGTTATATGGAGGGTAGCTTTGAGGCGGATGTCCTGCCGGAGGAAGAGGGAGATGTCATAAACTACATATACACCTATAAAGTTTCAGAGGGACCTAGATACAAAGCGGGCTTGGACCTTTACTATGGCGCGGAAGCCACCACAAATAGAGAACTCTCCTATATGACAGTTCGAGAGGAATTTTACTCAGAGAAAACTTTAGACGAAACCTTATACAACTTTATAAGCAGCAATCTTTTTATTGGTGTAAAGATAGATACCTTTATAGATACGGATAAAAAGCAAGTGCATCGGCTAATAAAATTGCAAGAGGACAAAAGAGGCTTTTATGACCTTGGAGTGGGCTATAACTCTCAAGAAGGTTTAATTCTGGACCTAACATTGGGTTTAAAAAACCTCTTTGGTATAGGTTTGTCTTCTACTTTAAACTACAAACGCAGTGAAAAAAGGGAGACATACAGTTTGAATTTTGAAGACCCTTTCCTTTTTACGCGAAAACTTTGGCTTAAAAGCAATGTTTTTAAGGATCATCAGGAACACAAAGTATTTACCTTAAACACGCAGGGCTTTGCCCTTAGCTTAGGCTATAGGATAACTAGATATACCTCCTTTGGTCCATTCTTTTCTATCTCTGATAACCGATATTTAGGGACAAGTGCAAGGCTTAATAAATACGGTTTATTTCTATTAAGAGAGTACAAAGACGACATATTTAATCCCAGCAGGGTGCATTACGACAGCTTGAGTTTTTTGAAGGCTTCTGGAGATCTCAATTATACAAAAGCAGAGCTTAACACCTTTTACTTCATTCCCATAACCACAAACTTAAACCTGAGCTTCAAGGTCTCCGGGGGCTCCGCTTGGGGCTCGGTGCCCATATTTGACAGGTATTTTTTGGGTGGATTAACCAACCTAAGGGGCTACTCCTACGAGGAGGCAGGAAGTCCAACGGGTGGAAAATCCTATGTCTTTGGTAGGATGGAGTTGGAGGTGCCGTTGAAGGGTTCCTTTGTTTTTGTGCCTTTCTATGATGTGGGAGGGGTGGAAGGATCTTCCAACCGATTACCAAGAGACATAAAACATAGCTTTGGCTTTGGGGGTGGCGTAAAAACGCCCGTGGGACCTATAAGATTAGACTTAGCCTTTCCCGGAGAGAAGGACTTTCTAAAAAAGTTCAAACTTTACCTGTCTGTTGGTTATATCTACTGACCACACCTTCAAGGAATTTTAGAAACTCATCCCGAATGTCCTTTCTCTTTAAGGCAAACTCCACAAGGGTAGTGAGGTATCCGATGGGTGTTCCAGTATCATACACCTCTGCGTCTATCTTTAGGGCATAAACTACTTCCTCTTCAAGCAAAAGCTTTATGGCATCTGTTAGCTGTATCTCTCCCCCTTTACCGGGTGGTGTGATCTTTAATTTTTCAAATATTTTCGGGGTAAAAAGATATCTACCAACTATGGCAAGGTTTGATGGCGCCTCCTCCTTTTTTGGCTTTTCCACAAGGTCATCTATGAGGTATATATCCTCCTCTATTAGCTTTCCATCCACTATGCCGTATTTGCTTACATCCTTTCTGTCTACCTCAAATACCGCTACTACGCTCTTGCCAAACCTTTCATATATTTCCAACATGCGTTTTATTACGTTTTTCTCACCTTCAAGGATCACATCACCTAAGGCAACTATGAAAGGCTCATTCCCAACTAAGGGTTCAGAAACAAGAACCGCATGACCAAGACCTAACTGCTCCTTTTGTCTTACGTAGATTGGGTTTGTGAGCCTGCTAATTTCTCTTATGTTTTTTAGGAGTTCTTCTTTGCCCATCTGTTCTAAGTGTTTTTCAAGGTCCGTGTTTATATCAAAGTGGTGTTCAATGGGTCTTTTGTGTCTTCCTGTAATAAAGATTATGTTTTCTACGCCCGCATGCAGGCACTCTTCCACTATGAACTGGATCACCGGCTTGTCAATGATCGGGAACATCTCCTTGGGCATAGCTTTAGTAGCGGGTAAGAACCTCGTCCCCCACCCTGCCACTGGCAAAACTGCCTTTCTTACCATAATTTTTTATTCTAACACGGGAGGTGGAAAAATGGTAAAAAAATTTGGCAAAAGAAGCTTCCTTCAGCCTCTGTTGATGGCTTGAAGTTCTCCAAGCCCGCTTCTTAAAAACTCCCTCACAAAGGGATC
>JAPYWH010000047.1 GCA_028276475.1 Thermocrinis sp.
AGTTAATTCCTATATCACCAAGCTCGTAAAGGTCCAAAAGGAGTATGTCCTCCTCGGTTCCCAACTGGACGAGCCTTATGGTGCTGTCTCCCACCGTTTCCGTGTCAATATACAAAAAGGGTATATCTTTAAAGCCCCCCTGCCACTTGGCGAGGGATTTTGGAGATGTGATGTATTCAAAGCTCACCTTCATAGCTCTTTACTGGACTTAGCTTTTCTATCTCCATCTGCATGGCGGTTTCGTCGCAGGAGGGAAATTTAACACAGTTTATGCATTCACCCCAGACCTTGTAAGGCAGGCTCTCCTTGCTTACCGTGTAAAAGCCAAGCTTTTCAAAGAAGTCCGAGGCATAGGTTAGCACAAAAACCCGTTTAACGCCAAGCTCCTTGGCTTCTTTCAGGCACGCCTGCACCAAAGCGGTGCCTATTCCCCTGCCCTTCATGGACTCCATGACCGCCAAGCTTTTAATCTCCGCCAAATCCTCCCACACCACATGCAAGGCAGAACATCCCACGATTTGTCCTTCCTCCTCATAAACCCAAAAATCTCTGATGTTTTCATATATGGAGTTTAAGCTTCTTGGAAGCAAAAGCCCCTCCTTGGCGTAGGAGTTTATCAGGGAGTATATTCCCACCGCATCCTTTAGCTTTGCCTTTCTTAAGCCCATAATTTAATTCTATACCTCGTGGGAAGTTTGTGTTATTCTCTATATATAAATGCTTGACATAGAGCTTCTGAGGAAAAACCCAGAGTTTGTAAAGGAAAGACTGCGTTTAAGAAAAGAAGACTATCCAAGATTGGTAGATGAAGCGCTAAGGCTTGACGAAGAAAGAAGGTCCATACTCAAAGATCTGGAAGCCCTCAGGGCAGAAAGAAATTCTCTAAGCAAAGAGATCGGAAAGCGCAAATCTAAAGGAGAGCAAACCGCAGAGCTTGAGGGTAAGGTAAAAGAGATAAAGGAGAAAATAGAGGGCTTGGAGGGTCAGCTTTCCAAGTTGGAGGAACAGTTAAAGGGCGTCATGCTCCTTATTCCCAACATCCCCCATTATAGCGTGCCGGTGGGAAAGGACGAAACGGAGAACGTGGAGGTCAGAAGTTGGGGCGTGCGGAGGGATTTTGAGTTTGAACCAAAAGCCCACTATGAGATAGGAGAAGCTTTGGGTATTCTGGACTTTGAGAGGGGTGCAAGTCTTTCCGGTAGCCGATTTACCGTTATGTGGGGTTGGGGAGCAAAGTTAGAGAGGGCTCTGATAAACTTTATGCTGGATTTTCACACAAGCAGAGGCTACAAAGAAGTATGGGTTCCCCATCTGGTAAAGCCCGAGATCCTTGAGGGAACCGGACAACTTCCCAAGTTTGAAGAGGACCTGTATTTTTGCGAGAGGGATGGTCTGTATTTGATACCTACCGCAGAGGTTCCCTTGACGAACCTATTTAGGGATACCATCCTTGAGGAGAAGGACCTGCCCATATACCTGACTGCCTACACTCCCTGCTACAGAAGGGAAGCTGGTGCCTACGGCAAGGACATAAGGGGTATAATCCGTCAGCATCAGTTTGACAAGGTGGAGCTGGTAAAAATCGTCCATCCAGACACTTCAGACCAAGAGTTGGAAAGGCTAACCGCGGACGCGGAAGATATCCTCAAGCTCTTGGGACTGCCCTACAGAGTGGTTGCCCTTTGCACCGGAGACCTCGGCTTTGCCTCCGCGAAGACTTACGATATTGAGGTTTGGTTCCCCTCCCAAAATAAATACAGGGAAATATCCTCCTGTTCCAACTGCACGGACTTTCAGGCAAGGCGTATGAACACACGGTTTAAAGACAGCGAAGGAAGAAAGAGATTTGTGCATACCCTAAACGGCTCTGGCTTGGCGGTGGGTAGAACCCTCGCAGCAATTTTGGAAAACTATCAGGAAAAGGATGGCTCCGTGGTAGTGCCGGAGGTCCTCAGAGATTACCTTAAGGCGGATGTTATAAAACCCGATGGAGTTTGATGTAAAAAAGCTCTCCTCTGATGAACTCTACGATATTCTGACGGACTGGGTAGCACCAAGACCCATTGCGTGGATATCCACCTTGAGCAAAGAGGGTGTTATTAATTTGGCACCCTTCAGCTTTTTTAACGTGGTCTGCGACCAGCCACCCGTTTTAATGCTGTCCATAAGTAAAAAAGAGGATGGCACCAGAAAGGACACAGCCCGCAATATCCTTGATAGTGGAGAGTTTGTGGTAAATTTCCTTGAGTATAACCTTTTGAAAAAGGCTGAGCGAACTTCTTGGGATTACCCACCCCATGTTAGCGAGTTGGAGGTTGTTAAGCTAACGCCCGAGCCATCCGCAATAGTAAAGCCACCAAGGGTAAAAGAGTGCCCCGCCAGCTTTGAGTGTAGGCTATTGGAACACAGGGAGCTTTATAACTACGACCTTATCCTTGGAGAGGTGGTCTTTGTAGTAATAAGAAAGCGAAGGGACTACAGGGTGGGAAGGGTTGGAGAGAGATTTTGTAAGTGTCCAATTTAAACGCACCCTTCCCTTTTGAGATATTGGTTTATGTTCTCCTTTTTGTAAAACTCCTCCTTTACGTACCTTATAGCACAGGCAAGGGTTCTTGGAGGCGCATAGCCTGGGATCCTTAGGATGATCTCCCCTTGGGAGTTGTAAAAGATTATGTGAGGGTATGCCCTAACGCCCAAAGCCCTTGCTAGGTCCTCCTCGGTGCTCTCTCCCTCTTTACCATCAAGCCTGTATTTTACCTTGGCGTTGCTCTCCGCAAGGAGCCTTAAAACATCCATACCCTCCACCGCTTTTTTCAGCTGTGGGTCCCTTTGTAGGTCTCTGTCTAACTGCTTGCAGTAAATACAGCTTTCACTTTCCACGATCAGCATGGCATAGGCAGATTGAGGGATCAGGCTCTTGGTTCCGTAAGAGTTGGCTCTATTGTCCTTCTCTCCTTTACAGGAGGATAGGGTAAGCCCTATGCTAAAGAGAGTTATCAAAAACACAATAAACCTACTCATGGCTTTAAAATATATCCCAATTGGGAGCACAGGGCAACTTGAGGCTTAAAAAGTTCTACGGACAGCATCTTTTGGTGTCTCCGGGAATTTTAAAAAGAATTGTGGAGTTTGCCCGCTTGAACGCTGAAGACATAGTGGTAGAAATCGGTCCGGGCACGGGCAATTTAACAAAAGAGATATTAAAGGAACCAATAAAAGAGCTCCACTGCTTGGAGATAGACAAGGACATGATAGAGGAGCTAAAAAAGCTACAAGATCAAAGGCTAAAGCTCTATCAGACCGATGCGGGTGAGTTTGACTATTGCCTTTTGGGAAACTCCTTAAAGCTTTTGGGAAATTTGCCCTACAACAGTGCAAGCTTGATCCTTGAGAGGACCGTTCTTTCCCACAGATGCGTTGTTTTGGCGGTTTTTATGGTTCAAAAGGAGGTGGCACAAAAGCTGGTAAAGGGCTTATCTTGGCTTGGTATCTTTGTTAAGACTTTTTTTGAAGCGGAATACCTTATGACGGTTCCCCCTCGCTTCTTTTTGCCCCCTCCAAAGGTTCAATCGGCGGTGATAAGGCTAACCAAAAGGGAGCCAAGCCCCGAAATAGAGCCAACGGAATACAAAGCCTTTTTAACCAAGCTCTTTTCTCTCAGGAGAAAAGCCCTAAAAAACAAGCTCCCGGAAGGGCTCTTGCGTAGGGCAAGCATAGACCCCCAGAGGAGGGTGGAGGAGCTGTCTTTGGAGGAAATACAAAGGTTGTATTTTCTTTCAAAAGCCTGACTTCCAAAAGCCCTTACCCTCTTCCCTTGCTTTCCTTTGGGCTTCCAAAAGAATATCCTGATACTTAACATTTGGTGGGATGGTATAGACCTGTGCCATTCCCTCCCTTATCAAAACCTCGTTTAGCATTCTGCCATCCTTCAGCCAAACATAAGCCAAAACCCTTCCGTATTTATCCGTCTTTTGCACATCCTGTTCCAAATAAACAATTTCCCCCTCTGGCAATAGCCTTTTGGTAAATTCTGCGGCAATCTTTCCCATACGGAGGATCTCCTCCCTTTGCAGACCGCTCTTTTGGACATCCCTCTCAAGCTTTTGATTTACTCTACTTTCAGGCGTATCCACACCTATTAGCCTAACCTTAATTTCCTCTCCATTTTTGAGGGTGCAGGTAAAGGTATCTCCGTCTATGACCCGGACAACCTTGCAGGGGGTTCCCTTTTTCTCTGCAGATGTTAGTGTGCTTTTACCACAGGAAACGACAAAAAGTATTAAAGGAATAACTAAAAGCCTCCACATGGCTATTTATTATAAAACAAGAGTTTATACTTTATTCTTTCTATGCGGGTTGCCTTAGTTCTTTCGGGCGGTGCGGTTAGGGGCGTTGCCCACATAGGAGTTATAAAAGCTTTAGAGGATCTCGGCTTTGAAATTTCAGCCATAAGCGGTGTAAGTGCGGGTGCCCTTGTGGGAGCCTTCCACTGTGCAGGATACACACCGGAGGATATGTTAAAGATCGTAAAGTCCAAACACTGGCTCAGATACATAAAGCCAAGACTTCCAAAGCTGGGCTTTTTTTCCCTGACGGACGCAAAAAGGTTTCTAAAAGACTACTTAGAAGTAGAACGCATTGAGGAGTTAAAAAGGGAGTTTCATATATGCGCTTTAGATATCCTCAGTGGAAACACCCTTTACTTTTCGGAGGGAGAGCTCTATGAACCCCTGATTGGAAGCTGTGCGTTGCCGGGCATCTTTGAACCGGTGAAGTTTAAAAACTTTCTGCTTTTGGATGGAGGTATTACCAACAACCTTCCAGTGGAGCCCGTGCAGAATAAAGGACTCTTTATAGTGGGCGTGGATGTTAATCCTACTTCTACCATTGGAAAGCCAAGGAGCCTGTTTGCGGTGCTAATAAGAAGCTTTCTTTTGGCGGTGCGGTCTAACGCAGATAAAAGAAAGGAACTTTGCAATGTGGTTATAGTGCCCGACCTGGAGGATTACTCTCCATACAATCTGTGGAAATTGGAGGAACTATA
>JAPYWH010000048.1 GCA_028276475.1 Thermocrinis sp.
GCGGTCCCACCTGCAGGAGCGGTTCCGAGCCAGACTGCGGAAGGGTAAGAGTTAGCGTGGGAGGCTTGGGCTTGGACGCCACCCAAATGCTTGCCACTTACAAAGGCATCACCTTTCCCGCGGGCAGACCGGATGGCTTTTTCCTTTTGGACCTCCTTGATTACTCGGTGCGGTTAGAAAGGCGCATTGAAAGTGAAAGCTGTAATGTTTATGTGAACGTTTTTGCGGACCTTCCAAAGCCACTTCCCGCAGAGCACAGTGTAAGCCTGTCTCCAATACCCCTATCAATGGACCCACCCTTTCAGAACCTCAGGGCATACTCAAAGGGCTTTTCTGCCACCTATGAGTGCAGAGTCAGTAGGAGGGAGTTTTTGACTTTTCCAAAGGAGGGTGAAAGCGTGCGGGTGGAGGCGTTGCTTGACGACCAATGGGTGGGAACCACCATACAAAAACCCTCCGGTGTTAGAGAGTTCAAGATGCACCCCTTTAGAATAAAAGATGTGTCCCTTTCCTTAGCAAAAGACTATTTGCTGTTTGAGTTTTCCACGAACCAAAGACCAAAATACTGTAGCCTTGAGCTCTTCTCTGCCAACTATTACGCCCATGTGTCAAAGATCCCGCCCCACAGGAGCTATTTAAAGCTCTCCAAGCTCTCGGACAGGTTCTTTGAAACCATACCCTGCTACAAGCTGACCTGCTTTTGGGAAGAGGGGGACGCAAGGAAAGAACAGTGCCCCACCGCCCCAAATTAAGGCACGCATGTGCCAGTGCCGGGCACGATCTGAAAGCTCACGGGCACAGATACTGTTTTTACCCTTCCAGTGAGTTGCTCCATTACAGTCCAGTTATACACCGCGTTCACGTTGCAAACACCCAAAAAACCCGGCGGTGGTCTAAAGCTTGCCGTTGTGGCGGTCGTGCACACATTGGATATATTAACGCTCGTAGCAAATGATTGAGTGCTGTATGTGATGGAAACCTGTGCTGTGCTCTCTCCACCAGATGGTGCTGGGACGACGGCGGAGACGGTTTTTGCATCTGATGTAGGAAGGAGGGAGGGACAACCGGCAGAATAGTTAAAAACCGCGGTGTAGCCTTGTATTATGACTGGGGATGTCTGTCTTTGCAGGGGGTTCCCCCTGGCGTCAAAGAGCGGTGTTGACCTAAAATTGAAGGTTATAGTCCATTGCGTGGGCGTTCCAACGCATCTATCCACTTGCGCACAGCAAACCGTTCTAAAATCCCCACCGTCGCAGGGTGTCCCCACGGGCACATCCGCACAGGTTTGGCAACCAGCTTCTGCTGCATCGCACCTTCCGTTGCCGTCTGCATCTCCAACACAGGCTCTTAATGGATTGAAATCGGAAATCTGCTGTGTCTGTGTATTCACTATCGGGACTATGCCCGGGTTCACATCTGCACCCGTAGAGGAGAATATAACCGTGTTGAACTCTGCCAGGCTACCTCCCGCGCCCGAAAGACCACTGCCACCGCATCCAAAAAGCCCAAAGCCTGCCATTCCAAAAAGACTTGAATAGATAACCCATTTTTTCATTGCCTTTCCTCCCTTTTCTAAATTATAACACTTTTTTTATCCTTTTCCTGAGAACCGCAGTCAGGACAAGGGCTAACAGGGCGGTGTATAGGTCTGGGCTGGCACTGTTGCATCCACCTCCACCTCCTCCACCGCCGGCAGAACCACCGGCACCACCAGAGCCACCACCTCCAGAACTACCACCACCAGAACCACCACTTCCGAGAGAACCACCACCAGAACTACCACCGGAACCACCCGGGCTACCACCTCCCGGAACCGCCTCCGATGATATAAAGGCTTTACCCCAGCCATAAAGGTTGTTGGGCACGTTGCCCACCGCGGAATCCCTCAAAGCGTTGGAAGTGAGCATATTTCTCACCGCATCCACATCAAGGTTTGGGTTAGACTCCAACAAAAGGGCAACCAGCCCTGCCACCACCGGCGAAGAAAAGGAAGTGCCCGCGCTATCCCTGTAAGACTGAAAACCCGCCATGGGAGTTCTCACACAATGACCAGCCGCCACCACCTCTGGCTTTATCCTTCCGTCCCTTGTGGGTCCCCTCGAAGAAAAGTATGCAATAAACCCAAGGTTTTGGTAGCTCCTCTGACTGCAAAAGCTGGAAGAGATGGCACCCACCGAGATCACCTTTGGAGAAGTTGCGGGCACGGAAACAGTCCCCAAATATCCACCAAAGCCATCATCCAAAAAGTAGTTTTTTAGCTCCATCGCGTCAAACAAAGAGAAAATATACACATCCACCCTTGGAGTTCCGCCAATGGAATAGAGCCTGACCGTTAGGTCTCCCGTGCAGTTGGTTTCTATGCTGAGGTTTCCGTCTCCGTTCAAGGGCGAAGGATAAACATTTTTCATATACACAGCGCAACCGCCAAAGCTTGCGGTCTTGGACTCGCCGGGGCTCGCAGAAAGACAAGAAGAGCCCACGCAGAACTCACCCCTCAAGGTCCCACCCGAATACCAAAGGTCAATAACACCCTCACCCTGAGAGGAGATCTCCACCGACGCACTATTAGAGAGGGCACCAATTCTACCGTAGACCCTTCTGTCTCCATCGTTGCCGTTGGCAACCACCACCACAAAACCCGGTCCCGAAAGCTGGGCGATCTTTCTCTCAAAAAGGCTCGTCCCATCGTGGGGTCCCACATTGTAGCCCAAAGAAACATTCACCACCATAGGTCTCCCCAGCTGGTCCTTTTTGTTCCTCAAATAATCAGAAACTTGCATAACGTCCGCATCCGTCATCTGGTCTGGCAACTTTACCACCACAAGGTCTGCATCCTTTGCTATGTAGCTGATCACACCCGCCACCGAGGTGCCATGCCCCAAAATGTCAAAGTTGCAGTTCCCACTGGCGATCAAGCTTTGAATTTGCTGTCTGTTATACTCCCGGTTGGTGGCAAGGTCGTAAAAAAACAGCACCTTTGAGGAACCGTCCGGGTTTTTGAAGGCAGGGTGGCAAAGGTCAATACCCGAATCCACCACCCCCACCAAAACATTCCTACCAGTCCTCCCCGAATTGACCGCACCAGTGCCAAGATAATAGGCGGAGGTAGAAACATCCGAGAGAAAGATATTTTTCCCCACCGATTGAACGATCAAACGCCAATCGGAGGAAGAGGACACATTAAAGTTCAAAGGACCACCAGAGCAAAAAAGATTATCCAAGCCACCAGAACAGGCACCAGAAAAATAGACGCTGGCACCCGCGGAGAGAACAGAAAGATTTTGCCCCGGAGAGGTGTTAATGGAAAAGTTAAAACCACCCGAGCCCCTTATGGCGACGGAAGAGGAATAAACCAACTGGTCTAAATACTTGACCCTTATGGGCTTTTCTGTATAGACCACCCCTTGGAGTGCTTTCAAGGAAGTTTTTGTGGCATCCACCACCCCAACCCTTCCGTCCTCATAAAGGACCTTTAGCTTTTGGGAAAAGGAGAAAGATACAAGAAGCAAAAGAACCAACAGCATTTTTTAAAAGCCCCCCAGAGGGGGCGGAGGTGATTAAGGGAAGGTCTTGAGAATTCTGGTTACGCAAGTGTTGGCTGTGCTCAAGGTATAGAGTTTTGCAGATGCAGTGGGAGAAGAGAGGTAGGCTATTTGAGTGGCGCAAGGGACTATTGCAGCTGGAGTAAAGCTGTAGGCAAACTTTGTGAGGTCAAAGGTCGCGTTTCCACCAGATGCGCCAGCAACCGCAATTGGCAGAGATGATGCTGTTGTGCTAAAAAGATTTCTAAGCCTTACAGATGTGCCATTAAGATAGAGGACATTGTCTCCATTGAATTTTAGCAAGCCAGTAAAGGGATAGATTCTGGTTGTATCACCTAGAGGAATATTAACACCAACGGGATTGGGTAAGTCTGTGGCGGAACAAGAGAGGGTAATAGAGGTAGGGAGATTGGGAGTAATGGTGCAGATATAAATATCGGCAGAATGAGTGGAAGTAAGCACAGCGTTTGCACCAAAGCGTACGTTATCCCGAGTAATAGTAATGGGAGCTACTCCAGGGCTGGTAGGGTTTATTTGAGTAGCACTGCCTGCGTAGCTGTTGGCTCCATTGTGTGCAATGACGGAGAGCCTCTCTTCACCAGCATTACCATTATCCCACACACACCTAATAAAGGGTGTGCCCCTGCCGTCAATATCTCGGGTATTTCCATCTGTGCATCTATCGAGGACGTCAAAAGCGACTCCTGTGGGAATAGCCGGGTTATCTACCAACCCTGCAGAATCAACCTGATGCACAGTATTATCATTCAGTTTTGCCAACACTCTGTCTGTAAAGGGAAGCAAACCATCTACACCAACGCCTGGTACTATTGGTACATTAGCACCACCTACTTGGTTTCCGTTAGCATCATAGACGCCCACCTGATCGTTATTGGCTTGAGGCACCACAAACAGGAACCCATTGCCAGCTAGGGCATAGAAGAATCTGCCATTTCGTATGAGAACGGGTCCGACTGCTGTTGGTGAGCGAAGGTGGGTTACCTGATTGGTAATGGTTGATACTCTGTAATAGTTTACTTGATCGTTGCCCCCGACGGTATACCTCACCGCTATGAAAAAGTCGTCGCCCAATCTTACCATTTGGGCATCTTGAATGTTGTTTACATTATCTACAAGTATACCGCCAACTGCGCATCTATCAGTGTTTAAATAGATGGTGCTGCCTAGTCTAATCAAAAACCTTCCACCCGCTCGTGCCAGCCTATCAGGTATGGGACCGGCAGGAGTGGCGGTTCCACTTGGGTCAAGGCTATAAAAATTCGGTCCTTTAGTTACCCTCTCGCAAGCTACATGTGTGTTGTTTTTGTCGTCCGTGCGTATAAGAACATTATCATCCATTATAACATTTCCAGTGTTCGAAATTGCAACTAAGTCACCCGGCGTATTCGTATTAAAATTACCATTATACATAAATAAGAAGTTAGCGGTCGCGTAGTATCTAGGATTATTAGGAGGGATGGTTATACCGGTGGCTACGGT
>JAPYWH010000049.1 GCA_028276475.1 Thermocrinis sp.
TAGCATAAGCAAGGCGGAGTAAAGGATAATACCCTGCAAAACTACAAAAGATAAAAGCTTTAGAAGGGCAAAGTCTGGATGTAAAAATCTAATCAAAAAACCCGAAAGGTTATCAAGGAATGAAAATAAAAATAATCCGATTCCCAAAGGAACGCTAAGGTTTGAACTTGCAAAAATCAAAAAATGTCCAACTGCCACAGAAAAGACCGCCATTGAAATAATATGAGGATAAAAGACCTTAAACATACCCTCAAAGGTTTTAGGCTTTAGGAACTTCTCCGGGTTTCCAAGATAATACTCCTTTATAGAACCTAAGGAAAAGCCCATCTTTGAATAAAAAGCCAAAATGTTTGTGAAAAAGAAGCCCATTAAAAGCAAAGAAAAAAAGAACATTACCAGTTTAAGTAGGTTTATGTCTGTATATTTGTCCTCCTTTGAAGTTAATAAGACTAAGAGGGTGTAAAGAATTACAAACAGGTTTATAAGCTGAAAGCCTATAAAGGAAAAAAGCTTTAGATAAGCAAAGGTAGGTGAAAGGTAGAGGATAAGGAGGTCTGAGTATAAATAAGATGCACAGGAAAGAAAACCCAGGAGTAGAACAAAAACCTTCACAGAGGAAGGAAGAGATGTCAAGATAAAAAGGGCAAAGATCGTGAGTAAATAGAAGGCGTTTAAGAAGGTCTGAATGTGCAGGTCCTCTGAGAGCTGGACTAAAGATATTCTTTCTGGAAATTCTGGGTCTTGGAAAAAGTATTTGTATAGTGTTTCATAAGAAAAGCGGTATTTGCTGTAAAAGTATAACCAAGAGCTAAGCCAAAAGATTAGGCTGAGAAAGAGAAAGAAGATAACCATGTAATAAAGAGGCTTGTTGTCCTTCAGCTTGGCGGATATAAAAAATCTCATCTCTTACCCCCAAAGAGAACCTGCCAGATGGCTAAAACCTTGCGGGCGTTGTCGGTTATAGCCCTTGCGGTTATGGTGGCACCGGTTATGTTCGGAATGTCCCTTCTGTGCCTTATTGTGCCCGGAGCCAACTCTTTGCCTTTGAAGACCTTAAGCCACTCCTCATCGGGCATGTATTCCAACGGCTCCTGAAAGGCAAGAACCTCCACCACATCTAACCTTCCCTCTGGAGTTATGGTGTATAGAACCACCTCCGGCTTTGTCCTTACCACATGGGTATCCACATAAGCGTAGGCTATGACTTCTTTCCCTCTCTTTACCAAATACCAAGATACAAGCCTTGTGTCAAGCTTGACACCCGAGAGCCTCTGAACTTCCTCCTGCTGCTCTTTTGAGAGGACAATATTTTTGACCTCTATCTGCGCATTTGGGTATATTTCCGCCAAGGCCTTTTCTGGAGTTTTGAACTGCTTTGCTTGTGTAAAAAGAGGCAGGAGGAAAAGCATGAGGAAGAGCCTGCCCAAGTTTTTAGCCATTCTCTCCATCCTCCTTAGGATTTAAAACATAAAGCCAAGTGTTAGCCTGTATTCGTTTTCATCCTGCCTATTTGGGCTGTAGTTTAGCCTTGCGTAATCGGTTTTTATAGCCACCAAGGGGTGGGGTTTGTAGGATAGACCTACATTATACACCTTTAACTTGTGTCCCGCTGGCTTAATGGAACCTTGGGGAACCTTTGCGTGGGCGTCAAAGTCCTCATAAATGCCAAAAACATAAAGCTCTTGCTTGTCTATCTTGAATAGCCTGAATATATCATATGCCACCTGCACATAATAGCCCCTTTGCTCTGATGGAATAGGCTTATTGATTCTATCTGCACCCGATTGAAGGTCGTCGGTTATCTTCCTTGCGTTATTTACATCCACAAAGGCACCCACAAACCTAACATCCCAACCGCCATACTGCCACCAAAGGTGAGGGGAGATCATGGTCATGCTTCCAAGCTTTGTGCCCCTTCTCAGTCCAAGCTGGCTATCTGAACCACCCTTAGACATCACATCCCCCGTCCAGAAAGAAAAGCCAACCTTTAGGTTGTAGGGAAGTGTGTAATCAACCCTTCCAGTAAAGCCTATCCTATCTGCTACAGCCCTGGCACCCCTCTGTCTGACTGTTTTTAGTGGCTCCAATGCATTATAATCACCGCCACCCTTTAACATTAAACCGTTGGTAATGTAAAACCTGTAGTCAAGGTTTTTGATGGTGCCATAAACGCCAAGCCCCATCTCTTCCCAAGTGGAGAGCAGTATGCGACGCTCAAAAAAGGGTCTTTCTGCACTTGGGAAGGTAGGTGGCTCATGCACCTCGTTTATGATGCCCACGGGCATGAGCAAAAGACCACCTCTTACCCCAAACTCTGGTCTGAAGTTGTAGTCCAAAAAGGCAAGCTCTGCCTTAAAGTAGCCCCCACCAGTGCCATGAGAGCCAGAGGTAGAAGTGTGCTCAAGCTCAAGTTCCGAGTTGAACTTTAACTTCTCATCAAAGGCATAACCAAGGTAGAGAATGATCCTTTGGACGTCTGCTATGCTCTTTGCACCCCCTCTTGCATCTACACTGTTATGCACAAAAGTTAGCTCTCCGTATCCACCTATGGAAACACCCCGAGGATTAAACATAGCCTTTGATGCGGCAGGTCCCAAGCCAGAGTAGGTCTTTAGCTCAAGCTGTGGGATGGCAATCTCAAGCCTGAGCTTTCTTAGCTCCTCCTTTAGCACCTCCGTTTCCTGCTTTGTCTCCTCCACCTTCTTTTGCTCCTCCTTTAGTCTCTGAATTTCTTGTTGGAGCATTCTTATCTGCTCCTCCATCTGTCTGATACGCTCCTCGGTGCTTTGAGCGAAGGCTAACGAGGAAAATACTGCGGAGAGAAGAAAAACCTTTTTCATGCCATTCCTCCTATTGAGATTTAGTTTCATTATCTATTTTAGCAAAATTGAAATGCAGTGTCAATATGATTCATGTCATTAGATTTAACCGTGACTTTTCAGTCCTTAGCTTACTCCCAAGCTAAAAATTTAGATGGGTCTATGGGTTTGTTGTCTTTTATCACCTCATAGTGTAGGTGTGGTCCTGTGCTTCTTCCGGTGGAACCCACCCTTCCCACCACATCGCCAGCTTTTACCCTTTGCCCTTCTTTTACATCAACCTGGGAAAGGTGCCCATAAAGCGTAAGATATCCAGAGGGATGTCTTATGATCACCGTCTTTCCGTAGTCCCCGTACCAACCAGCGAGTACTACCACTCCATCTGCTGTAGCGAGAACTTTACTACCTTGTGGTGCGGTTATATCTATGCCCGAGTGAAATTCATAGCCCCTTCCAAAGGGATTTTTCCGCCAGCCAATATGAGAAGTGATCTTGCCATAAACCGGATAGCCTAAGGGTATGCCTCTGATGGAAGTGTGAAGGTAGTCTGCCCTCTCTTCCAAAAACTGAAGATAAGAAAGGTCGTAGGACGCCTTATTGGTGCTTCCACCACCCACCGGCAAAGAGCCCTTTATAACACCCCTCTTTGAAAGATAATCCTCCACCAAAAGAAGCTTACCTTCCAAACTTTTCAGCTTTGAGTTAAGCAAATGCCTTTCTTTCTCAATCTCTTGTTTTTCTGAAGCCACGGTTTCTATTTCTTGGGCAAGTTTGTGCTTTTCTGCTTTGATCTCTTGCATTTCAGAGAAGAATTTAAGGTTTGTAAGATGGGAAAATATGGAAAATACTACAAAAGCTGAAGCAAAAATACCAAAAGCTTTTAGGTAGCTCTTGCGAATTCTTATAGTTTTTGGTGGTTTTCCCTCATGATGGGCTATTATAATGGTTATATACTCCCTCATTCAGGGTATAATTATAGCATGCTTGGGAGGAAAAAAGAAACGGAGTTAAGTTCTCAGGAAGTGCGCACTATTTTGGGTCCCGGTTGCCTTTTTGAGGGAAACTTAACCTTACCAGAGGGGCTTACCAGAATAGACGGGGAAGTTATTGGGAATATTAAAGGTGATGGTGGTTTAATAATTGGAGAGAGGGGGTCTGTAAAGGGGGACCTGAGCATTGAAAATGTGGTGGTTTATGGAAAGGTTCATGGGAACATAAAGGCAAGGAGCCTTGAGATTAGAGCTTCTGGCAGGGTGGATGGAGACGTTCAGGTGCAAGAGCTTGTGGTAGAAAAGGGCGCTGTATATAACGGGAAGTGTAGCATGGGGGTGGAAGGGTCTGAAGCGGGTTGAAATTCTGGGATTTTCATATTAGAATATTCTTATGTTTCAAGTGCCAGAATTAACACCAGAAGAGGCAAAGAGGCTTTTGGAGGAAGAAAAGGACAGTGTGCTTTTGCTTGATGTTAGAACTCCACCCGAGCATGTGCAGGTGAGGATACCCAACTCCCTGCTCATACCCCTCGATGAGCTCAGATTTGCCTATGCCAATCTACCAAAGGATAAAAAGATCATAGTCTATTGTAGAAGTGGAGAGAGAAGTGCCTTTGCCACATACCTGCTTAGACACTTTGGCTACGAAGCCTACAATCTGGCGGGCGGCATTCTAACTTGGCCTTACGAAAAGGAATCGGGTATGCTCGGATAGACCTTGCACGCAGTTCCTTCGCAGATAACCACTCCATCTACATCCTTGCGGAGGACAAACTTAAAGGGTCTGAATGCTTTTAACAAAGGTTCAAAGAAGTCTCTGGTCTCCACCTTGTATATGCCCTTAAGGTATGCATAAAGGCTTATCAGGTAAGAGGCGGAGGCTGTGGGCACCTCTTGGATAAAGCGGGCAAAGGCTTGTAGGTTCTTTTCCGCATAGTCAATGAGCTCCGTCTCTTGGGTTATACTTCCGAGCAGTAGCAAAAGATAGGGTGCGGAGCCGTTGGCAGATTGGGTGGGCGTGTCCGCAATGTTCTTTAGTCTCACTTTTAAAAAACCCTCTCCCTGCCCTTCTGTGTCAAAAAAGCCCCAGTTTTGCGGGTCCCAAAACTTTTCTATTGCCTG
>JAPYWH010000050.1 GCA_028276475.1 Thermocrinis sp.
TTTGGTAATGCTCCCAAAACTCCGGAGAAAGCTCCCTTCCCTTTTCCTCTGGGCTTGCCTTTATTTTTTCATAAACCTCCTCAAAGCTAACTTCTACGGGCATGCTTTGGCTGTAGTCCTTGTATCCCACAAAAAGGTCTTTTCCTCTTCTTATGAACACCATAAGCTCGTTCTTTTCTCCCTTTTTGGCTACCTTTATCCTGCGTGGCATCTCTTCAAGCTCCTGTTTTATCCAAGGGTGTTTTTCAAGGATCTCTTCGTATTCCTTTTTGACCTTTGAGAAAAAGCTTTCTTCTTCTTCTTGGTAGGTGTTTAGCTTTTTGTATAGCTCGGATGGTTTGGGCTCCTCTTCGGGAGAAAAGATTTTGGCATCCTCTCCCAAAACATGGTGGATCATAAACATCTTTGTTTGGGCTATCTCCCTTGATTTGGCTATGTCTGCTCCCTTCTCCGTGGGGAAGAAATTAACGATGAATATCTCATCATAAACCTTTCTGCCTATGCGGTTGATCCTTCCTACCCTTTGGATCACGCGCACGGGGTTCCAAGGTATGTCGTAATTTATCACCACTCCAGCCCTGTTTAGGTTTATGCCTTCCGAAAGTTTGTCGGTGGTTATAAGGATGTGGTATTTGTCCTCTTGATCTTTGTATTGGGCGTCAAAGTTTTTGAGGATTTCTTCCTGTGTTCTTTTGCTTATTTGTCCTATGGCGGAAAGGACTTTGCCGTTGAATTCCCTTTCCAGCAACTCCTTTAGGTGCTTTGCGGTATCCACATACTCGGTAAAGACCACCACCTTTCTGTTGTTTTTCAAAAACTCTTTTATACCTTCAATAAGCCTTTTTGCCTTTGGGTCCTCTTTCAAAAGCCTTAACTCTTCCACCTTTTGCTTTAGCTCTTCAAAAAGCTCTATGTCCTCCTGTATGTGCCGGAAGAACTTTTCCTTTTCTTTGAATTTGTCAATTTCGTAGATTTTGTGGTATTTTTTGTTGATTTCTCCCTTTTCAAGGTCCTCCTTATAATCATTAAGGGCTTTTTCTATCTCCTCATCGGTTGCACCCACCAGTTTTTCCATTAGCTTTCTGTCAAGGATGAACTTTCCTGTATTCTCGGCAAACTTCAAAGCCTTCTGGTGTACATCTTTAAAGTTTTTCAAGCTTTCGTAAAAGGCTTTAAAACTGCTTTCAAAACGTTTTACCAAAAGTCTTCTCATAAAGTCGTAGAGGTTTTTCTGATAAAGGTATATAAAGTTCTCTTCGGGAGATCCTGCGTTATCCTCTTCGGGCACATAGCCCTTTTCATACTTTATGGGAATGTATATGGCTCCGTGAAATCTTCCGCCCTCCTCCGGCTCATAAAAAGCCTTTATCACCTCGTCGTAAAAGTCAAGCTGTTTTTCATCAAGCTCAAAAAACCACTCCTGCGGGTCCCTTACCTCTGGCATTTGGATTTTGTCTTTGTAGTATTTAAGGTCCAGGCGGTTCCTTCTGATGACCACCTTTTCAATGACCGCCTTTATCTTTCGCGAAAGCTCCTTTGCCCTTTTGGAGACCTTTTCAATATCTATTTCCCTTTCTCCAAAAAGCTCCTTGTAATACTTTTTAGCCTTCTCTCTTTTTTTACTGTCGGGTGAATTGTGATAGTTGTTGATGTATGCCAGTTTTTTGAACTCGTTGTCGTACTCGTCAAACCTGTCTGCGAGGTTTCCGTCCAAGGTCAGTGTGGATTTTTTGGGAATGGTGAAAAGCTTTAAGAGGGCAAAGATGTCTGCGGGTCTGTTGTTAAAGGGTGTGGCGGTCAAAAGTATAACGGTCTTCCCTCTGCATATTTCACTAAGGTAAAAATAGCTTTCTGTCCTTTGGTTCCTAAAGCGGTGGGCTTCGTCTATGATGACCACTTCTATGTTTTTATCTTTTACATACTCTTTAACCTCCTCCAGCTTTCCCAAAGAAAAGACTTTCCAGCCATGAAGTTCAAAGTCCTCTATATACTTTTTCCACCCGGATTTTTCGTAATCGTCTCCCACAAGGTGCGGAGGGCATATAACAATGCCTCTCTTTCCCAAAGCCTTGGCGGTAAGGCACGCGATGACGGTTTTTCCAAGTCCCACCACGTCCGCAAGTATTACGCCTCCGTGGTCTTCACAGCAGGCAACCGCCTGGGCTACCGCAGAAAGCTGATAGTCGTAGGGCTCGTATCCTGCCCTTTTCATTATCTCTTCAAGCTCAGACATTGGAAGCTTTCCCTGATGGAGTTCTAAGTAGTTTTTCAGAAGGTAAGCGTATGCCACAAAGGGTGAGATCTCCTTAAAGAAGGTCCGAGTTTTGAAAACTTTTATGATGTCCTCCGGGGATAGAGGGACCGCCCTTTCCCATCTTTCGTCAAAGTATTTTTCTGCGCTTTCAAAACCGTAATCCTTTATTTCTACGTTGAACTCCTCTTGCCCTTTCAGTCCCGCTAGGGTTAGGTTGGAACTGCCCGTGATAAAGGTGTGCTGTAGGAGGTCTCCCTCAAGCTTGAAAAGATAAAGCTTTGCATGGTTTGGCTCTCTGGTCTTTCTTATGACTAACTTTTTCTCCTCCAAAAGCTTTAGGAAAAACTCCACCTGCTCGTATATTTCCTTCTTGTCAAGCTCCTCCGATGTAAAGGCTTTCTCAATGGACTGCAAAAAGCTGTTTTTTACCTCTTCCTTGCTTTTATTTCCATGCGCCAACTCGTAAATTCCATAGACGCCCTTATCCACGCTCAAGCCCACAAGGACCTTTATGTGCTCTTCTTTTAGCCTTCCTTCTCTTTCCAACTCCTTTAGTGTCTCATACAGTGCCTGCACGCCGGAAAAGTAAAAGAAGCCCACCAAAAACTTAAGCTCTTTGCTGTGTTTTATGAGAGTTTTCAGCCTTCCCTCTAAAGTCCTCTCTTGGGCGTTGGTGATGAAGTTTTGGCTCATTAAAGGGAGATTATATTATGCCCTATCCGACCGATTCGTATATTCTTGCCCTCCACTTGGCACCCAAGCTCTTTGCCAGCTCTTCTGTTTTTTTCATATCCACACCCGGGTAATCTACCGCAGTGGCGACCACTTCAAAGCCCAAGCTTTTTGCGGTTTTTATAAACTCTATTACCTTTTCAAAGGCATTCGGTTGGGTGGGTTTGCAGACCTTGTCGTATGTCTCTTTATCGGGGGCATTCAGGCTAACGGACCAAACATCCACAAGACCAACAAGCTCCTTTAGGCTCTCCTTTGGCATAAAGGTAAACAAAAGACCGTTGGTATCTACGCGCACTCTTCCACCTTTGGACTTTACCCACCTTGCGATCTCCTTGAGGGCAGAAAATCTCAAGGTGGGCTCTCCGTATCCACAAAAAACTATCTCCTCATACTTGGTGGGGTCTCCTATCTCTCTTATTACCTCTTCCACCGATGGGTCCCTCTCCACCCACACCCAGTAGCCCTTTACCATAAAGTTCCTTTCCCTCTCTCTTTGACAAAAAGCACAGTGAAGGTTGCACTTGTTGGTTAGGTTGATGTAAAGCTTGTTGTTGATTACGTATGTTATGGTTTCCCTTTTACCGTTGGTGTTCAGGTTGAAGATCAGCTTGGCGTTCTCTGAGGTCATCCTATCCACATCCTCCAGGTTGGTGTTTGGGATCAGTTTAGCCATAACTTCTGCGGTATGCCAGATGTTGGTGGGTTTGTTGGGCTTGCCTCTGACGGGCTGAGGTGCCAAAAAGGGGCTGTCCGTTTCCAAAAGTATGCGTTGGGTGGGGGTTCTCTTTACCACCTCCCTGAGGGCGTCTGCGTTTGGGTAGGTGATTATGCCCGAGTAGGATATGTAAAAGCCAAGGTCCACGCATTTTTTCATAAACTCGTAGCTTCCAGTAAAGCAGTGCATCACACCGCCCACTTCATAGGCTTTTTCTTCCTTAAGTATTCTGTAAGTTTCCTCCTCCGCATTCCTTGAGTGCACAACTATAGGAATGCCCAGCTCCCTCGCTATCTGAATTTGCTTTCTGAAGATATCCTCTTGCTTTTTCCTGTCGGAGTATTCTTTGTAAAAGTCCAGTCCCATCTCACCAAGGGCTTTTACCTTTGGGTTCTTTTGTGCCAGCTCCTTTAGCCAGTCTAAGTCCTCGTCCTTTACGTTATCCGCTTCGTGGGGATGAAAGCCTATGGCACAGTAGACCTTTTCCACCTCTTGGGAAATTCTAAGGGCGTTCTGTATGGTTTTCCGATCATAACCCACCGTTATCAAATACTCTAAGGAGTTATCCTTTGTAGCTTCCTCGTAGTCTTCCTTCTTAAGAAGGTCCAAATGGCAATGGGTGTCTATCATAAGCTAATGAGTTTAATCCTTCTATGTGTCCTTTTCAAGACCTTTGGGGTACGGTTCAAACAGCTGAAAAGTCTGTCGGTCTTTGGATGGTTCATAACTCCTGAAGGAGGTTTTGGACATGTCCCTTTGCCTTCACGTTGTAGTATGCCTTTTTTATGGTTCCGTCTGGGTTTATAACAAAGGTGCTCCTTATTATGCCTGTGGTTTCTTTACCGTACATCTTTTTGGTGCCGTAGGCTCCGTACAGCTTTGCCACCGTGTAGTCAGGGTCGCTCAAAAGGGGAAAGTTCAGTCGGTATTTTTCTTTGAACTTTTTGTGGGAGGAGATGGGGTCCGGGCTTATACCCAGGACCCTGTAGCCTTTTGATATAAGGGTTTGCAGGTTATCCCTAAAATCGCAAGCCTCTTGGGTGCAACCGGG
>JAPYWH010000051.1 GCA_028276475.1 Thermocrinis sp.
CGTAAGGGTCCCCCAAGGGAAAGGTTTTTTCCCTGAGGTAGCTGTAAAAAAGGCTAAAGAAATACAAGCCAAAGGCGGGTAGCATCAGCAACACAGATAAAAGACCACAGAGAGGTCTTCTAAAGAGAGCGCACACACCCAAAAGAGTGGAAATAAAGTAAAGGGAGAGGGAGCCAATGAGCATAAGTATAAGTTTAAAGCACTTTTCTTAGGGCTTGTCTTACGCTTCTTGCTATGCCCTCTGCGTCTATGCCCACCAAGTTTCTCAAAAGGTTTTGATTACCATGCTCTATGAACCTATCTGGAATGCCCAAGGTTATCACCCTCTTGAGAATACCTCTATTAGAAAGAAACTCAAGCACTCCGGAGCCAAAACCACCCACCACCGTGTTATCTTCCACTGTTATAAAAAGGTCATACCTACTGCAGAGGTCCAGTAGCATTTGCTCGTCCATAGGCTTTACAAAGCGGGCATTAACAACACCAAGCCTTATGCCTTCCTTTCTGAGCTCCTCCGCCGCCTTTAGGGCTTGATAGACAGGATAGCCCACCGCCAGTATAACACCATCCTCCCCTTCCAAGAGTTCCTCCCAACTTCCTACGGGTATTAGCTTTGGATCACCGGTGGGCACGCCGTAGGCTGGTCCCCTTGGATACCTGAGGGCAAAGGGAAGGTTCTGATTTAAACCGGTGTATAAAAGGTCTATGAGCTCCTGCTCATCCTTTGGAGCAGAAACAACCATGTTTGGTATGCATCTCAGGTAAGAAAGGTCAAAGACGCCATGATGGGTTGGACCGTCATCGCCCACCAAACCAGCCCTGTCTATGGCAAAGACCACATGCAACTTCTGCAAAGCTATATCGTGTATAACTTGGTCGTATGCCCTTTGCAAAAAGGTGGAATAGTAGCACGCTACGGGCTTTAGACCCTCCGCCGCCAAGCCACCCGCAAAGGTGCATGCGTGCTGTTCCGCAATACCCACATCAAAGAACCTGTTGGGAAACTTTTCCGCAAACTCCACAAGCCCAGAGCCCTCCTTCATGGCTGGAGTTATCACCACCACCTTTTCGTCCATCTCCGCCATCTTCACAATTGCCTTTCCGAAAACGGAAGTCCAGGTGGGAGGAGAAGGCTTCTTTATAAACTCGCCCGATTCTCTCTTGTAGGGTGCCACTCCGTGCCACGCAACGGGATCCTTCTCTGCGGGCTTGTAGCCTTTGCCCTTCTTGGTGTATATATGCAAAAGAACAGGTCCCTCAATTTCCTTCACATTCTTTAGAGTGCTTTCCAGTGCGGGTAAATCATGTCCGTTTACAGGTCCTATGTAGTTAAAGCCAAGCTCCTCAAAGATTATGCCCGGTGATATCAGACCTTTTAAAAACTCCTCCGTTAGCTTCATAAACCTCTCTGCGGGACCTCCCAGATGACGAACCAAACGCTTTACCCTCTGACGGGTCTCTTGAACAAAACGCCCGCTTATGATCTTGCTAAGGTAAGTGGATATTGCCCCCACATTGGGAGATATGGACATTTCGTTGTCGTTGAGGATAACTATAAACTTGTTTGGTCTGAGATGCCCCGCATTGTTGAGGGCTTCAAAAGCCATACCCGCAGTCATTGCACCGTCGCCTATGACCATAACCACGTAATCATCCCTCTTTAAAAGGTCCTTGGCAACCCTAAAACCCAAACCCGCAGAGATGGATGTGGAACTATGCCCCGCACCAAAAGCATCGTATGGACTCTCTTCCCTTCTCAAAAAGCCAGAAATGCCCCCATATTGCCTGAGAGTAGGGAATTGGTCTTTGCGGTCCGTTAGGATCTTCCAAGGGTAAGCCTGATGCCCTATATCCCAAACTATAACATCCTTTGGAGGGTCAAAAACTCTTAGCAGGGCTATTGTTAGTTCCACCACACCCAGCCCCGGTGCCACATGCCCTCCGTTTTTTGCAGTAACATCAAGGATGTAGTCCCTGACTTCCTCGGCGAGCTTTTCAAGCTCCTCGTAGGTCATATACTTAAGGTCTATGGGTCCGCTGTATTTTTCCAAAATCATAAAGATTAAATATAGTTTCTTTGTGAAATCGGACTACGTGTAAATTACCCTTGGGTGCCTTAATCTCTCTTTCTGTAAAACTTTAAGAGCTTTCCATCGTTGGCATCTATAACCGCGGAGCCCTCCGTTCCTCTAACCTTATAATAACACTCTCCCTTCTTAGTCTTAGAAAGACTTACAGACAAAACCCTTCCCACATACTGACTTGCTTGCCTGCTCACTTCGTCCGCACCGAGTTTTGGCACACAATCGGACCCAACAGCTACTCCCAAAGCCAGCAATAAACTTCCCCATAAATACCTCATAGAAAGAATTATATCATTACTCAACTCCAACCTTTAGATTCACTCTTTCAACTCCACACGGTGCATTAGGAACCCGTTGAAGATGATCTACCTAAGAATACTTGAAGACCTTTCAACTCCACACGGTGCATTAGGAACCTGGCTCAGGGGGTTGAACAACCCTGTCGTGAAGTACTTTCAACTCCACACGGTGCATTAGGAACTGTCGTAAAGGGCATCAGGAAGACTTCTTTGGGCTTCCTCCTTTCAACTCCACACGGTGCATTAGGAACCCGTTGAAGATGATCTACCTAAGAATACTTGAAGACCTTTCAACTCCACACGGTACATTAGGAACCGCTGCTGGAGGTAGGAGAGGGTGGAGAGTATTTTGCTTTCAACTCCACACGGTACATTAGGAACAGAGGAAGTAAGAATAGCTTTAGAAAAGATCGTCCTGCTTTCAACTCCACACGGTACATTAGGAACGAAAGTATCACCCAAAGAAATGGTCAAACCCGAGATCTTTCAACTCCACACGGTGCATTAGGAACAGTCTATGTTTGCCATACGACCAATAATGGCTGTATACTTTCAACTCCACACGGTGCATTAGGAACAGTCTATGTTTGCCATACGACCAATAATGGCTGTATACTTTCAACTCCACACGGTGCATTAGGAACACAAAGGGAAGGAATGGGAACGCATAAGCTTTAGAGATCTTTCAACTCCACACGGTGCATTAGGAACAGGACGAAAGATAAATCCATTTTGCTTCGAAACAGGACTTTCAACTCCACACGGTGCATTAGGAACGGAGATAAGGCAAGCGCTTGCATACCTTGTTGATAACTTTCAACTCCACACGGTGCATTAGGAACAAATGGTGCAAAGTTTCTCCAACGCATACAAGATAGCCTTTCAACTCCACACGGTGCATTAGGAACTTTTTTACAACTCCCTCCCCCTCGGTTTTCCCTCCATTCTTTCAACTCCACACGGTGCATTAGGAACAGCTGGACACTCAAGCAAAGATTTCACGAGAAGAAGACTTTCAACTCCACACGGTGCATTAGGAACATTCCAAAAAGGCGGAAAGTTTTCAGTGCAGGTATCCTTTCAACTCCACACGGTGCATTAGGAACCTCTGGGCAAGGGTGGTTGTCCGATGTAGCTTCTTTTCTTTCAACTCCACACGGTGCATTAGGAACCGCAACAACCGGACCCTACTGGGTTTTAGCGTTAAACCTTTCAACTCCACACGGTGCATTAGGAACACTCCATCGGGAGAACTCAAGCTGATAAGTGATGAGCTTTCAACTCCACACGGTGCATTAGGAACAAGACACATTTCCGATCACATCCAGCACTTGCCCTTTCTTTCAACTCCACACGGTGCATTAGGAACTATGACAAGCTTGCGGACAGAAGGCTTAAGAGGATACCTTTCAACTCCACACGGTGCATTAGGAACGAATTACGAGGAAGGCTAAACTTTTGCCCGTAGCGATCTTTCAACTCCACACGGTGCATTAGGAACCGCTTTACGGGAAGGGAAAATGGAACTCGTGAATAGAGCTTTCAACTCCACACGGTGCATTAGGAACCCGCAAGGTGCTATAATTAAACATGTAAAAAACCTTTCTTTCAACTCCACACGGTGCATTAGGAACGACGGTCGCAAGAGATTTCACCTTCCCAAGTGCGGTCTTTCAACTCCACACGGTGCATTAGGAACATTTTGTTGATCTCTTCCTCGGAAATGCTATCCTCGGCTTTCAACTCCACACGGTGCATTAGGAACACCTTCACGGAGGGTTTTAAAACATCCTCAGAACTGGCCTTTCAACTCCACACGGTGCATTAGGAACAAAGAGGGCGACCGCAAGGGCAACAAAAAGAACAACGGGCTTTCAACTCCACACGGTGCATTAGGAACAACTAAAGCACCTGCCAAACTGGAAGCATAAAGAAATTTCTTTCAACTCCACACGGTGCATTAGGAACATAGAAATGGAGGCTTTATACAATCTTGCCCGAATGGCTTTCAACTCCACACGGTGCATTAGGAACTTTTTGGAGGGACAACATGCATGACATAAGAATAGAAACTTTCAACTCCACACGGTGCATTAGGAACCCGCCCTTGCAAGGTGGTTAGAAAACCTAAGCAAAACTTTCAACTCCACACGGTGCATTAGGAACATCCAGAAGCCTCATGCCCTCTTCACCTCGCAGCTTTGCTTTCAACTCCACACGGTGCATTAGGAACATACTCTTCCCTCCGCTTTTTTTTATTAACTCCCTTCTTTCAACTCCACACGGTGCATTAGGAACCCAAAATGTTCGTAAACACACAGTCTTGAAAGAAATCTTTCAACTCCACACGGTGCATTAGGAAC
>JAPYWH010000005.1 GCA_028276475.1 Thermocrinis sp.
TCTTGTCTCCATCCTTTAGCACAGCCTCGGTTATTTTGTTTTCAATGGAGTTAAGGAAGGTTCCATTTGCGGAATTCAGGTCCCTGATTACTATGGAATTCCCAGAAGGACCTATCCATGCATGTTCTCTTGATACTCTGTCATCTTTTATAACTATATTGTTTTTGGAAGGATCTCTTCCTATCTTTATACCCGTAGGGGGAATGTTGAAGGTCTGTCCAGCATAAGGTCCACTAAGCCCTACCAATTGACCCAGTGTTTTTGTTTCCTTCTCTTTTGATGCAGGTGTAGGTTTTTTGTTCTTAAGGAATAAGAAAACACCCACCCCGCCCGCTATCAAGATCACCAATAGCGCACCACCTAAAACCAAAAAGGACTTTCCACCTGTAGCTTTCCCACCACCTAAAGTGAGCTTTTCCTGTATCTTTGCCTGAAGATTTCTCGCATCAGGCAAGAAGGGATAAAGTCTTAGAACATCGTCAAGCCTCTTCATAGCCTGCTCGTACTCACCCTTTACATAAAGGTCTATTGCCTCGTACCAAAGTTTGTTAAACACGCTTTCTTGATTAATGTTAGCACCGCTAACTCTTATAAACTCCGCTATGGTGTTTGAGGGGACCAGGAAGTTAAAACCTTGAATGGGAATTGTGTCCTTTATGCTTATAAAAGTAGCCATACCTATAACCTCACCCTGCCGATTGAAAACAGGTCCGCCACTATTTCCCCAAGTGAGAGGTGCATCCGTCTGTATAACTGGCGCGCCACCCACCTGGACCTTTGCACCCGAAACCCTTCCGCTGGTGACAGTGGGGTCCAGTATGGTTTGCTGTCCCAAAAAGGCATGCTGTAAAACTACACCGGGATAGCCTACTGCGTATATTTGATCTGTGAGTTTTACATTATCTGAATTCCCCAGCTTTGCTACGGGCAAGTTTTTTGCCTCTATTTTCAAAACCGCCACATCTTTACCGCTTTCTAATTTAACCTCCAATCCATAGATCTCTTGGTAAGCTTTGCCCGCCTGTCTACCACTTACAGGAGTTATGGGTGGGCTGTAAGCTTTTAATTCTGCAAGAAAAGCCTGTCCATTTTGTATTATCACATACAGTTTTTTCTCTACTTTAAAAGGTTGGTTCATCAAAGCTTGAAAAACAGCAATTTGCCTTTCTTTTGGCAAGTCTTTTCCGTGCTCTTCAATGAGCTTTTCTATCAGTTGAGCCTTGAGAAGCTTCTCGTTAGACTCATGATACAACTGAACCACATGGCCGTTTGTTACTACATAACCGTCGGGTGTTATGATAAAACCGCTGCCACTACCAGAAAGTTCAACAGGATACTTCTCTCCCTCTAAGGTCAGTTCTGCTTTGGCATACACATAGATGAGCACCACCGAAGGCTTTACCTTCAGTAGCATTATAGTATCGTCCCCCTGTTGAGCTTTTGAGGGAAGTATGCTTACAAGGACAGCCATAAGACAGAATAAGAGGTACATCATATTTACCCTCCTTTATAGTGTTTATGGAAATAATATAAACCAACTGAAACATTATTGCAAGCATACCCTATTTAGGACATTATTTGCAAACCAAAGAGAGCCTCATAAAAACGGTTATAGTTTGCAGGTCCTTGGTAGGTTGAGGTGCAGATATGCCTCTTGCTTCTCCATATATGGGTGAGTAAAGCAGTGGACCGTCGTAGCTTATGCTTTCTATTTGGCATTCCCTTTTAAGCTTTTTGCTAATTTCAGTGGTAAATGCAGTCGCCCTGTCAAGGAGAGAAAATATCAACTCTTGCTTTTTGGCTTCCTGAGCATTTGCGGAAACGATCCATTGGGTCCCCTGGATGGAAAAGCTTATGCCTTCCATTTGGGCAAGCTTTTGAAGTATCAGGTCTTGGTCTTTGGCATCCTTTAATCTGAACTGATATAAGGCTTGAGCCCTAAAACCTTCGCATTTTTGGGTGTTCTTTTCCATAAAACACTTTCTATCCACCCAATAGTTCCCTCCAGAGTAAGAAAGTCCCAGTTGGCTCAGTTCTCTATCTACCCTTCCCAGTAAAGAGAGGGCTTTTACTTCTTTATCTGCCTCCGCAGAAATGTTCAAGGTAAGAGTATATATATCCGGTGCTATCTGGGCGGATTGGGTAAGGTTCACAAAAACCCTTAATGGATTATCCTGTGCAAAGGACAAAGCCCAAAGGCTCAAAAGCAAGAAAAGGAACCTCATGGCAAAGATTATAGCTTAAATTTTTTGTCTATGAAAAAGGACCTGAGTTCAATGCTCGTTCAAGGTGGAAGGTTCAACAGTGTGGAAGAGTTGAAGGACTATTTAGTGGAGTATGTATTGGAGCTCATTCTCATTGAGCTTGAAAACCTTCCAAAGGACCAGTGGGACAAAACTCTGAAAACTTGGGAAAAGATTGTGCTCCTCTCTTACGGACTGATGGGTAAGCCCTTGGAGGAGAGAGAAAAGCTTTATGAGCGTTGGAGGTTCGACGCGGTGATGAAGACCATTGTGGAAAATTTGGCGGAAGCCCTGAAGGAATCTTTACGCCTTGGGCTTTTGAAGGAAAAGCAGGAGCCCATAAAACTTCTGCAGATCGCCCTACAACACGGTCTGAAGAAGGAGCACCCTAAAAAAGAAACGCTCTTGGAAATAAAAAAAGCTTATGGGTTTGAACTGAGCCAATAGACAAAAACTAAACTAAAAAGCACCGCCAGTAAAACAGGGATCGTTAGCACAAAGCCCACCTTCATGTAATATCCCCAAGATACGCGCACTCCTTTGTATTCCAGAATGTGGAGCCAGAGAAGGGTAGCCAAAGAGCCTATGGGAGTTAGCTTTGGTCCTATGTTTGTTCCCACCAAGTTTGCCAAGGCTAAAAATTGGGTAATGCCATCAGATAGCTGGGCGTCTTTTACCGATAGATTGACAACCATCACCGTGGGAAGGTTGTTCATGGTTGCAGAAAGAAGGGCAGAGAGCAGTCCCGTTCCCACGATGGCAAAGGGTTCTCCAGCTTCAAAGAGCCATCTTATGGCATACACCAAGCTATCGGTGAGCCCCACCTTCTTCAGGCTATAAACCACCACATACATACCAATGGAGAAAAACACAATCTGCCACGGAGTTAGAAGGACTATTTCTTTAACTGACACAACCCTATTTTTCAGCGTGGCAAGGGTGAGCAGGAGGGCACAAAAGCCGAGCACCACCGAGATGGGCACTTGGACTTTTAACAGCTCCAAAACCAAAAAGCTAACACCAATAAAAAGTATTACCAGCCAACCCATCACGAAAACAATAGGGTCCCTTACGGCATACCTGGGAGGGTAGACTTCAAGCACCTCCGGATCATATCGTTTTATCAAGCTCTTTCTGTAAAAAAGATACAAGACAAGGATGCTTGAGATTATGGAAACAATGTTTGGCAAAAACATCAAAAGGGCGAACTTCCAAAAGTCTATGCCAAAGAAGTGGGCGGTGATGATGTTGGTAAGGTTGGAGATCACCAAGGGAAGGCTTGCGGTGTCCGCAATAAAGCCACTGCCCATTATGTAGGGCATGATCGTGGCACTGGGCAGGTTAAGGTGTTTGATCTTTGAGTAGATTATGGGCGTTAGCATCAAGGACGCACCATCGTTGGCAAAGATGGCAGAGATAAACGCCCCCAGAAGCATAAGAGAAACAAAGAGCAAAATTCCGTTGCCCTTGGCGTAGCCTATGGACTTTAGAGCCATCCACTCAAAAAAGCCCGCCTTGTCTAGGATGATGGAGATAAAGATCAAAAAGACAAAGGCAAGGGTAGCATCCCAAACCAAAAGGGTAATGTAGACCACATCGGAAAAAGACACCAAGCCCAAGGCTAAACAGATGATGGCTCCAATCCACGCAGACCAACCTATGCCAAGATTTTTGGGCTTGGCAATAACCAAAAACAGAGTTAAAAGGAAAATCCCAAGGGCTAAAAGCTTTTCCACCTATCAGACTCCCTTTATAAGCTCCTCCACCCTCCTTTTGATTTCGTCTCTTACCTTTCTGAAAAATTCCAGCTTTTCTTCCTCATAGCCCTCATACTTGGCAGGGTCAGGTAGCCCCCAGTGTTCCATCCTTGCCCCGGGCACCACAGGGCAGGTTTCCTTTGCATCTCCGCAGAGGGTTATAACCACGTCAAGCTCTTGGTAGGGAATGTCCTCTATGGACTTTGGATAGTGGGCGGACATGTCTATGCCCTCTTCCTCCATAACCCTTATGGCGTAGGGATTTACCCTCTCTGCGGGCTGGGAACCGGCGGAGTAGATTTCTACCTGCTTTCCATACAGCTTGGCAAAATACTTGGCGTATGCCTCTGCCATCTGGCTCCTTGCAGAATTGCCCGTGCATATAAAACCTATCTTCATGGCTCACCTCCCAAACAAAAGGTTAAAGAGGTATCCTACGATCACTATTGAGATGGATACAATGCCCGCAAACATAAAGATCAGCTTTGGCTTCATGATCTGCTTTAGGATCACAAACTCTGGCACAGAAAGGGCAGTGGTTGCCATCATAAAGGACAAAGCGGTGCCAATGGGAACTCCCTTTTCAATGAGGGCTTGGATAACCGGCAAAATACCCGCAGAATTAGAATAGAGAGGCACACCTATTAATACCGCCACAGGAACAGATAAAAATCCTGCGGACTTCATTAATTCTCTTATAGTTTCTTCTGGCACATAGTTATGAATAAAACTTCCCACACCTATTGCCACAATTATGTAAGGAGAGACCTTTTTTAAAATCTCCTTTAGGTTGTCAAGGGCAAAGTTGATCCTGTCTTTAAAAGAGATCTCCTTTTCCTGAACCTCCCCAAACTTCAGCTCAAAGACATAATCCTCTATAAGGTGCCTTGGGTTTAGCTTTTCTATGATAAAACCGCTAAAGATGGCAACGGATACTCCAAAGACCACATAAGCTAAGGCAACCTTATAGCCAAAGGTCGCAAACAAAAGCCCAAGGGCTACCTCATTGACCATGGGAGAAGCCACCAAAAAGGCAAAGGCTGCACCCAAAGGTATACCCGCCTCCACAAATCCAATAAACATGGGCACCGCAGAACAGGAACAAAAGGGCGTAAATATGCCAAGCACTGCAGAAAGAGGGATTGCCAGAGCCTTATGTTTAGAAAGTATTCTCCTTGTTTTCTCCAAGGGAAAGTAGCTTCTGATAAAGGAGATAACAAAGATGATCAGGGCAAGCAATGTAAAGATCTTTAGCGTATCGTATATAAAAAAGTGAAAAACACCGTAAAGCCTTTGATTTGGGCTCAAGCCCAAGAGATTGCCAACCACATAATGGGCAAAAGCGTCGTATAATTCAAACATCTCAGTCTTCCGTTATCAGCTTTTCTACCACCTGCGGTGCAGGAATGGGTGCACCGGCGTGCTTTACCTTTCCATCTACCACGAGCACTGGCGTGGTCATAACCCCAAGCTTAGCCAGTTCCCTAACATCCACCACCTTTTCAACTTCTGCGGGAATGTTCTTTGACTTCACTATGGTGCTGACCACATTGTAAAGTAGCTCACAGTTGTTGCAATTGGTGGCACTTATAACTTTGACCTTCTTCATGGCCCTACCTCACAGGCTGTTGTCTGAATTTTTGAAACTTCCATACCTTCTTCAATAAAGGGCAAAACCGCCCTAAGCATAGGATTTTCAAGGTTTAACCTGTAATAGACCCACCTTCCCCTCCTTTTCCAGAGCACCAAATCCGCTTCCCTTAGCACCCTCATATGGAAGGAAACCTTTGGTTGAGATAGCCCAAAGGCTTGAACGATCTGACACACGCACAGCTCTTTGGCAGACAACAGAGCCCTAATGATCTCAAGCCTAATAGGCTCAGACAGTGCAAAGAAAAACTTAACAAGCTCTGTCCCTTTGGTTCCAGCTTGCATAAAAATAATTTTATATGAAATTTTACGTCGGGTGAGAAATTCAGAGAAGCTGGAAAAATCCTCCCCTTTTGTCCATCAAAGGCGTCAGACCCACAAACAGCTTGCCCACATCCTGCCCACTACCGCTTAGGACCTTACCTCAGTTTTTTTGCATAAACGACCGCACCCAAGAGGAAGGAAAAGGTAAGCTCAAGCCATACCAAGAAGGAGAGCAGAGAGCCCAAAACAGCGTATAAGGGATTAAGACTTATCAGCTTGATGAAAAACTTACCAAAGACAAAGTTTAAAAGCATCAGGAAAACAAGGAAAAGCACAGAGGTTTCCAATATGCGTATTGGCTTTAGGGTGTTTCTTAGAAAGAACCAATACATAAGGTATATAAGAGGCAAAAACAAAAGTGGTTTAGAGAGAATAAGGGCAAAGCTCAGGCTTTTGGGAATAAAAGACTGAAGAAGGGACAGGGTTGCAGAACCCACCAATATGAAAAAAGAAAAACCCAAAAGATAAACCGGAATAAAAACCCAAAGAAGGGTCTCTTTGAGTTTTAAATCTTCCTTTAGAACATGAGAGATTGCTTTGGCAAAGGCTTTGGAGTAGCTTACCAAAAAGAAGTAGGAGATAAAAAAAGAAAACACGGAACCTATTTCTCTGTGTTTGTATATTTTCAAAAGCTTGTTGATCAGCACCTCTCCATAATTTGGTGTAAGCTGGCTTATAACCTGCATAATCTTTTCTTGGCTTAGAAAAGGGAAAAAGCTTGCCAAAAATCCAAGGAATAGCAAAAGAGAACTGATTACCATCAAAAACCTTAAGGTCAATGCGGACGCATAGAGGCTAACATCTCCTAAAAATATCTCCTTAAGGGAGTAAAACAGTGCCAAAAGCCTACTTTTTATCATCAAAACTCTTCTATATCATACTCTACCATCTCACCCTGCCAGCTTCTAAAAACATGCCTTGTTCCATCCTTTGCCAAAAGATACTGAGGAAGCAGGGGCACCTTCCCTTTGCCACCGGGTAGGTCTATGGCATAGGTGGGTATGGCGTATCCGGAGATTCTGCCTCTTAGGTAATCCATTATTTCCAAGCCCTTTTCTACAGTAGTCCTAAAATGCACTGCGCCCTTTATAGGGTCGCAATGGAAGAGATACTGGGGCTTTACTTTGATCCTTATCAAAGACCTCATAAGCTCAAGCATGGTTTGGGGGTCGTCGTTTATGCCTTTTAAGAGGACTGTTTGGTTTAAGACGGGGATGCCTCTGCGAAGTATGTTCTCCACCGCTTCTTGAGCCTCTGGGGTGATCTCTTTGGGATGGTTAAAGTGGGTGCTGAGCCATATTGGGGAGTATTTTTCAAGGATGTCCAAGAGCTTTTGGTCAAAAAAGCGTTGGGGCGCCAAAACGGGAAGCCTTGTCCCTATGCGTATGACCTCCACATGGGGAATTTTTCTAATTTCTGAAAGCAACAGTTCAAGTTTTTCGTAGCTTAGGGTCAAAGGGTCTCCGCCGGAAAGTAGCACTTCCCTGATCTCTGGATGTGCCTTTATATATTGGGTGGTTTGTTTTATCTGCCCTACGCTTATAGCCCTCTCTCCCTGAGAGAATATCCTCTTTCTCATACAGTGTCTGCAATAGACTGCACAAAAGGTGGTAGTTTGCACCAAAACCCTGTCGGGATATCGGTGGGTAAGCCCGGGAATTTCTCCCTCCTCCCTTAGGGCATCTGGCTCTCCATGACACTGAACCCTTTCATCCACCTCCACCGCCCTTGGAATAGCCTGAAGCCTTATTGGGTCCTGCGGATCTTGGGGGTCAATCAAAGAAAGATAGTAGGGAGTTATAGCCATAGGATATATTCCCTGCGTTCTTTTTATGCCCTCAATTTCCTCCGGCAAAAGCCTTAAGAACCTTTCAAGCTCTTCCTGAGTTTTAACTCTATTTTGAATTTGCCAATGGTAGCTTCTCCAAAGCTCCTTTTTGACTTGCATTTGAAAAATCATATCAAAAACCACATACCCACAGATGGCTGGAAAGGGATAATTACGCTCCTCCCATTACCAAATAACAAGGGACGGATGCTGTTATCCCACACTGTGGGCTTGGAACTGTATAAAGTGCTACCTTAACAATAGGATTGCTAATGCTGTTATCCCACACGGTGGGCTTGGAACGCAAAAATTGCAAAAATTCACCACCCCCTATAATAGAGCTGTTATCCCACACGGTGGGCTTGGAACGCGTTCGTTGTGAGTATCCAGTCTTCCCAAATTGCGCTGTTATCCCACACGGTGGGCTTGGAACTCAAATCACCACATTAACCAAAATAAGACATATCAATCATTTTGTCAAGGTGGCACCCTTTTCAAATGAAGTTAATTTTCCGAAATCCGAGATCATGCAAAGTTGAGTCTGTTGTTGTCAAATTTAAACGGTTGTCTCCCAATGCTTCCCGCCACCGACCATAATTACAGTATTACGGTATTACATAATTACGGCTTTACGGTGAGACTGCTTCCCGAAAAGCTTGAAAATCAAAGCCTTAACCCTCTCAAAACTAAAACAGCCCACTGGGAGGGCACGCTAACCCATATTCAGTTGCCAAGTTGAACAAGGGTCCCAGTGGAACCCTTAAGCTCCCTTAAAGGGACTATAAAATCATAACACAAAATAGTGGGTGGAAGCTTTCTGTTAGCCATCGTGGATGAAAAGGTAAGGTGGATAAGAAAGCGGGATATTAAAGAAAAGCAAAAGCGGACAAAAGAACAGGGGTCTGTGTTATAATTTAAATGCCATGCCTAAGCTTTCTCCGAGGGATATAAAAAGGAAGATCCAGGGGATAAAGAACACCAGAAGGATCACCAAAGCCATGAAGGTGGTCTCCGCCGCCAAGCTGAGAAAGGCTCAGGAGGCAATATACGCCTCAAGACCATACTCAGAAAGGCTCTACGAGATGATTGCCCACCTTTCTGCCCATGTGGATATGAGCGCGCATCCTCTTTTGGAGGTTAGGGAGGAAAGAAGGGTTGATATCATTCTTATAACCGCGGATAGGGGCTTGGCGGGTGCCTTCAACTCAAACGTAATAAAGAGGACGGAAGAGCTTATCGCAGAAAAAAAGCAAAATGGCGTAGAGGTATCCCTTGTCCTTATAGGACGTAAGGGTGCCCAATACTTTCAAAAGAGAAGCTGGAAGGTTTTAAAGTCTTACGAGGAGGTCTTTAGGAAGGAGATCAACTTTGATGTGGTCAAGGAGGTGGGCGAGTTAGTCCGGCAAAGATACCAAAACAAAGAGACGGACGGGGTGTATCTGATAAACAATGAAATGGTCACAAGGGTAAATTACAAGCCCGTGGTTAGAAAGTTCTTGCCCTTTGAAAGGATAGAAGAAAAGGAGCAAGATTATAGCTCCTACGAGTTTGAGGTGGATGCGGAAACGTTCATAAACAAGCTCATTGACCTGTATTTGAACTATCAGCTATACAGGGCTATGCTTGAGTCCAACGCGGCGGAGCACTTTGCCCGAATGGTGGCTATGGATAATGCTACGCGCAACGCAGACGAGCTCGTGAAAACTTGGACTTTGATATTTAACAAGGCAAGGCAGGAGTCCATAACCTACGAGCTTGTGGATATAGTTAATGCAGTGGAAGCTATGAAGTGAAATGTTTGGCTTTTTCAAGAAGTCAGAAGAGGAGAAGTTAGCGGAAAGAGGAGACAAATCTGCCATTCTTAAGCTCATAGAAAAGGGTAAAAAGGACAAAGCTATAGAAATTTTAGAAAAATTCAAAGAAAACCCTGAACTAAGACCCATTCTTTTCAAGCTTTATATGGAGGAGGGCAAATATTACTATGCCTACCAACTGGTGGAATACTACGACAAAAACTTAGCCACCGCCAAAGAAAGGGCACTTCTCTACGAAAGGGTGGGAGAGACCCAAAAGGCGGTGGAGGAGTATTCCAAGGTGGGGGACTATGAGAGCCTTTATAGGGCTGGGATGCTTTTGAAGGAAGCAAAGCCCGAAGAGAGCCTTGAGTTTTTGGAGAGGGCTTTCAAGCTGGCAAAGGAAACCCAAAAGAAGGAACTGGAAGAACACATTTTGGAGATAAAGAAAAGGCTTGGGCTCGTGGAGGTAAAAAAAGAGGGCTTTTTGGAAAGGCTCCGCAAAGGTTTAAGAAAGACGAGGGAGCTCCTTGAGTTTGGCGTTATCTTTGCAGGGAGGAAGGTGGATGAGGAGCTGTTGGAAGAGCTTGAAGAGAGGCTCATAAGGGCAGACATTGGAGTAAAGACCGCAGGGCAACTGGTGGAAGAGTTAAGAAAGGAAGCTATAAGAAAAAACATAAAAACCTGGGAAGGGCTGTTGCCTGTGCTTAGAGAAAAGCTACTAAGCTACATAGGTGGCTGTAAAGGAGAGTTAAAGGAAGGCAAGGTTTATCTTTTTTTGGGGGTCAATGGTTCTGGAAAGACCACCACCATAGGAAAGCTCGCCCATAGGTTCAAAAGTCAAGGGAAAAAGGTTCTACTCTGTGCTGGAGATACCTTTAGGTCTGCGGCGATAGAGCAGTTGCAGGTTTGGGCTCAAAGGAGCGGTGCAGATATAGTCTATAAGGAGGAGGGTGCAGACCCTGCGTCGGTGGTCTATCAGGCTTTGGAAAAGGCTCAGAAAGAAAACTACGATGTGGTTTTGATAGATACCGCCGGAAGGCTACACACAAAGGAGCCACTTATCAGGGAGCTAAGAAAAATAAAGCAGGTCGTTCAGAAGTTCTACCCGGAGGAGCCCACCGAAACCCTTTTGGTGTTGGATGCCACAATAGGACAGAACTCTCTTTCACAGGCTAAGGTCTTTAAGGAGGCGGTGGATGTTAGCGGTATAGTGCTTACCAAGTTGGATGGCTCTGCAAAGGGTGGTGCGGTGGTGCCCATATGCACCGAGCTAAAAATTCCCATAAAGCTTTTGGGGGTGGGTGAGGGTTTGGAGGACCTGCAGGAGTTTGAACCAAAAACCTTTGTGGAGGAGCTAACAAGTTGATGACGGAGGACTTTTTCAGATTGCCGGAGGTTCCATCGGAGGAGTTTGAACTGCCCGCCATGCCTCTGAGGGACCTGGTGGTCTTTCCCGCTATGGTGGTTCCTCTCTTTGTGGGCAGGGAATTTTCCGTCAGAGCCATAGAGAGCGCCCTCAAAAGGGACAGGTTAATCCTCTTGGTCTTGCAAAAGGAAAAGAACGTGGAGGAGCCAGATAAAGAGGGCATTTACTCTATGGGCGTTATAGCCCATATCATCCGGGCAACGCCTTTGGAGGAAGGAAAGCTAAAAATACTCGTGCAGGGCATAAAGAGGGCACACATAAAGGACTACTACAAAAAGGAGGACCACTATTGGGCGTTGGTTAAAGCTATAGATGAAAAGGAAATAAACCCGGAGGAACTTAGCAAAGAAGAGGGGGCATACATTTCCGCTGTGAAGGAGCTTTTGGATAGGGCGGTCTCTTTGGGAAAGCAGGTGATCCCGGACCTATTGATGGTAATAAGGGAGTTGGAGGACCCCGGAAAGCTGGCGGACCTTACCGCATCCATCTCGGACATAAAGTCCCACGAAGCCCAAAAGGTCTTAGAAAGCTTGGACCCCATCGAAAGGCTAAAGCTGGTCCATCAGTATCTGTCCAACGAAGTGGGCATGCTGGAAGTCCAGAGTAGGATCAGGAACACTGCAAGAGAAAGAATAGAGAAGGAGCAGAGGGAATACTTCCTTAGGCAACAGCTAAAAGCTATCCAAGAGGAACTGGGAGAGCTCGACGAGAAAAAGGAAGAGGTGGAGAACTACAGAAAGAAGTTAGCCCAGCTAAAGCTCTCAAAGGAAACACGGGAGGAGATAGAAAAGCAGATAAAGAGGCTGGAGAGAATGCATCCAGAATCTGCGGAGGCTGGAGTGATAAGAACTTGGCTTGATTGGGTCCTGGAATTGCCCTGGAACAAAAAAACCAAAGACAGATACAACTTAGAAAGGGTCAAAGAGATCTTGGACAGGGATCACTACAACTTAGAGAAGGTAAAGGAGCGAATCATAGAGTATTTGGCGGTGAAGAAGCTTACAAAAGGTAAAAGCACTGCGGTGCAGATCCTCTGTTTTGTAGGTCCTCCGGGCGTAGGCAAAACATCCCTTGGAAAATCCATAGCGGAAGCCTTGGGTAAAAAGTTTGTGAGAATATCCTTGGGTGGTATAAGGGACGAGGCGGAGATCAGAGGACACAGGAGAACCTACGTGGGTGCCCTACCGGGTCGGATCATTCAGGCGGTAAAGCAGGCGGGCACCAAAAACCCTCTGATTATTCTGGATGAGGTGGATAAGATATCTATATCCTTCCAAGGAGACCCTGACGCAGCGCTGTTGGAGGTGTTGGACCCAGAACAGAACCAAAACTTTACAGACCTGTACATAGGCTTGCCCTTTGACCTGTCGGAGGTGTTCTTTATCTGCACCGCCAACAGGGTGGATACAATTCCAAGACCTCTCCTTGATAGGATGGAGGTGATCTACCTCTCTGGGTATTCGGAGGAAGAGAAGGTATTTATAGCCAAAAATCACCTGTTGCCCAAGCTTTTGCCCTTGCACGGCTTTAAAGAGGGAGAGGTTATATTCCAAGAGGAAGCCCTTTTGGAGGTTATAAGAGGATACACCCGTGAATCTGGAGTTAGAAACCTCCAAAGGCAGTTGGGAACCATCCTAAGAAAGCTCGCCCTCAGAAAGCTAAGGGGCGAAAAGCCACCCTTTGAAGTAAAAGCCCAGGACGTTAAAGGGTTTTTGGGAGTGCCCAAGAGATTTACAGACAAGGAAGATACACCAATGGTTGGCTTGGCAATAGGTCTTGCTTGGACGGAGGTGGGCGGTGAGATCATGCTCATAGAGGCAACTCGGTTCAAGGGCAAGGGCAATCTCATACTTACCGGTTCCCTTGGAGATGTGATGAAGGAGTCCGCCCAAGCGGCAATGTCTTACATAAAGTCTAAGGCGGAAGATTACGGAATAAACCCGGAGGAGTTTTCCAACTGGGATGTGCACATACATGTGCCCGAGGGAGCTGTGCCCAAAGATGGACCCTCTGCGGGTATTACCATTGCTACAGCATTACTTTCTCTGTTTACGGATTTCCCAGTCAGGTCTGACATTGCCATGACTGGAGAGGTTACACTACGCGGAAGGGTTCTGCCAGTAGGTGGGCTAAAGGAGAAGATCCTCGCCGCCAAGAGGGCTGGCATATATGAGGTGATCCTTCCAGAGAAGAATAAAGATGAGGTTTTGGAAGATTTACCCGCCTATGTGAGGGACAAAATGACCTTTCACTTTGTCAAAGACTTAGACCAGGTCTTTGAAAGGGCACTTGTTTCTAGCCCAAGGAAAACTTAAGATGTGTTATAATACAACAAAATGGTTAAATTTCTTGTTGAATTCTTCGGGGCTATGTCCCTTTTCCTCGCAGTAGCTCAACTATCAAGTAATAGACTGAATCTTTCTATAAAGATCTATCAGCTTCAATCAGTGTTTCTCTCCACATCCATTTTATTTATTGGGATTGTATCTTCTGAATTTGAGCTTTATATTTCAAGCTTTTTAAACTTTCTAATTAAGGTGATTTTGATACCATTCTTTTTATTTAAAGTGGTTGAAAAAATTAAGCTTGATAGAGAAATTTCAATGTATCTAAACATTACAAACTCTTTGCTTTTTTCAATCTTGATAATCATTTTCGCGTTTTATATCTCAAATAAAATTAATATAACAGGTGAAGTTATAGCAAAACAGATTTTCCCGTTATCCTTAGGAATTATCTTTATTGGAATTTTTATGATGCTTTCAAGGAAAAAAGCCTTATCTCAGATTATTGGTTTTTTGACAATGGAAAATGGAATACTTCTTGCCGGAACTTCTTTGACAAAAGGTATGCCGATGATAGTTGAAATTGGAGTATTTTTTGACGTTTTCGTCGGTGTTTTGATGGCTGGTGTGCTTGTATTTCAGATTAAAACTACTGTTGAAAATATTGATACATCAAGACTATCAGACCTTAAGGAGTAAAGATGGGTGTCATAATTGGTTTGCAACTTATCTGGGCTGTTGTTAGCTACTTTCTAAATCTTAGATTTGTGTATTTTGTTCAAATTGGAATTACTTTTATAAATTTGATTCTTGGATACAGCTTAATCTCTAAGATAAACAATCCACAGGACAGAATTTTTGAGCTTAACAATTTACTGTTTCTTGATTCATTAAATTCAATAGTATTTCTGATAATTTTAATAATATCCTTCTTTGTTTCCATATACAGCATAGCTTATGTGAAAAGGGAGTTAAAGGCTGGTATTCCTGAAAGAAACTTCAAAGATTACTACTTTTGGATGAACGCCTTTATATTTACTATGTTAGTGGTTGTATTATCAAATAATTTTGGAATTTTATGGATTGCTATAGAAGGCACTACCTTGGCAACTGCATTCTTGGTTAATTTCTACAGGAACAAAGAAGCTGTGGAAGCTGGCTGGAAGTACATAATGCTTTGCTCTATTGGAATTGCTCTTGCATTGTTTGGCATCATTCTTTTTTATTACAGCTCTTTCTCAGTGTTAGGACATGGATTACAGTCTTTAAACTGGACTAACATTTACGATGTAAGCAGTAAGCTTAATTCAAAACTCTTAATGCTTGCGTTTATATTTGTATTGGTTGGATTTGGAACAAAGGTTGGATTTGCTCCACTACATTTTTGGCTTCCTGACGCCCACTCACAGGCTCCAACGCCTATAAGTGCTTTAATGTCTGGTGTTTTACTAAACTGTGCTTTTTATTCTATTCTCAGAGTTCAAGCAATTATAAACAACAATGGCTATGGTTATGATACTTCAAAATATTTGATGTTCTTTGGTGTTTTGACTGTTGTAATTTCGGCTTTATTTATCATTCGTCAGGTTGATTATAAAAGACTGCTTGCTTACTCATCTATGGAACATATGGCTATAATTGCCTTTGCATTTTCTGTAAATACTAAGTTAAGCATTTTTGCAGGAGTTTATCATCTTATAAATCATGCTATTGTAAAAACTTCAATATTTATGACAGTTGGAAGCATTTTAACTTCTTTCCACACAAGGGATATATTCAGCATAAGAGGGCTTTTTAAAGCGTTGCCTTATACTTCCGTAGCTTTGATTTTATCGGTGTTTGCTATCACTGGAACTCCGCCGTTTAGCATCTTTATGTCTAAGCTTTTTATTTTAATATCTTCTTTCAAAGCTGGTTTTATAATTCCTTCTATTATCTTGATGTTAGCTTTAGTTTTAATCTTTGGTGGGTTTATCTATCACTTTTTAAACATGCTTATGGGAGATACTGATAAAAGATACAAAGAAGACCTGTTGATACTATTACCGCCGTTTGTTTTACTCTTTATATCACTTGTTTTATCTTTTTACATTCCTGAAAAAATTTTAATACTAATTAACAACATACCTGAAATTTTAGGAGTTAAAAATGGTTGAGGAGCTTTTAAAGCCTATAAAAGATTTAATAGCAGATTACAGCTTTAATACTAAAAACGAGATAGTTATTCGTACATCAGACTTTAACTTAGCAAAAGTATCTCAGTATTTATTTAGAGATTTAGATTGTGAGCTTGCAACGGTAATAGCAACAGATGATAGATTTTCTGATGACTGTTGTTTTACTATAAGATATGTCTACTCTTATCATAAAAAGAATGTATTTTTTATCGTAGAGAATAAAGTTAAAGAAAGGTTTAACTCACTGGCTAACATAATACCTGCTTTAAACTGGTACGAAAGAGAAATTAGAGATATGTTTGGGCTTGTTCCACTTAACCATCCAGACCCAAGACCTTTGGTTTTGTTTCCAGAAAATTTTCCGCCGGATTTACATCCTTTAAGAAAAGATTTTGATATAAAAACAAGACCGGAGCTTAAAAGCTATGGAAAGTATGAATACAAAGAAGTTGAAGGAGAAGGAGTATTTAACATACTTGTAGGACCTATTCATGCAGGTATTATAGAGCCGGGACATTTTAGATTTTCTCTTGCTGGTGAGCATGTTTTACAGCTTGAAATAAGACATTTTTGGAAGCATAGAGGAGTAGAAAAACTCGCTGAAGGTAAAACAGCGGAAGAAATCTTAGAAATTGTTCCAAGAGTATCAGGAGACCATTCTTACGCACATACCTTAGCTTATGTTCAAGCCATAGAAAAACTCTCTAATACAGAAATTCCAGAGAGGGCTAAATATTTAAGAGTTTTATTTGCTGAGCTTGAAAGGTTGATGTGTAATCTAAACGATGTAGCTTGGCTTTTCCAGGATGTAGCATACAGTTTTGGTGCACAAGGTATGTTTATCTTAAAAGAAGAAGTGATGAGATTAAACAAAGCACTTACAGGAAATAGATTTAATAAAAACGTTCTTAAAATCGGCGGTGTATCTGTAGATTTAAACCAAGAAAAGGTAAATCTCATCATAGATAAACTTGGCTTCATTGCTGATAAGTTTGAATTTTATAAAAAAATAATTTTTGACTCTGCTTCTATTCTTGATAGATTTGAAACAACGGGAAGAATACTTTACGAAACAGTCAAAGAGCTTTCCTGTGTAGGCTATACTGCAAGAGCTTCTGGCTTAAAATCAGACATAAGAAAAGAACATCCATATCTTATATACGACAAGCTAACATTTACAAGCCAAACTTTTGAAGAGGGAGACTGTTTTGCAAGGTTAAAATGCAGGCTATCAGACATAGAAGACAGCATTTCTATAATAAAAGAAGTTTTAGCAGATTTACCAGATGGAGAGATTTTTACACAGCCAAACCCACTGCCAGCCAATAGATGGACTCTTGGATACAGCGAAGGACAGAGAGGAAATATTATGTACTTTGTTAAAACAGATAAGGAAGGAAAAATAGACAGATTAAAAATCAGAGACCCATCTTTCAACAACTGGCAGGCTATACAGTGGGCAGTTTTAGGAGATATCGTTGCAGATTTTCCGCTTGTCAATAAGAGTTTAAATTTAAGCTATGCAGGAACAGATCTGTGAGGTGTAAAGATGTTTAGAATCTTTAAAGAAAGATTTAAAGAAGGAATAAAGGCAGAAGAGCTTAAAATCAGAGATGAAAATGTTGAAATTCTCGGCAAACAGTTAAAAGAAAAGATAGATAAATACTTTCAAGGAAGTTTTGCCATCAGAGAGGTTGACAGTGGTTCATGCAACGCTTGTGAGTATGAAATATCAGCTTTATCAAATCCTTACTATGACATAGAAAGGTTTGGAGTAAAGTTTGTTGCATCGCCAAAACACGCAGACGCTATAATGATCACTGGCTGTTTAACAAGAAATATGTATGAAGCAATGATGAAAGCATACGAAAATGTTCCAAATCCTAAGTTTGTTATTGCTGTAGGAGATTGTGCTTTGGATGGTGGAATCTTCAAAGGTAGTTATGCAGTAATGGATGGGATAAAAGATAAACTTCCAGTAGACATTTGGATAAAAGGTTGCCCACCAGAGCCAATAGACATAATTTCTGGTTTATTAATGCTTTTAAATCAAAAGTTTGGAGAATAGAAATCTAATTTTTAGTGTAATGCTGAAATATTATAGATTGTTTAAAATCAGTGAAATTAAAGAAAGTATAAATGCCAGTGTGAGAACCTCAGGCACTCTGAAAAATCTGAATTTGGCTATACTCATCTCGATTAAAGCAACAGGAACTGCAAATATAATTAACTTAAAAATATAAAAAATTATCCCTAATACTATAGACAAAATGTAAGTTTCCTTGTAAAAGCCAATTGGAAAGAAGAGATTTGATGCCAAGGTGATAAATATAGTAAGTTTTATGTGTGAAGACAACTCAAAAAGTGCTAAGTGCCTTCCTGATGCTTCTAAAATCATTGCTTCATGGACCATAGTAAGTTCCAAGTGCGTCTCTGGGTTATCAAAAGGAATCCTTGCGTTTTCAGCTAATGATACTATTAATAGAGATATTAAAGCAAAAGACAAAGATACAGGATAGGTAAATACACCAAACTGATGAATTCTTTCAAAAATTTCTCCTATATTTGTGCTTCCTGTCTGAAGGGCAAAGGTAAAGATGATCAGCATGAAAGACGCTTCAGATAAGGCAGCGATAGTCACCTCTCTACTTGAACCAAGCCCACCGAAAGCACTTGCTTGATCCATACCATATAAAGCCATAAAAAATACACCCAAAGCCAAAATGTAAGCTAAGGCTATTATATCTCCAGTAAAATTCAATAAAGTATGTTTGTTAATTACAGGTAAAAACGTTGCAGACCAAGTGGTTGAAATAAAAACTATGTAAGGTGCTATCCTTGATATAAAAGAAGAATCCTTTGAGATAACAGCTTCTTTTTTCAAAAGTTTATAGATATCTTTGTATGCTTGAGTTAAAGGTGGTCCTTTCTGACCTCTCAAGATACATTTAATTTTGTGAATAAAGGTTTTAATAAAGGGAGAGATCGCTACCAGAACAAAAAATTGCAGAAAACCGATAGCGATATATTCCATTCTACCACCTCACGAAATAAAGTATAAAAGCAATTAGGGTAAATATCATATAAGCAATATAAACATGTATAATGCCGGGTTGAACAAAATATCTCACTTTTAAAACGAACTTAATAAACACGTTGGTTATACTCAAAATTAAATTTTCTATTCTATCATCAATTCTTATTCTATAAATTTTCTTCGGAAGAAAATATTTTTTACCACTGAAGGACAAGCTTTCTTCTACCTTATAGATAAAGGATAATATTCTTCTTATAGGCTGAGAAAATCCTGTCGCGCTATACTGAGCTTTAACCGTTAGGTTGCTCTCTTCAAGACCACAAGCCCAAGTTTCGTACTCTCTCGTATTCCCATTTCCTATTAATCTAATAAGTAGATACGTGCTTACAAAGATAACAATACCCGCTATTGCAAGGAGTAATGTTGAGATTCTTCCAAAATCGTAGTCTGTTGAAATAAGTAATAAACCATTTTTGTGGATAATATACTTGTAAACAGAGAAAGATTCTATTTGGTTTAAGACCCTGTCAGCCAGATATACAGGGAAAACGGGTAGGATTCCCGAAACTATGATCATTAATGCCAAAAACCCCATTCCTATAAGCATAAATCCATCAGGTTCTGAGGCTTTTTTAGTCTTATCTGTTCTTCCAATTCCAAGAAAAGTAGTTCCATAAAGCTTAGCAAAACTACCAATGGAAAACGCACCGGTTAAAGCCAAAACAGAAGCAAACAGAGGCATTGTAAAGGAGATAAACTCATAGTTTAAAAGACTGCCATATAAAAGGGATTGATAGATAAGCCATTCGCTTACAAATCCATTGAACGGTGGCAAGGCAGTTATTCCAAGAATCCCAATCAAAAATAAAATGCCCGTCTTTGGCATTAATTTATTCAATCCACCAAGTTCTTCCATATTTTTAGTATGGGTTTTGAACAAGATAGAGCCAGCGCCCAAAAATAGCAAACCTTTAAACACTGTATGGTTTAAAGTATGGTATAGGACTGCGACAAAGGAGAGTCCCATAAGAAGTTCAATGTTGAAAGATTTAAATATCATAGAAAGCCCAAGCGCAATTAAAATTATCCCTATATTTTCCATAGAAGAATAGGCTAATAATTTTTTTATATCTGTTTGAACATATGCATACAATATCCCATACATTGCGGATAAGGCACCAAAGAATAAAACTATATATCCAAAACTAACAGGAATATCCTTCAAAAATTCAAAGTAAAATCTAATAAGCATGTATATAGCTGTTTTTATCATAACACCGGACATTAAAGCAGAAACATTAGAAGGGGCAACAGGATGAGCCTTTGGAAGCCAAAAATGAAGCGGGAATATACCAGCTTTTGTCCCAAAGCCAATCAAAGAAGTTAAGAAAACTAAAAACTTAATGTTTTCAGGCAGGTTTATGTTAGTGAAATTTTTGAACTCAAGGCTTCCAGAGTGAATATAAAGTAGAATAAACGAAATAATTATAAAGATTGTTGCCAAATGGGTCATAAACATATAGAGAATACCAGCGTTTAAATTTTCTTCCTTTTTATAATCAAAAATAACAAGCAAAAACGAAACAACAGACATTAGTTCCCACCATATTAGAAAGGTGGGAACGTTTGCAGACAAAATTACCATAATAATAGAGAGGATAAACAAGTTATACAAAAAGGTTAAAATTTTTTTGTGTTTAAATTCACTGATATAAGAAACAGAATATATTGAAGAAACTAAGGATAGTAAAAATACAAGCCCAGCAAAAAACAAGCTTAAACTATCAACTCTATAGCTAAATGTTAAAAAGGGAATAGCCGATTGAAATGAGACGATAAAATCAGTATTTGAGGGTATTAAGTAGATAGAAACTATAAGAAAAACTAAACTTGTTAAGCTCTGCAAGATTAGGGAGATTTTTGGTCGGAAAGACAAGATTAATGGTATAACTAATGGCAGTAAATAAAAAGGCTTTTCTAATCCGCTCATTCACTTTTCTCCTTGCTCACGCTTGCAAAAGGAATAATCATTTATATGGTATTTTAAGATTAGAAAATGGTTTCTGTCAAGTGGTTAGCCTTTAGAAGGGAGTGTTTAACAAAAGCGTGAAGCCTTTTCAGAGGTAAAATACTTTTCCACATAAACTCATCTTAGTTCTTCTTTAGCACATCCTAAAATCCTATTACTGGAAATCGAAATAGCCTCGCTAAATGCTTGACAAGGCTTTTCTTTGTGTCTATATTCATCTTTGCGTAAGTATGATTGGTGTGCAAACATGAGAAAGTTCCTTTACAGGACTATTGCTGGGATTTTTTTATTGCTTGCTGTTTTGGGTGTCTTTTTGCCACTGCTTCCAACGGTTCCCTTTGTGCTGTTGGCTGTTTTCTTTTTGGTTAAATCCTCCAAAAAGGACTTAGTGCGGATTAAGAGGGTTCCATATATTGGTAAAATTCTATATCCTTACATAAAAAGGGTAGCAAAATGGAATACACAACAGCCAAGTTCTTCCACCTGATAGGCGTCTTTTTGTGGGTTGCATCCTCCTCTTCCTTAGGGCTTTTTATGATCTACGGAAACTTTAAAGATACCAAGTGCGACAAGCACATTCTCAGAAACTTCTACCGATGGATGACAAACCTTGAGATAGTAGGCTTTGTTCTTGCCCTTGCTATGGGCTTCTATATGCTACATTTACTTAAATATCGCTTTGACATAAACTGGTTAAACTACAAACTGCCTATTGTACTGCTCCTCTTTTTGCCCTTGGAGGTCCTAAACTTCTGGTTTGTGAATATACACATACCAAAGAGTCAAGACAAAGAAAAGGCATACAAAAGATACGACCTTTTTAACTACATCGTAGCCCTGCCATTGGTGGTGGGTGGTCTGGTGGTAGTTTATTTGGCGGTGGTTAAGCCATGAAAAAGAGTGTTGTTCTTTTCAGTGGAGGAGTGGAAAGCACGTGTGTTCTATACCTTAAGCTCTTGGAAGGACAGGTTGTCTATCCGGTTTATGTTAAATGCGGAATGCCCTGGGAAAGGCTTGAGTATGTGAAAGCTACTGAGCTCTGGCAAGAGACAAAAAGAGGGTTTTCAAAGTTGATGCCTATAAAGGTTCTGCCTTTAAAAACTTACCATAAAAAGTACGAAGCCATAGAGACAGAAGAGGAATTGTTTATTCCTCTGAGAAACTTAACACTATTAACTGCGGTGGCAGGATATGCCCTGTCAAAGAGGGCGGAGAGTATAGGCATAGGCAGTTTGGGACTGTATCCCTTTCCCGATAACAACCTTGCCTACCTTAAAGAGGTGGAAAGGCTAATCACAGAAGGTTCAAAGCAAAGGTTAAAAGTAGAGGTTCCCTTTTTTGGCATGGAAAAGGGAGAGGTTGTAAAGAGATTTTCAAAGTGGGTTCCACTGCACAGGACCTTTTCCTGCGTCAATCCCATTTTACGAAATGGGAAGATACTTCATTGTGGAAGATGTATAAAGTGCAAAGAAAGGGAAGAAGCCTTCAAAGAAGCCCAAATTCCTTTATGAAGAACACAAAGCTAAGCAAAAATCCCCAAGCGACGATCACCGCTTTGGCGGTTTTCTGATTTAGCCTTTTGGCTACCACCGCCCCCAGATATCCACCCAGCATAAAGGCTGGCATCATAACAAGCACAAAGTCAAAGGCAACCTTGCCACTAAACACAAAGATAAGGGCACCCAAAAGGTTTATCACAAAGCCTAAAAAGTTCTTGAGGGCTATGGTCAGTTGCATGTTTGAAACACCGGAAAGCACTATGGAGGATGCCATCATTATGCCTATACCCGCCCCAAAGTAGCTCCCATAGATAGCTGTGAGAAACTGAAGCAAGATAGGAAGAAACCTTGAGGAGTTGCCAAGCCTTGTTATGAACTTGAGAATCAGCTCACTGAAAGCAAGCAAAAGGGTGGCAAAACCTATCAAAAAGGGAACAGCCTTTTTAAAGGTCTCGGGCGGAGTGTATATGAGCAAAAAAGCACCAAGCAAGGCACCAAGCAAAGATGGAGGCAAAAAGGTTTTAAGAGTAGGGAAGTTTTCCCTCAGAGTCTTTCTGTAGCTCAGGGCGCTGGTAAAAGGTCCAAGCCATAGGGCTACGGTGTTTGTTACGTTGGCGGAGAGTGGGTCTAAGCCTGCAAAGACCAAAGCGGGAAAGGTTATAAGGGTTCCACCGCCAGCTATGGCATTTATAAAACCAGCTACGATGGAAGCGAGGATTGGTATTAGGTAAGTTTCCATTGTTGGTTGGTTTTTCTTAAGGCAACGGGCGGATTCGAACCGCCGTAGAAGGGATTTGCAGTCCCTCGCCTAGCCACTCGGCCACGTTGCCTAAGAGCGGGCGACGGGACTCGAACCCGCGACCTGCTGCATGGCAAGCAGCCGCTCCACCTCTGAGCTACGCCCGCTATAGAATATATTATAACCCAAACTACTCTATGTTTGCCACCTGCTGTTTTAACCTATCAACCTCTGCTTTTATCTCCACCACCCATTGAGAAAGCTCGGGCATTTTGTTTCCTAAGGTGTTTATCTCCCTGTGCATCTCTTGGAGCAAAAACTCCAGCTTCCTTCCTACCTCTCCCTGTGCATCCAACAGTCCCTCAAACCTCTCAAGATGAACCTTAAAGCGTGCCACTTCCTCCTCTATGTCCATCTTTGAAAGGATAAGACTGATCTCACTGAGAACAGTGGGATTCCCTTCCGGGAGGTTTAGCTCCTTTGCCTTCTCCAAAACCCTTTTCTTTGCCCTTTCTAAAATGCTATCCTTGTTTTCAAGGATACTTTTTAGGTGCTCCCTTATAATCCTTAGTCTAGAAAGAAGCTCCTCCTTTAGTTTTGCTCCTTCCTCTTCCCTGCTCTTTACAACTTCCTTTAGTGCGTCGGTCAATGCCTGAATAATGAGTGCCTTGGTTTCCTCCTCCAGTTCCTCCTCCGCCATTTCCACATACCTTAAAGAAGCGTAAAAAGCCATATCATCAGAGAGATTGAACCCAGAACGCTGGGCTAAATCTTTAAAAAACTGAAAAGTGCTAACCAGGGCGTCGGGATTTACCACGTTTCCCTTTGGCTTTTTTGCTTCCACCTGCACGAGGACGCTAACAGTTCCCCTCTGCAGATACTCCTTTATCTTATTCCTTACCTCAAACTCAAACTCATAAAGGTTTATGTTAGACCTTATTGAAACGTCAAGCCCCTTCCCGTTTAAGGTCTTTATAAAAACCGCTACCTTTCTCTCTTCATCCTCCGCGGTAGCCCTTCCGAGCCCTGTCATACTACGCATGTTAGCCACCGCCGTATTCGGAGCTTTCCGACTCCGCCACAAACTCTTCTATCATATCGGTTATAAGCTTTAAAAGCTCCTCCGTGTTCTTTTCCAAGTAGTAATCAAAGAGCTCTATTTTTCTTTCCTTAGTTATTTTTTCTGAAACCTCAAACCGCACCAAAAGATAAGGGACTTCTCTGTGTAGCTTAAACTGAGGGTCCGCTGGAAGCACAAGCTCCACATCCACATCTGCACCAAAGGGTCTTTCCCTTTCAATAAGCTCCCTCAAAGCCAAGAGTTTTTCCTTATATTTCTTCCAGTCAAACATCACTCTACCATCTCCAACCGTGAGAATATGAAGGGAATCTCATACTGGGCGGATTCTACAGAATCTGAGGCGTGCACTGCATTTTTACCCTTATCGGTGCCAAACAGTGCCCTTATGGAGTTAGGAGCAACCTTCCTTGCTTCCTCGCTGTCGGTGGGACCTATGATCTCCCTTACCCTCCTTATGGCATCCTCTCCCTCCAAAACCATGGCGACCACAGGTCCTGAAGTCATAAACTCCACAAGCTCCCCGTAAAAGGGTCTGTCTTTGTGCACTATGTAAAAGCCCTTTGCCTGCTCTGTGGTGAACCTAAAGAGCTTGAGGGCAACAAGCCTAAAGCCCTCGGATAGAAACCTGTCTATTATTTTACCAGTTGCCCCCTTCTCAAAGGCATCGGGTTTAACAATCACCAAGGTTCTCTCCACCGCCATCTGGAACCTCCTATGTTAATTTTTCTAAAGCCCTCTTTACTGAGGCGTCCAAAACAAAACCGCTTGTTTTTACCACAAAGCCCCCTATGAGGGATGGGTCCTCTTGGACCTCAAACTCCAATTCCCTGTTGAGGATCTGTTGAACCTTTGACTTTATGGACTCTAAGGTATTCTCGTCAAGCTTTCTGGCAACGAGTATGAAAGCCTTGGAAAGCCTTAGGAACTTTTCCACTTCGTGATCGTAGAGCCTTTTGATTTCCCCCAACATAGGCATTGCGTTGAGCTCCACCAAGTAGTTTATAAACTCCTTTACTTCCGAGGGCAAGGAAAATTTTGAAGAAAGACTTACTAAATACTCCACCTTTTTTTCGTTGGGAACTTGTGGGTTCAGTATAAAGTCCCTAAAGAGTCTTTCTTTTCGGTATAGGCTATAAACAAAGCCAAGAAACTCGCTGGCTTGAACCAAAACAGACCTTTCTTTGGGAAGTTTGCCCAGCAGGGATTTAGCCAGCTTTTTTGAAAGCTCCTTGTTCATTTTTGCACCTCCAGTTTCCTGAGCATTTTCTCTGCGTATTTTTTCTGGATGTCCGGGTTTTCAAAGTCTTGGAATAGCCTTTGGAGGGCGAGCTCCTTTGCCTGCCTCATTCCAAACCGCAAGAGTTCTTCCTTTGCCCTCTTGGTCTCCAACTCAATGGTTTCTTTTGCCTTTTCTTTTATTCTGCTTGCAATCTCTTCTATCTTTTTGAGCTCCTCTTCCTTCATCTGCTGGGCGGTTTGCTTGGCAAGTTCTATCTGCTCAGTGTGGCGTCTTTTGGCATCCTCATACTCTGCCTTTGCCCTTTCCAAGGTCTCCTTTGCCTCCTTCAGTTCCCTCTCGGAGCTTTCCAAACCCTCCGTTAGTTTGGAGAAAAAGCCTTCGAAGGCTTGGATTATGTGCTTTCTACCAAAGTAATAAACTATTGCCAAAAAGAGCAGTATGTTGAGCCCCTTCCAAACTAACTCTATGGTGTGATGCCCTTCTGCCATTACGCCGCCTCCTCTTCTATTTTTCTCACGATTTCTTCGGCGATATCTTTTAGCCTCTCTTGAAGTTTTTGTTTTTCTTCTTCAAGCTTTCTTCTTATCTCCTCCAATGCCCTTTCTATTTCCTCTTGGGCTTCCTTTTCCACCTGTGCGAGCCTTTCCGCCTTGATCTTTTCCACTTCCCTCTTGGCGGAGTTTAATATCTCTTTGGAGGTCAAGCTTGCCTTTTCTAACTCTTCCCTTGCCAGTTCAAAAAACCTGCTGGCTTCCTCTTGGAGTTTCTTTGCGTCTTCGTAATTCTTTGCGGTAATGCTCTCCCTCTCCTCTATTACCGCACTGTAGGGCTTTACGAGGACCTGCCTTATTATGAACAGGAAGATCAGAAAAAGGAAGGCTTGGACAAACAAAGTTATGTTCGGATAAAGGGCTTGCTGTATTTCCATCTTAACCTCCTGGATAGGTATTTTAACATATACCTTCTTCTATCTCTTGTATGAGTTCCAGCCTTTTTTGATGCCTTCCGCCCTCAAATTCCTCACTGAGCCAAGCGGACACTATGGAAAGGGCTAACTCTTCCCCCAGAACTCGGTCTCCAAGGCAGAGCACGTTGGCATTGTTGTGCCTTCTGCTCATGCGTGCCATGTATTCGTTCAGACACAGGGCTGCCCGAATGCCCTTAAACTTATTGGCGGTTATACACATTCCTATACCGCTTCCGCAGATAAGGATACCAAAGTCCGCCTCCTTTCTTTGAACCGCCCTTGCCACCTCCTTGGCAAAGATGGGATAGTGGGTGGATTCAGTGGAATTAGTTCCAAAATCTAAAACTTCGTAGCCCTTGGATAGTAAAAACTCTTTTATTTTTTCCTTTAGGCTAAAGCCCGCATGGTCTGAACCTATGGCGATTTTCATTGAGAAAGCACCTCGCTAAGGATTTTATTTACCAGTTGAGGGTTTGCCTTTCCTTTTGTAGCCTTCATAACCTGTCCCACAAAAAAGCCCATAAGTTTTGTCTCTCCCGATTTAAGTCTTTCATACTCCTTTGGATGGGCATTTAAAACCTCCTGCACGATAGCCACCAAAGAGTTCTCGTCGGTTATTTGCTTTAGACCTCTCTTTTCTACGATTACCTCTGGGTCCTCTCCGGTTTCAAACATTTGGGCAAGCACTTCTTTGGCAAGCTTGGAAGAGAGCACACCTTCCTTTATAAGTTTTATTAGTTTGGAGAGCTTTTCCGGGTTCACGGGCGACTCTTCAAGGCTCAGCCCACGGTCTCTTATTTGTCCCAAAAAGTCGTTCAAGAGCCAGTTGGATGTTAGCTTTGGGTCTTCAGGGTAAAAGCTGAGGGCATTTTCGAAGAAATCTCCAAGCTCTTTTAAGTCCGTTAGCACCTTTGCGTCGTAGGAAGAAAGGGCATAGTCCCTTATAAACCTTTCATACCTTTGTTTGGGAAGTTCAGGCATGGTTGCCCTGACCTCTTCTATCCGCTCCTCTTTTATTACCAAAGGTAGAAGGTCTGGGTCTGGGAAGTATCTGTAGTCCTCTGCCTCTTCTTTGGTTCTCATAGGATGGGTGAGCCCACTGGATGGGTCAAAGGTGCGGGTTTCCTGCACTATTTTTCCACCAGTGGAGAGAATTTTTGCCTGCCTTTCTATCTCGCTCTCTATTGCCTTTTGAACAAACTTAAAGGAATTGACGTTCTTTATTTCTACTTTTGTGCCAAGCTGATCTGTGCCCTTAGGTCTTAGAGAAAGGTTTATGTCGCACCTTAGTTGTCCCTTCTCCATATCTGCCTTAGAGACGCCCGCATACCGGAGTATGTTCCTGAGGGTCTCCAAAAATTCCCTTGCAAGCTCTGGAGAGTCTATGTCTGGTTCGGTGACAATCTCTATAAGTGGCGTGCCAGCCCTGTTTAGGTCTATGTAAGTTTTGTTGCCTTCGTGAATGCTTTTGCCCGCATCCTCCTCTAAGTGTAGTCTCCTTATGCGAATTTTCTTACCGTTGACCTCCATCCATCCATCTGTAGCCAAAGGCTGTTCATACTGGGATATTTGATATCCCTTTGGCAGGTCCGGATAAAAGTAGTTCTTTCGGGCAAAAACAGAAAAGGTATGCACCTTGCAGTTGAGGGCTAAAGCTGCCCTTATGGCGTACTCAACAGCCCTCTTATTGACCACGGGAAGACTACCGGGCAGACCGAGGCATACAGGACACACAAGACTGTTGGGCTCTGCTCCAAACTCTACAGGGCACGTGCAGAACATTTTGGTTTGGGTGTCCAATTGCACGTGGATCTCAAGCCCTATAACCGGTTCAAATTCCATGATTTTTTATTTTAACGAATAGCTCGGAAAGAGCCCTCGTATATGTTCAGTATAACTGGATAAGACTCACTCTGTCTCCCTTTGCTTTTTACACTGCTCAAGCTCAAGCCTCAAGGAGAGCATCTCCCTCTCCTTTTCCAGAAGTAGCTTTTGGACTTCTATATCCTTCTGTGCCAGTTCAAGCTCCTTTTCCTTGAGCTTTCCTTCCAATTTGTGGATCTCTTTCTCCTTTTCCTTGAGCTCCTTCCTTAGCTCTTCCACCAAGGTCCTTTCTTTCTCACGATCCTCCAAAGCCCTCTTTAGAAGTTCTATTTCCTTCTCCTTTACCGCCAGAAGGGTGTATAGGCTGGAAAGCTCATGAAAGAGCTCTTCCCTTTGTCTGTCCTTTTGCATAAGCATCTCCAAATAGGTGGCTATCAGGCTACCTTCAAAGCCTGCCTTTAGCTTTTCCAAGTTGGAAGAAAGATTAGCCTCTTGCTTGGCTCTTTCTTCCTCTTTCTGGGTCAAAAACTCATACTCCTCCCTGTTTAAAAGGACATACCATATGCCGTCCTCCCCTTTTTCGCCGGGAAGCACTCCCGCCCTTATGCGATTCTTGACGGTGTTCAAAGACACTCCTGTCAAATTTGCATACTCACTTGCCTTTATTTTGACAGTATTCATGATACCCTCCTTTTAAAGGTTTGATACTTGATATAAATGATAGCAAATTGTCGTCAGAAATGTCAAGGGATTGGATAGAAGAAGTGTTAACATAATTGCTATTATATTAACAACCTACCCCTAGAAGGCTCCCACGCCATGTTCTTCAACTGCTAAAAACAGGCAACCAAGCTACCCACCAAGGGAAGCAAAAAGTTATCGTCAACCCTTTTGGAAAAAAGTTCCACCAGTGCGCCCGCAAGGGCTACCAAGAAAGCCTTTGGACCAAGGAAGGGGAAAAGAACCAAGCTTGTGCTAACAAAGAAAGCCAAAGCACCCTCTAGGCTTTTGTTTCCTATCTTTGTCTTTCCGAAGTGATAGCCCACTATACCCGCAAAGCCGTCTCCCACTGCGGTAATTAACACGCCCACCGCACTGCACTCTTTTGGGAAGAAAAGAAAGCTTAAAAATACGCCCAAGTTTAGCCAGAGGGCTTGAATGGATGGCTTTTCGCGGTTGTTCTCCCTCTCAAAGTAATAAACTAGATCGTATATGGGCTTTAGCCGGTCTTTGCCTAACTTAAAAACTAGCGAAAGATTTAAAAGGATCACCAAAAGACATAACAGTAAAAGTAAAGGCTTTGGAAGTAAAAAAAGCGGCAAAAGCCACAGGAGGATGGAAAATACATGAAATAGCTTTCTTCTTAGTTCTACGTTCATTCCCACTCTATGGTGGCAGGTGGCTTAGAGGATATATCGTACACCACCCTATTTACACCCTTTACCTCGTTTATGATCCTACGCATCACATGGTCTAAAAACTCGTAGGGCAGTTTAGACCAGTCCGCGGTCATGCCATCCACACTATCCACAGCCCTCAGACCCACTACCCTCTCGTAGGTCCGAACATCCCCCATCACCCCCACGCTTTTTACTGGCAACAACACCGCGAAAGCTTGCCAAACCTTGTCATATAATCCCCATTTTTTTAGCTCTTCTATGAATATGGCGTCCGCCTCCCGGAGTATGTTTAGGTCCTCTTCCTTTACCTCTCCCAAGATCCTGATGGCAAGACCTGGACCAGGGAATGGATGCCTCCGAAGTATGCCCTCGGGAACCCCCAGAAGCTTCCCTATTTCTCTAACTTCGTCCTTGAACAGCTCCCTCAAGGGCTCCAAAAGCTCCAAAGACATCCTCTCTGGTAGTCCTCCCACGTTGTGATGGGTCTTTATTACTTGTGCTCCCTCTATGCCCGCGCTCTCCACCACATCGGGATAGAGTGTTCCCTGAAGCAAAAGCTCCGCCCCAAAGTCCTTTGACTCCCTTTCAAAGACCTCAATAAAGGTATGGCCTATTATCCTTCTCTTTTCTTCTGGATCTTCTACACCTTTCAATCTCTCCAAAAATAGTTGGCTTGCATCCACCTTCTTAAAGGGAAAGTTCATTGCCCTAAAGTAGCCCTCCACCTCTTGGGCTTCGCCCTTTCTTAAAAGTCCATGATCTACAAATATACCCAAAAGGTTGTTTCCTATAGCCCTGTAAGTTAGGGCAAAGGCTACCGTAGAATCCACACCGCCAGAGAGGGCACATATAACCTTTCTGTTTCCTACCTTCTGCCTTATCTCCTCTATGCTTCTTTCAATAAAGTCCTCCATCTGCCAGTTCTTTTCTGCCTTTGCCACCTTGAAGAGAAAGTTAGCAAGCATCTCCTTCCCATACTGGGTGTGGGCAACCTCTGGATGGAACTGAACGCCATAAATGGGCTTTTCTCTGTGCCGAATTACTGCGTAAGGAGAGTTTTCCGAACTTGCCAGAACCTCAAAATCCCGTGGCAGTTTGGAGACCTTGTCCGCATGGCTCATCCACACATCAAAGCTTGTTGGGAGTCCTTCAAAGAATGGGTCTTCCTTCAAAACCTGTAGCTTTGCCCTGCCATACTCTTGCCTTTGTGCCTTTTCCACAACACCACCCAACTGAAAGGTTATTGCCTGAAGCCCATAGCATATGCCAAGGATGGGTATGTTTAACTCATACAGTCTTTCGTCGGGCAGTGGAGCCTTTGGCATATAGACGCTGGCAGGTCCTCCGGACAGAATAATAGCGTAGGGCTTCTTTTCAAGGAGCTTTTCCACCTTCTCATAAAAGGGCACAATTTGACTGTAAACTCCTAACTCCCTTATCCTTCTGGCGATTAGTTGAACATACTGGGAACCAAAGTTAAGAACAAGAACAGGTCTAAGCATAAAAATATGATAAACTTAAAGTCTATGGAATACCACGTGAAAGACCTTAGCCTGGCAGAGGAAGGGAAAAACCGTATAGAGTGGGCAGAAAGGGATATGCCCGTCTTGAGAAGCATAAGGGAAAGGTTCAGCAAGGAAAAGCCCTTTAAGGGTTTAAGGATCTCTGCATGCCTGCACGTAACCACAGAAACCGCCAACCTGATGATCACATTAAAGGAAGGTGGTGCGGAGGTTTATCTTACTGCGTCAAACCCCCTATCCACCCAGGATGATGTTGCCAGTGCCTTGGTAAAGTATTATCAAATTCCCGTCTTTGCCATGAAAGGTGAGGACACGGAAACCTACTATTCCCACATAAGGGCTGTTATAGAAAAGGAGCCCCACATAGTAATAGACGACGGAGCAGACCTAATATCTACCATCCATAAAGACTATCCGCATTTGTTAGGTAAGATAATGGGTGGTATGGAGGAAACCACCACGGGCGTAATAAGGCTAAAGGCTATGGCGCAAAAAGGTGTTCTGGGCTTTCCCATTATTGCGGTGAATGATGCCTACACCAAGCACATGTTTGACAACCGTTATGGCACCGGTCAATCTACCATAGACGGCATCCTAAGGGCTACTAACCGGCTCATAGCGGGCTCTTACTTTGTGGTGGCTGGTTATGGTTGGTGTGGCAAAGGAGTAGCCCAAAGGGCTAGGGGTATGGGTGCAACGGTGATCGTAACGGAGGTGGACCCAATCAAAGCATTGGAAGCCAAGATGGATGGATTTTTGGTAATGCCCATGAAAGAGGCAGCAAAGCTCGGAGACTTTTTCGTCACCGTTACGGGCAACACTTCCGTCATAAGAGGAGAACACTTTGAAGTTATGAAAGACGGTGCCATAATCTCCAACGCAGGGCACTTTGATGTGGAGATTGATAAAAAGGCTCTGGAAAGCATGGCTGTATCCAAGAGGGAGATAAGAAGGTTCGTGGAGGAATACACCCTCAAGGACCGCAGACGCATATACCTACTGGCACAGGGTAGGCTCGTAAATCTTGCCTCCGCAGAAGGTCATCCTGCGTCGGTGATGGATATGTCCTTTGCCAACCAAGCCCTCTCGTCAGAATACATCGTCAAAAACTACAAAAACCTTGAGAAGAAGGTCTATAAGGTGCCCGATGAAATAGACAGGGAGGTGGCGGTTTTAAAGTTAAAGAGTATGGGCGTGGAAATAGACCAGCTAACGCAAGAGCAGATAGCTTATCTTTCCTCTTGGGAGATAGGGACCTAACTTACTGACAGCAATCCCTACTTCCCCTTCTTTTAAACCAAACATTCCTATGCACCCTGAACCTCCACTTCGTTTGGTGCTGTAAAGAATGCTACCGCAAGCAGTATATAACCCACAAGCATTAGCAAACCACCTAACCCAAACAAGATTATTGCAATCGCACCTATAAACATCAAAAGCCCAGCAATCTTAAAAAGATTTTGATTTGTCGCTTGGGCAAGAATTTCATATGCTTCTTTATAGAAGAAAAAACTAACCACAAGAGTGGCATATGCAACTAAAATAGCAAAGGCAACCCCTAAGCCTAATCCTAAAATGGCACCCGTTTCGTTTTTCGGAGAAACGAATAATGGTATTAACGCCATTAGCCCAAAGGCAAAAGCTATTACCGTACCAACTATGTTTAAAATGAAAGCTATCAAAACCTTTTGAAAAATACTTGGCCTTCTTAGCATATTGCTTAGCTGGTACATGCTGATAAGCCATAGAACAAACCCCACGATGCTTAAAAGAATCCCTATTCTCGGTATCCAACTTAACAGGATTAAAATATAACCAATGCCACCGAGCATTTTCTGGGTGGATATATTCACCCTCTGAGTGGGCAAGTTACCTTGTTCCATCATGACACACTCCCTTTTTTTGATTTCTTTAGATAGTATAATTCAAAAAGGGAAACCTTTCAAATATCCTCCACCTATACCTATACTCTAACCTACTAAAAGGTTCATTAATTTATAAACGATAACTCCCGATACCCATGCCACAACAAAGCTGTATGCTAAGAACAACAGGGCAAACTTTGTGCCTCCCTCCTTTTGCAAAACTGCCACCGTGCCTAAGCAAGAGGTGTATAAGAGTATAAAGACCATAAAGGCAAGGGCTTGGGCTGGGTTCATGGAGTTTTTAATGGCAGACTTTAGTTGGGAATGTTCCTCCTTCACCTCAAGGGCTTTTGGCATTGGGTTTAAAAGGTTAAGAACCGATTCTTTAAGGGCATTGGCAAATGCCACTCCTTGCTCCTGCAGTGCCTTTCTGGGCTCAAACTCTTCCTTCTTGCCTTCCTCCACCGAGTAGATAACTGCCATAGAGCTAAGAACGATCTCCCTGGCAAGAAAGGCGGGGATAAGGGATGTTGTGATTTGCCAATCTTCAAGTCCCATTGGTTTGAATATGGGCACCAACGCCCTGCCCACATAACCTGCAAAGCTGTCCTTTGGATTGGAAACGCCCGGGGGTAAATTTAGCATAGCCCAAAGGATCACAGAAACCGCAAATATTAGGGTTCCAGCCCTGTATATGAAATGTTTCACATGTGCCCAGGTGATCCTAAGCACCAGCTTTAGGGCGGGTAAACGGTAGGGTGGAAGTTCCAAGATCATATGGTGCAAAGAGCCTCTATAAACCAACTTTTGAAGGAAAAAGGAGGTTAAAAAGGCAACCGAAACACCAAAAAGATAGAGCAGGAAAATCACAAGGGCGGGATTTGGAAAAAAGAGCACCGCAAAGAAGGAAAAAACCACAAGCCTTGCGGGACAGCTCATAAAGGGGACCATTGCCAGAACCAAGAGTTTGTCCCTTTTTGTTTCCATGACCCTTGACGCCATTATGGCAGGCACATTACAACCAAAGCCCAAAAGGAGGGGAATAAAACCGGTGCCATGCAGTCCAAACCTATGCATCAAACCATCCATCAAAAAGGCAACCCTTGGCAGATATCCAGAAAACTCAAGCAGGGAAAGGATAAAAAGAATGCTTGCGATCAGGGGCAAAAAGGTAAGCACAAAGCCCACACCACCTACAACCGCCTCGGATAAAAACCTTGAAAACAAAGACTCGCCCAAAAGATAAACTATTAAAGGAGAGATAAAGTTATTCATAAAACCATCTAGCCACTCCATCCAAGGGGCAGAAAAGTCAAAGGCTATTTTGAACATAAAAAACATCAAAAATAAAAAGAAAAACAGACCAAAAACTGGATGCAAAAGCAATTTATCTAAACTGTCCGTCAGCTCAAAGGCACCCTGATTGACCTTTTTTACCACCTTGTAGAACAAGCCATGGGCAAAGGCAAATCTCTCATCTTTCAAAAGTTTATCAAAATCTTCTCCGTAAAGCTCTTGGGATTTTCTGATCTTTTCAAACTTGGTATTTCCCTCCACCTTGGAAAGGTACTCTTCTAAGGTTTGGGAGTATTTCAAAGGAAAGGGCTTTATCTTTTGCTCGTAAGTTTGGATTATTGCTTCCAAAAGCTCTCTTTTTCCCTCTCCAGTCCTGCCGTTAGTTTGGACTACCTTTATTCCCAAAAGTTCAGAAAGTTTTTCTTTATCTACCTCTATGCCGAGCCTTCGGGCTTCGTCCAACATGTTTAAAGCGATCACTGTAGGAATTTCCATCTCCAATAACTCCGCAGTCAGGAGGAGGTCCCTTTCCATGTTGGGAGTTTCCAACACATTTACCACCACATCGGGCTTTTGGCTCAAAAGGTAGTCCCTTGCCACCTGCTCCGCCTCGGAAAAGGGCTCAAGGCTGTAAATGCCGGGCAAATCCACCAAGTAAATTTCATAACCCTTATAAAAGGCTTTGCCTTCCTTTTTTTCTACGGTGGTGCCCGCCCAGTTTCCAACCCGCAGGGTTGTTCCAGCAATGTGATTGAGAAGGCTCGTTTTACCTACATTAGGATTTCCCACAAGGGCTACGTTGATCTTCATTGAACCTTTATCTTTTGTGCCAAGCCCTTGCTGATGGCTATCTTAGAATGGTCTACTTTGACCACTATGCTTCTACCCAACTTTTGCACCACTTCCAACACCTTACCCTTTCTTATGCCCATAGCCTGAAGCTTTCTTAGGCTATCCTCCTTTCCTTCAATGTCCAAAACCTTAACCTTCTTGCCCACCTCTACCTTTTCCAGCACGATTTCACCTCCTGAGAGTATTAATATTAATATACAATCTCAAAAATTTTCGTCAACGGTTATTGAGGCTGTTCTGAAAATAGAAACCCATTTTGTAGCTTGACAAGTTCCAAGGGTAGCCCTCCTCTTCCCTGTTCTCGGATTAGCTCCCTTTAGAGGTTGGAGGGACGTTCCAACGAGGGATTTTTGAAAGCAGTCTCGGCTTTACGAACTATGGGAACAAAAGCCTTCGTGGATAAAAGCACCCTGTCTCCTGGCTTGAACTCTTCCTCCTGATCCCTTGGCACCACCACCTGAACTACCTCAGACCCAACCGCCACACTGAGAATACAAGCATATTCTGCAATTTCTTTTTCAAGAACTATGCCGTTCAAAGAAAACTTAGGAGATTCTCTCCTTGAGAAGAGCACATCCTTTGGCTTTCCTACCGACTTTATCTTTCCTTCGGAGAGCAAAAGCACCCTGCTTGCCAAGCTCAGGACATCCTCCCTGTTGTGGGACACCATAATTGTGGGTATGTTAAAGCTCCTTTGGAACTTCTTTATTTCTTCTCTGAGGGTTATGGCGGTCTCTGGGTCAAGGGCGGAGAGGGGCTCATCCAACAGCAAAAGCTTCGGTTCTTTTGCCAAAGCCCTAAGCAAGGCTACCCTCTGTTTTTGTCCTCCTGAGAGAACGCTTGGCTTTTTGTCCTTTAGCTGTTCTAAGCCTGCTAACTTCAAAAGTTCCATAACCCTCTGTGGGTCCTTCTTCTTCATTCCAAAGGCTATGTTTTCAAAAAGGCTCATGTTTGGGAATAGGGCATAATCCTGAAAGACAAAGCCCACATCCCTCTTCTGTGGTGGTAAGTTTATTCCTCTTTTTGAGTCATACCAGACCTCACCCTTTACCTCCATGGAACCTTCCTCTGGCTTTTCTAAACCTGCCAGCATTCTCAAAAGGGTCGTCTTTCCACTGCCAGATTGTCCAAGGACCACAATAAACTCGTCTTCTTCCATTTCAAACTCCAGCTCTAAAAGGAAGTCCCCCTGAGCGCCGTAAAGCTTCTTTTTTAAGCGGAACCTTATCATAGAAGGCTCCACCTTCTGTTTAGCACATACAACGCGGTAAGGGAGAATACAGAAAAAAGTAAGAGTACAAGGGAATAAACATGGGCGGTGGTGTAATCAAGGGCTTCCACCGCAGAGTATATGGCTATGGAGACCACCCTTGTTTCCCCCTCAATGTTTCCGCCTACCATCAAAACCACACCAAACTCCCCCAAAGTGTGGGCAAAGGAGAGAACTACACCCGTAAGCACGGAAGCCTTCATGTTGGGAAGGATCACCTTAATAAGTGTCTCCCACTTGGATTTTCCCAAAGTATAGCTGGCTTCTATGAGATTTTTGGGCACAGACCTAAAGCCTGCAGTGAGAGGATGAACCATCATAGGCAAGCTGTAGATCACAGAGGCGATCAAAATACCCTCAAAATGAAAAACCAGTTGCTTTCCAAAAAGCCTATACCAAAGGGCACCAATAAAACCCTCTTTGTTCAAAGCCAAAAGTAGATAAAAGCCCAAAACGGTTGGAGGAAGAACCAAGGGCAGGGATACTAAAGCCTCCACCAAAGAGGTGTATCTACTTCTGCTGTACGCTAAAAAGTAAGCCAATGGAATACCCAAAAAGAGCAGTATAAGGGTAGTCCAAAAGGAGAGCTCCAAGGTAAGCCAAAAGGGTGTAAGGTCCAAGCTATTCATCCTGTGCCTCCAAAACCACATGCATGGGTGAGAGGAGCATATAAACCTCTGTTCCTTTAGAGAGCCCAAGGGTATCTACTTGCCTGCTTGTGAGCATAACCCTTATTTCCTGCCCTTTGCAATCTACCACCAACATGGAGAGCACACGACCTTTTTCTAAGGACTTTATCGTTCCCTCAAAAAGGTTTATCTGGGAGACCTTCTCCCTCAGAAGCAAAACCTCCGTCTCTTTGAAGATACATTTTACCCGTTTGTTTTCCTTCACAAACTCTGCCTCCCCAGGACTTTCCAGCACCACCGCGTAGACGCTTCCCAAGGGAGTTTTAACCTCCACCTCAGATACACCGTTGGTGGAATTTACAGAGATCACAGTGCCTTTTATGGTGTTCATTGGCGACCTTCTGGCACAAAAAAGCGGTATTTAAGCAATATATCCCTTGCGGTTTTGGTTTCTATAAAGTTGTAAAACCTTTTCGCAGAGGGAGAGTTTTCTCCAAACTTGGTTATCCCATAGCCCTGAACGATGGGTCCGTGCCTCTCTTGAGGAATTAGCCAGTATTTTCCCTTTTCTTTCATGGTGGGAGATAGGGCAAGGGAAAGGGCTATTATACCCACATCCACCGCGCCCGAATAAACGTAGCTGGCTGTTTGGGAAATGTTCTCCCCAATAACCAGTTTGTTTTTTACTTTTTCAAAAACTCCGTAGCTTTCAAGGGCTTCCTTTGCGGCTTGTCCGTATGGAGCATGTTCCCAGTTTGCTATGGCAATTTTGTTCGCCCTAAAAAGTACGTCCGGAAAGTTGGAGGGATCCAAGCCCGAATCTTTTCTCACCCAAACCACAATCCTTCCTATTGCGTAGGCTTAAGGTGCATCCTTTCTTATCTGAATGGTTCCCTTACCCGAGGAGCCAAAGACCAGTTCCACCCTATCCTGAGGGTTAGCCTTCATGTACTCTTGGGCTATTTCTTTTAGGGCGTATTGAAGGTCTGCCGCTGCGAATACCCTTATAACCTCCGCCATAGAGCTTTTAAAGGCAAGAAAAAGCCAGAAAATAATAAAGAGCAATCTGTTCATGATGTTTCAATATTTTAATCTCTCAAGGGATATCGTTAAAATACTACTAAATGTTTGAAGACTACTTCCCTAAGGTTCTAAAACAAGCCTTGGAAGGGCTGTCAAAAATTCCCACCTACGGAGAGAGAACCTCCTCAAGGTTTTTGTATAACTTCCTTAAACTTCCAAAGGAGGAAAGGGATAAGCTCTTGGAGAGCTTGGTTTCTCTGAACGAACAGGTAAAGGTGTGTAGTGAGTGCGGTTTGGTATCAGATATGGACCCGTGCAGGATATGTCAGGACCCAAAAAGGAACAAAAGGTTTATATGCGTAGTGGAGGAGCCCCAAGACGCCTACGCCATAGAGAGGATTGAAAGATACACTGGCGTTTATCATGTGCTGGGTGGCAGGATCGCACCCTTGGAAGGTGTCTCCCCGCAGGACTTGAACATAGACAAACTCCTTGAGAGAATAGAGAAAAACGCAGTTAAGGAGGTTATAATAGCCACAAACCCCAACTTGGAGGGAGAGGCAACCGCCAACTATCTGATAAAGCTTTTGAAGAAGAGGTTTAGCAAGCTCAAGGTGAGCAGGATCTCTCACGGTTTGCAGTTTGGAAGCTTGGTGGAGTTGGCGGATGAGTTATCTCTGGAGAAGTCCATTGAGAAGAGGACGGGTTTTCCATAATGAGCTGTTTTGTCCCCTTTCTGAGAAGCTGGACGATCCTCGGTACGCCGGAGTTTAAATCGGGTGCATGTCCTCTACCCAAGATAACCACCACCTTTGCAGATTTGTTCTCCGAGAGTATGCGCACGATCCTCAGAGCCATACCATTGTCCCACGCAGACTGCACATCAAAAAACCTCTTCTCATCTACCTTTGGGTGTTCTTTCAGCACCTCTCTTAACCTTTCCTTCTCCTGCGGTGTGTGTTCATAGACCTTGGAGGGCAAAAGGTCATCTTTCACATTCTCCAAGCCATCCGTAGAAATTCTTTTTACCAACTCGCTTGGTATGTTAAGGGCGTATATCCTTATGCCCCTTTCCTTGGCAAACCTCCACAAGGGTGAGTAATACTCGGTGGGAAACCCCCATCTCTTTCTGTATTCGGTCCTTTCCAGCATTTCCTCCTCTGAAATTTTGCAGGCAATGTAATCATCAAGATATTTTTGGAAGGGTTGCTGGAACATCTCCATTGCCAAGACAAACCTATAACCCTCCTGATAGAGCCTTTTTATAACCTCCTCTTGGAACTTATGATCCTTTGGATTGTCGTGGGTCTCTGGCAGGTATATAACCTCCGCCTCCTGCAAAGAGGGAGAACCAAAGGCAAAAAGGCTAAGGACTATCAAAGCTATACTCCATCTGAATAGCATTTTCGCCATCGGAATAATAATGCCTCCTTTCTCCTACGATGTAAAAGTTTAAAGCCTGATAGAGCCTTATAGCCCTCAGGTTTGACTTTCTAACGTCCAGTTGCACCTTTTTAACTTTGCCCTTAAGCTTGTTTAAAACTTCCCTTAAGAACTCCTTTCCTATACCTCTTCCCCAGTAAGCCCGGTCTATGGCAAAGGTCATAACGTGGGCGCAGTCTTCTATCAGCCAAAGGATGCAGTATCCTACAAGCTTGCCCTCCACCTCCGCCACAAACCTAACCGAGTAAGGAAGCTTAAACTCCCTCTCAAAGCCCTCCCTACTCCACGCATCGGTGGTAAAGTTCTCTTTGTTGATCCTAAAGACCTCCGGTATGTCTTCCTTTTCCATTTCCCTTACCTTTATCATCACCATATAATTTTAGCTATGCGTATTGGAATAATAGGCTTTGGAAATATGGGAAGTGCCTTTGGGGAGGGATTAAAAAAGTCCTCAGAGGTGGTAGCCTTTGACACGGACGCAAGCAAGAAGGAAAAGGCTTTGGAGATGGGAATAGGATGGGCAAAGGACTTGGAATTTTTGGTGGCAAACTCGGACCTTTTACTGCTTGCGGTAAAGCCCAAAGATGCAGGAAAGGTCCTTGAAAGCCTCAGGGGAAAGATGGAGGGAAAGATCCTGGTTAGCATTGTGGCAGGGCTATCTCTAAAAAAGATTGAAGAGCTTTTGGGAAGGGAAAAGGTTATAAGATGCATGCCCAACTTGGCTGTGGCGGTGGGCAAGGGTGCAATCGCCTATGTGTGCAACGAACTTGTGGAAGAAAGGGAGGAAGAGAATTTCAAGGAAGGTTTTTCTAAGTGTGGAAGTTTGCACAAGGTGGAAGAGGTCTTGATGGATGCCTTTACCGCCCTGGCGGGTTCTGGTCCTGCTTTTGTGATGAAGTTTATATCTGCCCTCTGCTTGGCGGGAGTAAGAGAGGGCTTTAGCTACCAACAGGCAATGGACATAGTCTTGGACACCATAGAGGGAACAGTCCTTATGCTTAGAACTTTTGGAGGGCATCCGGAGGAGTGGATCAGCAAGGTTGCCTCTCCCTCCGGCACCACTATAGAGGGCATAAAGGTTTTGGAAGAAAGGGCTTTCTCAGGGATCCTAATGGAATGCATAAGGGAAACCACCAACAAATGCAAACAGCTTGGCTGAGCTTTAGGTTCAAGAATGCCTTGGTAGGGCTAAAACTCTACGACCCAAAGGATGGCATATTCACACTTAGGCAAATTCATTCGGACAGGGTGGTCCTCTTGGATGAAGAAACACAAGAGGAGGGAGATGCTATTATAACCACGAGAAGAAACTTCCCAATAGGTGTGAGGACCGCAGACTGTGTGCCCTTGGCTTTTTTGGGGGAGAGGGCGGTGGGCGTGGTGCATGCGGGCTGGAGGGGCATAAAGGCGGGCATTGTGGAGAGATTTTTAGAAAGGTTTTTGTCCATTGAGAGGGAACCCTTTGTTTTTGTGGGACCTTCCGCTAAGGCTTGCTGTTATGAGGTAGGTGAGGAATTCAAAGAGGACTTTAAAATGCTACACTACAAGAATGGAAAGTTCTACATGGACACCCAACTGGAGGTTCTAAAAAGGCTAAAGGACTACGGACTAAAAAGGCTCTTCGTTTATGGCGAATGCACCATATGTAATGAAAAGTTTCCCTCCCACCGGAGGAACAAAACCTCTCAAAGAATGGTACTCTTTGCCCTGCTGACATGATAGGAGATTTTATGCTCTGGCTTGAGGAGACAGGTTCAACCCAAAACATTCTTAAAGATTTCTCCTTTTCCTATGGCACTGTTGTGGTAGCAAACAGGCAAAGGGAAGGCAGGGGAAGGTTTGGAAGAATATGGAACTCAGAAGAGGGTGGACTTTATTTTAGCTTTCTTTTAAGGGCGGAGGATTTTAAGGAGCTTTTGCCACTGCCCTTGGTGGTGGGCTACGGCGTCCTTTTGCAAATTGAAAGAAAGGGATTTAAACCCATGCTAAAGTGGGTCAATGATGTGTATATATCGGGTAAAAAAGTCTGCGGTGTGCTCGTGGAAAGGTCTAAAGAAAAGATAATGGTAGGCGTGGGCATAAACCTAAATCAGAAGGAATTTCCCTCGGACCTTATGGCAACATCCCTTTGCATGCTTAGGAATGAGGTCTTTGAAAAAAGAGACTTTCTCCTTGAGACCTTGGAAACTCTTAACAGGGTTTTGGAGGAGTTCAAGAACTTTGGCTTTGAAAAATTTAGACCTGCCATAAGGCAAAGGCTTATGTTCTTGGGGGAGGAGGTGGTTGTTTATTCTCAGGAGCCCGTAGTGGGCATCTTTGAGGACATAGACCAAGAGGGTAGCCTACTGCTAAGAACTGCCCAAGGGCTTTTAAAGTTCAACGCCGGAGAGGTTAGCCTTAGAGGTTCAAAGATACCTTAGTATGGTTAGGTCCTTTTGGTCTGCCACCATGCGCATTAGGGCTTCGTAGGCTATTCTATACCTTGTGTATTCCATGATGCTTTCCGATAGATCCGCATCTTCAATGTCAGACTTTTGCTTTTTGAGAACCACATCAAGGTTATCCTGGGTAGGTTGTAAGTTTTTGACCGTTGAAAGCACGGAGCCCACCTCGGACCTCCTCAGGGAGATCAAATCGCCCACCCTGTTTAGGGAAAAGAGGTCAAAGTCATCTGGGTAAAACCCTCCCTGCAGTTTTTCTTTGACCCTCTTGACCACCTGAAGGATGTTTGGGTTTTCAAAGCCCGTAGATAATTCTCCGGTTATCCCGATAAACTGAACACTTGCGGACAGTTCCACTGGAGCTAAGGCAATAGAGTAGCTACCGTCAGGATTTTGAGAGACAAAGGCATGCAGTTTGTCTCCTAAATTATCGTTTATATACTGTGCCAACTCCTGAGTGTTTTGAGGCTCGCCCGCACCGCCGTAGTTGATGGTGTAGGTGTTTGAACCAACCTGCAAGGTTATAGCACCGGGGGTAGTAAAGTTTGTGGTGGGAGAGGTGTAAGAGACCTTTGATATATAAAGATTGCTTCCAAAAACCTTATCTCCTCTGAGAAAGACCGAGACCTTTGAGTTTTCCGACACCCATACCTCAAAGTCTTGGGAACTGGCGGTGTAATTCAAAGTGTTTGGGTCAAAGGGTTTTACCGTCAGGAAGGAGCCACCAAAGAGATAGTTCTGTCCAAGTTTGTCGTTTGCCATGTCCAAAATATTTCCTAAGCCCTTATCAAACTGCTCAGCCAAGGCGGAGAGTTGATCCGGCGTAAGGGTTGCACTGTTTTTTGCCCTAATGGTAGTTGCGTAAAGCCCTTTTAGTGTGTCCCACACCTTTCCAAGGGTAAAGTCTACGTAGGTAAGGTTTGTGTCTGCAAAGAGCCTGTTTTGGGAGTGTTGGGAAAGCTGGGCTATCTCTTTCTTTAGCTCAATCACATTGTATGTGGCAGTAGGCTCATCGGAGAGAGCCCTCACCCGCCTTCCCGTGGAAACATCCAGAGTTTTCTCCGATAGCCCTTTTTTTATCCTCGCATCCTGTTCAATAAACAACGAGAAAAGCAAATTATCTGGCACCTTCATAGCCCTTCACCTCAAACCATGTTTAAAGTTGTCTGGATAAGCTCATCCATTGCACTAACCACCTTTGCCAAAGCTTGATAGCTCCTCTGAAGTTGAAAAGCCTCCATAAACTCCTTATCAATGGAAACACCTTGCATCTCCTGAAGTTTAGCGTTCAGAGAGCTCAGCATAGCGTTCTCAATATCATACTGCTTTTTGTAGCTGTTAAGGTTTCCTGCGATGGCATTTGTTAGACCCTGATAGATGTTTTTAGAATTATCCCACCAGAGCCTTGAAAATTGGTTAAACTCGTCCGCTTTTGAATAATCCAAGTTAGACAACTGAGTGGAAATATTGCCCGCCACCTTTATGTCTGAGATGCCCGTACTCTCAAAAACTCTTCCACCCACCATACCGTTGCTGTCCGTTATTGTGTAAGAAGGGTCGGAGGATGTGATATGAAGGGTGTAAGTGCCATCTGGATTGGCAACCACTACCGCACTAAAGCCCACCCCAGCGGAGTTTATGGCGTTTGCCAGGTCCGTAAGGGTGTCCGTTGACGTGTAGTTGATGATGACGGAAGAAGAACCGTTCAGTGTGATTGTTCCGGAAGTGCCTAATGGGTCTGTAGAGTTGGTATAGTTTAAAGTCCAATAATATTCCGTTATGCCAGTTTTTGCCGGTAGCTTTACCTCGCTTATGAGCTTTTTCACCAGCTGGTCAAGCCTGTTTTGGTAGTCTTGCAGGTCTGCGATGGCATCCAAACCACCCTTTAGCCTACCGCCGGATATTTCGCCCGATATATCTACTTGGGAACCGTCCTTAGATTTCCAAAGAACTCTTTTGTTTGCACCGTCGTAGGCTATCTCCCAGCTAAACTTGTCCTCCACCAGCACAAAGCCCTTTGAAGTTTCCACCTTAACCCTGCCTATGTCATCCTCTTGCACTCTGATGTTTATGTGTTCGGAAAGCTCCCTCAAAAGCCGATCCCTTTCGTCTAAAATGTTCTTGTAGTCCTGTCCCCTTGCGTAGGTCTGAGCGTAGGTGACGAGAATTTCTTGGTTTAACTTGGCAAGCTTCTTAGTTATAGAATTTACCTTGTCCACATACTGACGCATGCTGTAATCAATGGATTGAGAGATGGTATCTAAATTCCTTTTTCTGTCCTTTAGATAGCCCACCAAAGAGTTTGCAGACTGAACCAGCTTAGCCCTTGCCCCTTCGTTGGTTGGGTCCTTCATCAGGTCCTGATAGCTTGTGAAAAAGCTGTTTAGGTATTCTAAACTGCCCAAGCCTTGGGTAAACTCTTGGAAGAGGTCTTCTACCCTTGTATTATTTTTTATCCTTTCATCCAAAGAGGAGACCAAAGATAGTTGGGCGTTTCTCTGCTGAACATAATGAAGGCTTTTAACCCTTTCTATGGTCTCTAAACTTATACCATATGGAACAAAGGTTTTTATTACAGGGTCTTCCTGTGCATAGTCCGGGTTGTTGGCGTTCAGTATGTTCCTGTTTCTTATGTCAATAGATTTCCTGAGTATTTCAAGTCCCTGAGAAACTATCCCTAATGTCCCTCCAAACATGGCTCACCTTTTAATATCGTCTCCTTTGAAAAAAGTTTAAACAAAAAAGCCCTGAAGTTCTCTTAGCTTTTTTACAGGGTCTTGGCTCTTCATCAAGCTTGTGCCTATCAAAAAGGCATCTGCACCAAGATTTTCAAACTCAAGCACCTGCTCCCTTGTTTCTATTCCGCTTTCTACCACCACAAACTTAGCACCGAGTTCCTTAAGTTTTGGCACCAAAGCCCTTGATAGGTTAAGGTCTATCTTCAAAGTTTCCAAATCCCTGTTGTTTATGCCAATAATATGGGCGCCAGCCTTTAAAGCCCTCTCTGCTTCCCTTAGGTCAAAGACCTCCACAAGGGCAGACATACCAAGGTCCCTTGTATAGCTAATAAGCTCCTCCAAAGCTTTTTGCTCAAGGGCTCTGACTATCAGCAAAACCGCATCCGCACCAAAGGCTTTTGCCTCAAACACTTGCAATGGGTCAAAGATAAAGTCCTTCCTCAGCAATGGCAGTAGGCAATTTTGCCTCACCTCCCACAGGTCCTCCAAGGAACCCTTGAAGTACTTATCCTCAGTTAGAACCGATATGGCAACCGCTCCACCCTCCCAGTAAAGTTTCGCCTGCTCCTTTGGAGAGACCTCCTTTATAAGACCAGCGGAGGGAGATGCCTTTTTAACCTCCGCTATGATCCTTGTCCTACAGCTCCTTAGTGCATCCTCAAAGCTATAAAACCTTTCCCTTTCCTTAACCCTCTCCCAAAGAAATTCTTCGTATTCTTTGTCCTTTCTGAGGGTTTGCCTTTTGTAGAAAAGCACCTCCTCAAGAAAGCTCAGGGATAAACCCTCCTGTAGTTTTTGCCTTCCTTTTTGTAGATGGCTTCCACGAAAAAGCCATTTTCAGATAGCTCCTTGTAGATTTCCATTGCCTTTTCCTCTCCCTTTATAGCAAGAACTACACCGCATCTTGGGTCTATCTCGTCCGGAATTGGGATAAGCTTAGCCCTTCCCTTTAGATATTTCTCAGCCCTCGTACCCTCCGATATGGCAGAAAAGGTTATAAAGTGGTCTGGTTTTTCCGCAAATGGGTTCAACATCATCAAAATGTGCCTTAGGTGTAGCTTCACTCCAAGAGAGTGGAACTTTATCCAATACCAGAGGGAGGGCTCAATTGCGGTGGAGACCTTTTTAACCTGTGCTATGACCTTGTCCCCTTCCTTTTTTAAGCTAAGAAGTTGATTGCCCGTTTGCTTGCACCAATTGAATATGTCCCTCTCAAAGCCCGGGTCCGTGGATATTACGGTTATAACCTCGCCCTCCTTTAGCCTCTTTATGTTCTCGGAGGTGATCACTATGGGCAAAGGGCACATAAGACCAGACAGGTCTAAAACTTTTTCCTTTTCCCTTTCCAAAACCTCCATGGCAACACCCTCACACTGCGATCTTTACTGCCTGTTCTTTGCCTTCAAAACCTGCTATATAAAGCCTCAACATCTTGGCACATCTACTTAAATTCTCCTTTAGCTCCGTATCCATAAGCTCTGCAGGATGGTTAAGGTAGAAAACAACCAAGGCACTGCCCTCTTCTAAACCCACTGGCACAGAAATGGTCAAACTGCCTTCGTCTATAAGGCACTCTTTTACAGAACCCTCCTTCAAAGAAAAAACTTTTATAGCTTTTAGCTTGAACATCTCCTTCACACCCTTAAGATATTCCTCCGGTCCATTGCTGTCAAGCAATTCCAATAGTTTAAGTAGCATTTCCTTCTGCCTTTTTTCCCTCTCAAGGACCGAAAGTTCCTCTTGAAGGCTTCTGTATGCCCTCCTCAGTTCCAAAAAATACCTTCTATCCTTCTGAAGGCTCCTAAGCAACTCTACAGAAGAAGGAGAAAGACCCAACGCCAAAGTTAAAGGAAAAACCAAAAGCCCCTTTAAGCCAAAGTTATAAATGCCAAGGGTAGTAGCGGAAAGAACAGATATAAAGAAAGGTAAAAGATTTTTGGGAAAGCTATAGAGGGAAGGCACCAAAAGGGAAAAAATAGCCAAAGGCTCTCCCGAAAGTAAAGCCAAGGGTATAAGGAAGAAAAAGTCTATGTAATCGTTTAGCCTTCTAAGTTTGAAAGAGTAAAAATAATTCACCAGGGCAGTAGAAAGATAAAGGGAAGATATAACCACTATCACCGCCTTTTGGGTGTATCCCGGAAGGTAAAGGAGGGCATGGAGGATAAAAAACATAAAGAGCAAAAACCTTAAAAAGGTGATTAAAAACACCTTGTTTAGCCACACAGTGCTAATATTATATCCTTGATGGAAAAGAAGATAAACATAAGCCTCCTTTTGGAAAGCTTCCACAATTTGGAGAAGGCTTACGTAGACCTGAAAAAGCTTATTTCTTTAGGCAAAGAAGAGTTTGTTAAAAACAAACTTATCCAAGACAAGGTTAGGGTAGATTTCAACTTAGCCTTTGAAAGCTGTATGAGACCCTGTAGGCATCTTTCGGTGGTTTTTGGTCTAAAGACCTCTTCAAAGGATTGTTTGGTAAAACTTGGAGAGAAGGTGGGCTACGAGGACCTTGAAACCCTCCAAGCCTTTACAGATTTTTATTTTAAATACAGGGACCTGAAAGAGTCGGTCCAGCCGGAGGAACTATACGATTTCTTGGAAAAGAACCTACATGTTTTTAAGGATTATGCAAGGGCGGTGGTAGAGTATGTTAAACAAACCACTGGCAATTATCTTCTCATAGACTTTGAACTTCTAAAGGAAAAGGCAAAGTTTGTTAAGGATTCTGTGAATAAAATAAACTTCGTTTTATCAGTAGGCTTGGAGGAATTCAAAAAAAAGCCTATGTACCACGACAGGGTCAAGTATTTTTATCAGGTGGCTTACGATTCCCTCTTTGACATTTGCAAACACCTTGCACCGAAGTTTGGCATAAAAAAATTCGGTGATGATTGTCTTTTAAAGATGGTAGAGGGCGGTATAATCTCTCCTCAGTATTACCCAGTTCTGCTTAAAATGATGAACCTAAAAAACAAGATTATAAGCACTTGGGAGATAGAACTGGAAGACTTATATGAAGAGTTAATGGAACTCAAAGATCATTTTGAACCACTACTAAAGGAAATATCCTCTTCTCTCAAAAGCCTGTTAGATAAAATCGCCAACCATCAAAAACAACTCCAACAAAACAGCCAAGGGCAAGGAAAGGACCAAAGGGAATAGCAAAGTTCATGCTTTTGTGTTTTATCAGCGTAGGAAGCACATAAAGGAGCCCAAAGAGGGAGCCCAAAAAGACCGCACTAATCACACCCCATATGCCCGTCCAACTACCTATAAGAGCCATAAGCTCCACATCTCCAAACCCAAGCCCCTCAAACTTTCTGACTTTTTTGTAGTAAAGGTATATAAGTAAAAAGGGCAAAGCACCCGCCAATATTCCCAAAAGGCTCTCGTAAAGGCTAAAGTCCTCCCTAAAGACGGAGGCAATCACACCAAGGACTGTTCCACCCAACATCAAGGGCTCCGGTAGGCTAAAGGTATCCCAATCTATCAGGCTAAGCACCAGCAGTAAGGAAAAGAATACATAAAGCCCAAGGGCGGTAATACTAAAGCCCCATTTGTAATAGGAGAGAACCGCCAGAAAACCGCTAAAAGCCTCCACAAGAGGATATCTGATGGATATTTTGGCAGAGCAATTTGGACATTTTCCCCTCAAAAGGATGTAGGAAATTATTGGGATGTTGTTATACCACTTTATGGGTGTTTTACAGATTGGACAGTGGGAGGGAGGATTAACAATGGACATACCCCGAGGGATTCTGTATATGAGCACATTGTAAAAGGAACCAAGCACCGCACCAAGCAAAAAAAGGAAAATGTAAATCATAGCATTATTTTATGCATTCTCTTATGCTTATGTAGAGTTTCTTTTAAAGAATCCCTCATCAAGACACCCCTCCAGTTTCCGAAGGAGCTAAGCTACTCCTTATCTTTCGGTTTTTCCTCTTTTTACTCTTTGGGCTCTCTCTCCATAAATTCTCTAACCCAAGGCTTGTATTCCATGATTTGTTCAAAGGTATAAGGGCACTCCTGTGGAAAATCCTTCTTTGTTGGTAGTTTGCCCTTGAAATAGGCTTTGACTAACAATGCGTTTTTAGGGTTTTCAAACCAGCTAACAAGACGTGAAATAGCAGATTCCCAAGCGGACTGTAGAAACTCCCACTCCTGCGCCTTTTCCTTTAAAGATGGACTTTCTTTGAATATTTCTTCTATTTCTTCCCTTGCGATGTTTATGCTGTCAATCCAATCCATTCCCACATCAGGACTATATCTAAAGTGTTCCCACTTGTAAAGATGTTCCTTAATAACCGCCATATAACTCCTCACACTCTTACGCAAGCTTTTTCCCATATCCTCCATCTCCTCCAGAAGGTTCTCCCAATCTACGAAACCATATTCTCTGTTTTTGAGAAGTCTGAGATTTTCCTGCACCCACAGATAAAAGTCCTTTTCATAAAGTTCCTTTAGGCTTTGGGTCGTTTGCCTCATGGGTTTAAATATAAACCTCACTCTTCAAGCCATGGTTCGTATTCCATAATTTGTTCAAAGCTATAAGGACATTCTTGCGGAAAATCTTTTTCTGTTGGAATTCTTCCTTTGAAATATAACTGAACCAACGCTTTGTTTCGTGGAAGCTTAAACCAATCTATTAACGCATGAACTCCCTCTTCCCATGCTTCTTGTAGGACCTCTCTCCCCTGGGTCCTTACTCTCAAGGATGGGTGCTTTCTAAAAATTCTTGCTACCTTTCTCCTGTGAGTATAAATAGTTTCTATCCAATCGTGTCCCATATCCTGACTATACCTAAAATTCTCCCACTTATACAGATGCTCCATAATTACCGCCATATAGCTAACCATAGCATCATAGTGCCTTTGCCCCATATCCTTTATCTCCTCCAACAGGTTATCCCAATCCACAAGGTCATACTCTTTGTTTTTGAGAAGCTTGAGGTTCTCAATTACCCAAAGGTAGAAGTCTTTTTCGTAGAGTTCTTTTAAGCTTTGGGTTGTTTGTTCCATAGGTTTTAAATATAAGCCATAAGATATTGTGTTCCAAGCCTTAGCCCTTTGCGGTAAGGTCCCATCTTGGGTTATAATACTACTTTGTGGAAATCTTAGAGGTTCCCATAGAGGAAGAGGTCAAGCAGTCCTACATAGACTACGCAATGTCTGTTATCGTGGGGAGGGCTATTCCTGATGTTAGGGATGGGCTAAAGCCTGTTCAGAGAAGGATACTCTATGCTATGCACGATATGGGGCTCACACCCGACAAGGGCTTTGTGAAAAGTGCAAGGATCGTGGGTGCGGTTCTTGGTTATTTCCATCCTCATGGGGACCAGGCAGTTTATGAGACCTTGGTCAGAATGGCTCAGGACTTTGTGATGAACTATCCGCTCGTTGTTGGGCAGGGGAACTTTGGCTCTATAGACGGAGACCCTCCCGCCGCTATGAGATACACAGAAGCCAAGCTCTCTAAGTATGCGGTCCTTATGTTGGAAGACATAGACAAGGACACAGTGGATTTTGTTCCCAACTTTGACGGCTCTACCCTTGAGCCTACTGTTCTTCCCTCCAAGTTTCCTAACCTTTTGTGCAACGGTGTCTCGGGCATAGCGGTGGGGCTTGCCACTTCTATACCTCCTCATAACCTGAAGGAAGTCTGCACTGCCCTGATAGAGCTCGCCAAGAACCCAGATATAGATACAAAGGAGATAATGAAATACATAAAAGGACCGGACTTTCCTACGGGGGGTGTGGTGGAAAATTACGATGAGCTCATAGAGTTTTACGAAAAAGGTAGGGGTCAAGTTAGAATAAGGGCAAAGGCGCACGTGGAAAAGCTCTCCGGTGGCAGAGAGCAGATCGTCATAACGGAAATTCCCTATCAGGTCAATAAGGCGGAGCTTATAAAAAGGATGGCGGAGCTTGCCCGGGAGGGAAGGCTGAAGGAGATTTCGGACATAAGGGACGAATCGGACAAAGAGGGGCTAAGGATCGTGGTGGAGCTAAAGAGAGATGCGGATGGTTCAAAGGTTTTGGAAAAGCTATACAAATACACACAACTGCGGAAGAACTTTCCAATAAACTTTGTGGTGCTAATAAACGGAGAGCCAAAGCAAGTGGGCATAAAGACATTGCTCTACGAATTCTTCCGCCACCGTTTAGAAGTCATTCACAGAAGGTCCAAGTATCATCTCAAAAGGGCTGAGGAAAGGCTTCATATAGTGAAGGGGCTTTTAATAGCCCTTGCCCACTTGGACCAGGTGATCCAAGACATCAAAAGCTCCAAAGACACACAGGAGGCAAGGGAAAAACTCATTAAAAAATACTCCTTGACGGAAGTTCAGGCGAACGCAGTTTTGGACTTAAGGCTCCAAAGGCTGACTTCTCTGGAAAGGCAAAAGCTTGAGGAGGAGGAAAGAGAACTTTTAGAGAAGATAGATTACTACAAAAGGTTGGTGGAAAGCGAAGAGGAGAAGATTAAGGTCTTTATAGAGGAAACCTCCAAGCTATCTGAGAGCTTTCCTGCGGTTAGAAAAACCTTCGTAGAGGGTGTGGGGGTTGAGCAAAGAACGGGAAGTATAACGGTGGTTGTTTTTTCTGACGGTAAGGTGATGCCTTTAACGGAGAGAGAGGAGGGAGAGGTGGTCAATATTTTGGATGTGCCCTTTGATGATGGGCTGTTTATGGTTTCAAACAGGGGAAGGGTCTATTGGGTAGCTGGGCTTCAAGCCCTTCAGGGGAGCAAGGTATCCTTTAAGGAACCCGAAGAACGCCTTGTGGGTGCCTTTGTTAGGTCTCAGGCAGCGGACAGACTGCTCTTGGCAACCTCTGAGGGGTATGTGAAAAAAATACCCTTGGTGGATTTTGAATACAAAGCCCAGGGAACTAACATCATCAAACTGACGGAGGACCAAGGGGATGTGGTAAAGGTCCTGCAGTCTCCGGAGGAGGGGGATCTTCTAATCTTCACCAAGATGGGCAAAATGCTAAGGTTTCCCGTGGCAGAGATCTCACCCGCCACCATCGGCTCCAAGGGAGTGGTGGGCATAAAGTTAGACAAAGGGGACAAGGTGGTAGGCATGAGGGTTCTAAGAGGGGAAAAGTTCCTGTTGGTAATAACAGAAGGGGGAACAGTGCAAAAAGTAGCCTCTGAATATGTCCCAAAGAAATCAAGGGGGAACAAGGGTTTGTCTATTCTCACCAGGGAAAGGTTTGTGGATGTTCTGCCTTTAGGGGAGGGGCAGTCCCTGGACCTTATGCTGATAACCCAAGAGGGTAGCGTTTTCTATGACAGACTGATGGAGGAAGAGTTGCCCTTAAACAAAGTGCAGAAGAGGTGGGACACTAAGATCGTTAAAGTGGTGATAAAATAATACCTTTAAGGAGGTCAAGATGATAAGCGCGGAGCTTGTAAGACAACTTAGAGAAATGACCGGTGCTGGTATGTTGGAATGTAAAAAGGCTTTGGAAGAAGCCCAGGGAGACATAGAGAAGGCTAAGGAGATCCTAAGGATCAGAGGGCTTGCCAAGGCGGAAAAGAAGGCAGGCAGAGAAACAAAGGAGGGCATAGTTCAGACTTATGTTTCCGAGGACAGAAAGGTGGGTGTTATATTGGAGCTGAACTGCGAGACGGACTTTGTGGCAAAGAACGAGCAGTTTGTGGAGCTCTCTTTGAACTTGGCAAAGCACATCGCAAGCCTTAAAGAAAATACCAACAAGTCTGGTAGCTTTGAGGATATAGCCCAGCAACCTTACTACGCAGACAACTCCCAAAAGGTGGAAGACCTTGTTAAGTCTGCCATAGCCCGGATCGGAGAGAACATAAAGCTTAGCCGGTGGGCAAGGTTTGATGCGGAGGGTTATGTGCATGCCTATGTGCACGGTATAGGTAGGGTGGGCGTTTTGATGGAATACAAGACGGATAAGATCTCAGATGATGTGCTTAGGTTAGCCCAAGACATTGTCCTTCAGATTGCAGCTATGAAGCCAGAGTTCGTCAGTGTGGAAGCCATTCCTTCAGAGGTTTTGGAAAGGGAGAAGAAAATACTGGCAGAGCAGACCCGCCAGGAGGGCAAGCCGGAGCACATGATAGACAGGATCGTGGAGGGTAAGCTAAAGAGGTTTTACCAAGAGAAGGTGCTTTTGGAACAACCCTTTATAAAGGATGAGAAAAAATCCGTTAAGCAGTATATCTCCGAGGGCGGACTAAACTTTGAGGTGGTTAGGTTTGTTAGGTTTGAGGTGGGCTCCGCCTGATGGAAGTCCAATACAAGCGGGTCCTTTTAAAGCTCTCTGGAGAAGCCTTTGCGGGGGACCAGGGCTACGGCATTGACCCAAACTTTTTGGAGTATATAACCGCAGAGATAAAGAGCTTGGTGGATGAGGGCGTCCAGTTGGCGGTGGTTATTGGCGGGGGAAACATATTCAGAGGTATTACAGGCTTGGAAATAGGCATAGACAGGGCTACAGGGGACTATATGGGTATGCTGGCAACGGTAATAAACGCATTAGCCCTTCAGTCTGCCCTGGAAAAGCTGAGGGGAATTCCTACCCGAGTGCTCTCTGCCATAGAAATGCGTCAGGTGGCGGAGCCATACATAAGACGAAGGGCAATAAGGCATTTGGAAAAGGGAAGGGTGGTGATCTTCGCTGCGGGCACGGGAAATCCCTTTTTCTCCACCGATACTGCGGGTGCCCTCAGGGCTGCGGAAATATCTGCCCAGCTTTTCATAAAGGCTACAAAGGTGGATGGCATATACACCGACGACCCAATAAAAAATCCGCAGGCGGAGTTCATAGACGAGATATCCTACTTGGAGACCATAAACAGAGGGATCAGGGTTATGGACCACACCGCCCTTACCCTGTGTATGGAAAACAAAATTCCCATTTTGGTGCTCAACATAAACAAGCCGGGCAACCTGTTGAAGGCTGTGAGGGGAGAAAGGGTTGGTTCTTTGGTTAGGTAAGCATCTCTTCTATGCTCCTTCTTGTCTCTTGAACGATCTCTTCTAAACTCTTTCCTTCTGGGTAGATGGGCTTTCCAAAAATTACCTTTATCTTTTTAGGCTTTGGAAACCTGTCCCTTATGGACATGGAAGCATAGGTGCCAATTATGGCGGTGGGAACTACGGGAACTTTAAGCACTTGGCTAAGGACGGCAAAACCCTTCTTAAAGGGCAATAGGTTTCCGTCTCTTGTCCTTGCACCCTCGGGGAAGATCACCACGTTTTTGCCCGTTCTCAAAAGCCATGCGGTCCTTTCCATGGATTCCTTTACCTTTTTTTGTAGGTCTATGGGCACCACATGGGCGAGCTTACCAAAGGTGGAGGTTATGGGATTCCTAAAGTACTCTTCCGCTCCCAAAAAGTAGGTATTGACCGCCACGGAGGTGGGCAGAGCACTTGCCAAAACAAAGCCATCCAAGTAGCTGGCATGATTGGGGGCGATTATAAAGGGTTGTGGGGGAAGATTTTCTACGCCCTCCACCTGTAAGAAGTTGTACAGCCTAAAAAAGAGCTTGAGGATGTATAGCCCTGCCAAGAAGATGGGTTGGTTGTGGTAGGGGACGTAAGGCTGTGCAGAGAGCAAGATCTTTTCCCAGCTGATCTCTTCCCACTGGGCCCTTTGCTTTTGACCTTGCACAAAGTTCAAGAGTTCTTCCACGGTGGGATAGAGGGAGAGCTCCTCTTCTTTTATCTTTATCCCAAAATTGGATTCCAAAAAAGCCAAAAGCTCCACCTTTGCCAAAGAGTCCAAGCCCAGGTCTAACTCCAAGTGATGGGACAGCTTTACCTCTCTACCGGAGAGGGAGGAGAGAAAGTCTATCAAAAGCCTGCCCTCTTGGTCTAAGGGCTTTGGCTCTTCGGTCTTTTCTTCCCTTTTGATTTCCAAGTTCTTGTAAAGCTGTGGCAGTAAAAATCTTCTGAGCTTTCCAAGGCGTGTTTTTGGTAGCTCTTGGGGGGAAATTTTAAAGCCCACTACCCTTTTCCAAGGGGGGAGCCTTCTGTTTACCTTATCCACCACCTCCCACCTTATGTACTCTTCCAAGTTTAAAAGCTTTAGCTCCTTTGCCTTTTCAAAATCTGGATGGATCAGGGCATACAGCATGCCGTCCATTTCCAAAACTCCCACCTCTTTGACCACAGGGCTCTCTTTTAAAAACTCCGCCTCTAACTCTTCGGGGTTTATGTTCTTCCCGCCCGCCAAAACGATCAGCTCCTTTTTTCTGCCGGTGATGTAAAGGTATCCTTCCTCGTCCAAGTAGCCCAAGTCTCCAGTTAAAAGCCAGCCTCCCTTAAAGGCTTTTTTTGTCTCCTCCTCCTTTTTGTAGTATCCCTGCATGACGTTTGGACCTTTTACTAGAATTTCTCCGTCCTCTGCGATCTTTACTTCCACGCCCTCTATGGGCAATCCTACAGAGCCAAGCTTTACTTTGTGGGGTGGGTTAAAGCTAACGATGGGGGAGGTCTCCGTCAGCCCGTAGCCCTCCAAGACCACAAAGCCAAGCCGGTCAAAGAACTTGGCAGTTTCTAAGGGCAGTTTTGCACCACCGCTTACCATATAACGGAGCTTACCTCCAAAGGCTTTATGAACTTTTTTAAAGAACAGCCTCCTGGTCCTTCTATCCATAACTCCGCTCAGGCTAAAGAACAACCTACCCAAAGGATTTTTCTCTATCCTCTCTCTTAGCCTCTGATGAAAGAGTTGATAAAGCCTTGGAACGCCTATTAGGATAGTAATGGAGTACTTGCGTAGTGTTTCCATGAGGGCTTCTGAGCTGAGCTTTTCCAAAAATACTACCGTAGCACCCAAGTATAGGGGCAAAAGCAAAGACACCACAAGGGGGTAAGAGTGGTGGAAGGGCAACAGGGCAATGGTGCTGTCTTCTTTTGATGCTACCTTTAGGCGTTCCACTCCACGTAGGTTAGAGATAATGTTTTTAAAGCTGAGCATTACGCCCTTTGGCTCACCGGTGGTGCCGGAGGTGTAAAGAATCAGGGCGGTGTCCTTAAAGCTCCTGCTCATAACCTTATCTACGGGGTTTGGAGGCACCACACGGTCAAGGTTGAGAACAAAAGCCTTTAAACCCAAAGATGAAAGGGCTTGGTGCACGTTTTCTTCCGTTTTGTTAGAGCAAACAACAAAGGTGGGCTCCGTCTCCCTAAGTATGTATTCCAGCTCCTTTGGAGAGGACATAAAATCTACGGGAACTGCAATGCCTCCTCTTTGCCATATGCCATAGAGGGCATAAACCCACTCGGGTCTGTTTTCCGCACAGATAACCACCCTTTCTCCGGGCAGTATATCCAAATACCGGGCATACGCCTTAGTTCCCTCAATGAACTCTGCGTAGCTAATTTCCGTGTCTTTGTATATTAGGGCGGTCTTTCCGTGGTCCTTGGGAAGGGGGATAACTATCTTTTCCTCAAGGTCTATCTGCATTAGGATTTTTCTTCTTCTTTTTCCCTGTGATAACCAGCTATGTGCTCTTTTAGAAATGTGATACGCGTGTTGGCATCCACCTTCAGGGAAACGGTATCCTCTCCAACCTCTACCACCGTGCCTATGATCCCAGAGGAGGTTACTACCCTATCTCCCTTTTTGAGTTTGGCTAAAAACTCCTGATGCTTTTTTCTTGCCTTCTGCTGGGGTCTTATGAGCAAGAAGTAAAAGAGGGCAAAGAGAAAGATAAAGAAAAACAGCTGAAAGAGTAAAGCAGACCATGGGCTTGAACCATGAGGAGCAGAGCTCTGGGCAAAGGCAAAGTCCAACATCTCAATCCTCCTTTATCTGTTCTATCTTTTCCAACACCTGTTTTTTAAAGTCCTCAGAGAGCTCTTCCTTTGAGGAAAAGATATAGCTTCCCTCCTTTTCCAATACCATTGCCAGAAGTTTTAGTCCCTTTACCTCCGCCTCAAGGGTCTCCCGGGTGGTTCTGTCTAAATACTTTTTTATACTTTCTGGGTCCGAAAAATCCACCTGCAGGTCTATGATCTCTAAATCTTCTATGTCTCCTTCTTCGGGCACGTAAATGTTGTAAATTCTATACTCTCCAGCGTTTTGCTTTAGATGGCTAAAGAGCTCCTCTATGTAAATCCTTTTTTGATGTCTTACGCTCATGGTTTTTATTTTAACCTACCCTTTTGCCTCGGGTGAGAAGTTATTTAAACAACCAGCCAAGACTTCCTGAAGAAACCATAAAGGCAGGCGAGTAAAGTCTTAACATTCCTCGGGAGGATTTTGCAAGCTTTTCTGATGTAAAAGGATCAACATAGGCATAAAAAAAGATTTTATCAAGGGTCCCCCGAAGGGGACCCAAGGGTTTTTACTTCCTTCTTATCCTTCTTCCGCCACCAGAACCACCACCACCCTCAGAACCTCCAGTAGCCGCTAAATTAGCAGTCAGCCTTGCTACAAAGGCATCTTTGTCGCCTCTGCCGTAGCTTGTTTGCGCCCCGCCTGAAGTGCGAGGAAAGTTGGTGGAATTGGTATCTCCCGCCACATAGACCTCGCCCGTTGTGGGATGAATAGCAAGGGCTCTGGCATCATCGTCACCGCTTTCTCCCAGGTAGGTGGATTGCAGAATTTGGGTAAGACCTGAGTTCAGCCTTGCCACAAAGGCGTCAGGGTATAAGATTCTACAGCTACTGCAACTTGCCTGCGCCCCGCCGGTAGTATTAGGAAAGTCGGTGGAATTAGTATATCCCGCCACATAGACCTCGCCCGTTGTGGGATGAATGGCAAGGGCTCTGGCATAATCGCCACTGCTTCCTCCCAGGTAGGTGGATTGGAGAATCTGGGTAAGGCTTGAGTTCAGCCTTGCCACAAAGGCGTCAGTGAGGCCTCCTCTGTAACTTGCCTGCGCCCCGCCTGAAGTGCGAGGAAAGTCGGTGGAAAGGGTCCATCCCGCCACATAGACATCGCCCGTTGTGGGATGAATAGCAATGGCTCTGGCATCATCGTCACCGCTTCCTCCCAGGTAGGTGGATTGCAGAATTTGGGTAAGGCTTGAGTTCAGCCTTGCCACAAAGGCGTCAGACCGTCCTCCGCCGTAGCTTGTTTGCGCCCCGCCAAAAATGCGAGGAAAGTCGGTGGAATTGGTAGCTCCCGCCACGTAAACATCTCCCGTTTTAGGATGAATGGCAAGGACGTAAGCCTCATCCCGACTGCTTCCTCCCAAATAGGTAGCCTGCAGAATTGGGTCTATCACAACAGGCAAGCTTGGGTCTGCTTTGGCTACCTCAAAGCTGTAGCGGTTTTTGCCAATTAGCTTGTATGAAACTTCCACTGGAAGCTTTTTGCCATCCTTTTCCTGCCATGCTATGGGCTTAGAAAGCTTCAAATCTCCCAAACCAGTTTGGATGATTATCTCTCCATCCTTGGAAAGCTTTAAACCTTTTGCACCATCCACCTGCACCTGAATTTTAGAAGGGTCCGCACCGGGCTGGACATAAAACAGCTTTTCCACCGTCTTTTGGGTGGCTTTGAGCTTTACCTCCACTCCAGACCATACTTCACCCAAAGAAACATACCTGGAGGTGGAAAGTCCAGACCTGTGCTTGGAAGGGTCGTTGCCTATAAAGTAGCTAACCTTTGTCTGGAGTTCTTCCTCTCCCTTTATGGCTTGAACTTTGCCACCCACCCAGCGTTCAGAAATCACCCAGCTTTTGGAAGGGCATGCTTTTTCTTTGCACTCCTCTTTTTTGACTGCCACATGCAAGAGTTCGCCATCCTTAGTTATCCATGTGTTGCCAAAGTATCCTGGGGCAGAAAAAAGTGCCCTTTGGTCCCACTGCCCTTCGTTTTTGACCCATCCACGTTCTAAGCCCGCAAGCTTTGCAGAAACAGCCTCCTTAGAGGGCGTTGAAGTAGTGGTTGAAGGTTCTGCCTTTGTCAGGCTTCTTGAGGCGGTTGATCGGCTACTTGCAAGCCAAGCTAAAGACAGCAAGCTGGCAATCAGCAGAAGGGTTAAAAGTATCCTTTTTGGCACGGCTAAACCTCCCTTTAGTTGTTAGATAAGATTATAAAAAAGCAAATCCTTAGGGTGAGAAATTACCACAGCGTTAATCCCTTTCCTCAGGATATAACATAAGCAGGCTTTAAAAAGACTGCACCCAAGGGTGGAAGGGTTAAAGAGAGGGAATACTGCCTCCCGTGAAAGGGAACATCCTCTGCCATTACCCTGCCCATGTTTCCTATGTTGGCACCGCCGTATAGTTCCGAGTCTGAATTGAAGATCTCCAACCAAAGCCCGCCCTTTGGCACACCCACCCGGTAGTTATATCTTGGCACGGGTGTGAAGTTCAAAACCACCAGAACAATCTCTCCAGACTTTAACTTTCTCAAAAAGGAGATCACACTCTGCTCATAATCGGAAAAATCCACCCACTCAAAGCCCGCCGGATCGCAGTCCAGCTCATGAAGGGCTCTTTCTTTTCGGTAAAGCTCGTTTAAATCCTTCACGAGCCTTTGCACCCCTCTGTGGGGGAAGTATTCCAAAAGGTGCCAATCTAAGCTTTGATTGTGGTCCCACTCCCTCCACTGTCCAAACTCTCCACCCATAAAAAGCAGTTTCTTTCCCGGAAAGGCGTACATGTAAGAGAACAAAAGCCTAAGGTTGGCAAACTTTTGCCAGTCATCCTTGGGCATCTTTCCCAGAAGGGAACCCTTGCCATGGACTACCTCATCGTGGGAAAGGGGCAGGACAAAATTTTCAGAAAATGCATACCAAACGCTGAAGGTTAGCTTGTCGTGATGGTATTTTCTGTATATGGGGTCCTTGGAAAAGTAAAAAAGGGTGTCGTTCATCCAGCCCATGTTCCACTTATAGCCAAAGCCAAGACCTCCCATGTATGTGGGTTTGCTAACCATGGGCCATGCGGTGGATTCCTCCGCGAAGGTGTGAATGCCCGGAAAGTCCCTGTATAGGGTTTCGTTTAGTTTTCTCAAAAACTCTATGGCTTCCAAGTTTTCCTTCCCACCGTAAATGTTGGGGACCCACTCGGTGCGGGAATAGTCCAAATACAGCATAGAAGCCACCGCATCAACCCTTAACCCATCCGCATGATAGACATCTATCCAAAAGTGGGCACTGCTGAGCAGAAAGGACCTAACCTCTCCCTTTGAGTAATCAAAGACAAAACTTTTCCAGTCGGGATGCCATCTTTTCCTCCAGTCCTCGTACTCATAAAGGTGGGTGCCGTCAAAGAAAGCCAAGCCGTGCCCGTCGGTAGGAAAGTGGGAGGGCACCCAGTCAAGGATCACTCCAACGCCCCTTTGGTGGAGGCTGTCTATCAGATACATAATGTCCTGAGGTGTTCCATACCGAGAGGTGGGTGCAAAATAGTTGGTAATCTGATAACCCCAAGAGCCATAAAAGGGATGTTCCATAATGGGTAAAAATTCCACATGGCTAAAGCCCATCTCCTTTACATACTCACTTAGCCAATGGGCAAGCTCCCAATAGTGCAAGGACCGATTTTGATCTTCTGGCACCCTTCTCCAAGAGCCCAAATGCACTTCATAAATGCTAACCGGTGCATGATAGTCAATGTGCCTCCCCCTCTCCCTCATCCATCCATCATCCTGCCAGTCATAGCTAAGGTCCCACACAATGGACGCATTGCCGGGGGGTTGCTCGCAGAAGAAGGCAAAGGGGTCTGATTTTTCCCTGCCCACTCCGTCGGCACCCACCACAAAGTATTTGTATTTACATCCTTTCCAAACACCGGGCACAAAGAGCTCCCATATGCCGGATGGGTCTGGGCGCTTTTTCATTGGGTGGGAGAACTTGTCCCAACCGTTGAAGTCTCCAAAGACATAAACCTCTCTTGCGAAAGGAGCCCAGACTGCAAAATGGCACCCACCCTCTATCAGATGGGCACCGAGCTTTCTGTAAAGCCTTGTGTGGGTGCCCTCCTTAAAGAGGTATATATCGTAATCAGTTATGGGAGAGTAAAAAGCCATTAATCAGAAAGCACTGCCCCCTTTGACGCACTTTGAACAAATTTAACATACCTTCTGAGCCACCGGCTCTTTATCTCCTTCTGTTTGGGCACAAAGTTTTTGAGCCTCTCTTGGAATTCCTCCTCGGGGATCAAGAGCTCTATCCTTCTACCCGGTATGTCTATGAGAATTTCGTCGCCATCCTTGACTATGCCTATGGGACCGCCTGCAGCTGCCTCTGGGGATATGTGTCCCACGCAGGCACCACGGGTGCCACCGGAGAACCTTCCGTCGGTGATCAGGGCTACCTTGTCCCCCAAGCCCATACCCATGATGGCGGAGGTAGGAGAGAGCATCTCCCTCATACCCGGACTGCCCTTTGGACCCTCATACCTTATAACCACCACATGCCCCGGCTTGACCCTGCCGGACATGATGCCCTCTATGGCGGACTCCTCCGAGTCAAAGCATATGGCTTTTCCTTTAAAGACAAGCATGCTTTCCACCACGCCCGCAGTCTTTACCACCGCACCCTCCGGTGCCAGATTGCCAAAGAGTATAGCAAGCCCGCCCTCTTTGGAGTATGGGTTCTCTATCCTTCTTATTACCTCTCCGTCTGCGTCCGGTGCAGATTCTGCGACCTCACTAAGGGTCTTTCCACTTACCGTCATCTGGTCTGGATGGGGCAAATACCCGCCCCTGATCATCTCCTTGAGAAGGGCAGGAATACCACCCACACTGTCTAAGTCTTGGATGTGATAGTTGGAAGATGGGGATATTTTGCACAAGGTGGGCGTTCTCTTGGATATTTCGTTTATACGGTTCATGTCGTAGTCTATGCCCGCTTCGTTGGCTATTGCCAAAAGGTGTAAAACCGTGTTGGTGGAACCGCCCATGGCTATATCCACCGCAAAGGCGTTATCAAAGGCCTCTACGGTAAGAATATCCCTTGGTTTTAAGTCCTTTTCCAATAGCTCCATGATCTTCCTTGCTGCGGTTCTTGCCAACAGTTCCCTCCTTGGGTCTACCGCAGGAATGGTGCCGTTGCCGGGCAATCCAAGACCTAAAACCTCCGTTATGCAGTTCATAGAGTTGGCGGTGAACATTCCCGAACAGCTACCACAGGTGGGGCACGCAGATTGCTCTATGACCTTTAACTGCCCTTCGTCTATCTTTCCGGCTTTTAGCTGTCCTATACCCTCAAAGACGCTTATTAGGTCTACCTTTTTGCCGTTGACCTCACCCGCCAGCATAGGACCACCGCTTATGAAGATGGTGGGAATGTTTAGCCTAGCGGCAGCCATGAGCATTCCGGGGACGATCTTGTCGCAGTTGGGTATGCATATTAATGCGTCAAGCTGATGGGCTTCCACCACCGTTTCCACCGAGTCTGCAATCAGCTCCCTTGAGGGCAAGGAGTAGTGCATGCCATAGTGCCCCATGGCAATGCCATCATCCACCCCGATCACGTTGAACTCTATGGGCACACCGCCCGCCTTTCGCACCTCTTCCTTGATGGGTTCCACGAACTCCCTAAGATGCACATGCCCGGGGATTATGTCTATGTATGAGTTTGCTATGCCAATGAGTGGCTTGTCAAAATCCTCATCGGTAAGCCCGCAAGCCCTGAGCAGAGCCCTATGTGGAGACCTTTCTATGCCTTTTTTAACCTTGTCGCTCCTCATGGAGATAAGTATAAATTAACTCTTCAAGGTTGCAACCTTCTTTAACCCGAACCCTTTCTCCCTTTTCCGGCATCTCTAAAAAAATTTCCAAGGCATAGCAGGGTTTGTGGCTTAGGGCTTCTTGGTAAAACTCTTGGGCTTGGCTTTCTTGCCCCAAGGCTAAGTTTGTTAGTGCAAGCAAAAGATATTTTTCGTGGCAATCTTGGGCGAGCATGAGCCACTTGGTGGCTTCTAAGTATCTAAACTCGGTTATATACCTAACTCCCACCCAAAAGTGGTCCCTCTCTCCCAAAAGGTCTCCTTTACTCAGTTTTTTTCCATCCCTGTGTATAACAATTCGGAACTTTACCCGCATGCTAAAAATCTAAATCGTAGTCATCGGGAGAAAATTCCTCTTCTTCTGCCGGCTCGTAGGGCTCCACCCTCTTTGTGCCAGAGTAGGTGGGAGAAAGGGACTTGAACATGGTTGTGTCCTTCATAAAGGCGAGCTTTACTATGCCCGTGGGACCCTGACGCTGTTTTGCCACAATTATCTCCGCTATACCCTCCTCCTCTGGGGATGGGTTCTTTTTGTAATACTCGGGTCTGTGGATAAAAAGGATCAAGTCCGCATCCTGTTCAATCTGTCCGCTTTCCCGCAAGTCCGCCAGCTGTGGGCGTTTGTCGCTTCTGTGCTCAACCTGACGGGAAAGCTGGGCGAGGGCTACCACTGGCACCTGAATTTCTTTGGCAAGGGCTTTTAGGTTCCTTGATATTTCAGCAACCTCCTCTTGGCGGGAGCTTCTCCTGTGGGGTGGTCTAAGAAGTTGCAGGTAATCCACAAAGATTATTCCCACGTTCTTTTCCTTCTTTAACTTTCTGCTTTTGATCCTCAGTTCAGTGGTGGAAAGGGTAGGAGTGTCGTCTATGTATATATCCCTTGAGGAAAGTTCCAAGGCTGAATTGAGCAGTTTTCTCCAATCCTCCTCGGATATAAAACCCTTTCTTATGTTCTGAAGCCCTACACCCGAAAGCATAGAAAGCATTCTCATTACAAGCTGTTCTTTACTCATTTCCAAGGAAAATATCGCCAAGGGCACCTTTTCCTCAAAGGCAAGGTTAAGAACCATGGAGAGCATAAAACTACTTTTGCCCATCCCGGGTCTTGCGGCGACGATCACAAGGTCTGAGGGATGAAAGCCCGTGGTTAGCATATCAAGGTCTATAAAGCCTGAGGGTGTGCCAGTGATCACCTTCTCTTCGTTTTTTCTCTTTTCAATGATCTCCAAAACTTCGTTGGCTACCTCTTTTATGTGATAATAATGGCTTATTTGGTGTTTTTCGGATATTTCATAGAGCTTTTGGGTTGTCCTTTCCACCAAAAGACTAAGGTCGGGAGATTCTTGGACATTCTTCAGGATCTCAATGGATAAGTCCATTAGCCTTCTTAACCCTGCCTTCTCCTTTACGCTGTTTATTGCTTCCAAAAGCAGTGGTCCCTCCGCCGCCTCTTGGGCTAAGGCATAGACCAATTCCATGCTGACCCTGTCCTGCAGTCCGGACTTTATCAGATAATTTCTCAAAACAATGTCATCCCAATCCTTCCCTTTATCCTCCCAAACCTTGCAGAGCAGGGAAAACAAAAGCCTGTGAGTTTCAAAGTAAAAGTCTTCTTCACGAAGATATTCAAGGACGGTGGGGATGTTGTCTGGGTCCTTGATCATGGCGCCCAAAACCGCCCTCTCTGCCAGCTCGTCGGTGGGATGTTCAGGGAGCTCCATGGCGAAAGATATAAATATAAACCCTCAGTCAAAAATGGACCCACCCGCCAGCAGATGTCCTAATAAACCAGTCATGTTGAGATAAACCCGGTCAAATTCCAGCACCCAAAAGTTTTCTTCTTTTTCCAACCGCCTTTGTAGTATTTGCACCTGTGAGGACGCATGCTTTATGCCTTCAAAAAAGAGGAGGGCATTTTCCCTTGTTTTAAACCTGCACCGGAAGGTCCTATAAACACGCCCATCCTTTTTAGACATTTCCATTGCCTTAAGAAGTCCTTCCAAAAAGGCTTTCCCTACTTTTAAAAATAGCCCTTGGTCTGCCCTTACGCCCTCCTCTTCCATAAAGAGGGCTAACCTCAAAAGCCTGTTGGTAAAGTAATCAGAGGGCAAACCAAGAAGATTTATGGAGGTTATTTCTATGTCCTTTAGGCTTGAATAAAGGGTAACATACTTTACCCTTTTGTCCCTCTCTGAGTCTTCCTTCATTACTACTCCCTCTCTACCCTCCTCGTTTAACCTTATCATTAATCCTTTTAGCTTATCCACATCCTCCACACTAAAGAGCCCATACCTTTCCACCGAAGGAAGCCCATACTTTTCTATAAGCTTCTCTTTTTCCCTGTATGGAAGGAACCTCTGGGAGTTTTTCTCCATTATGTCAAAGACAAAGAACTGGACATCCTCTTTGATGTAGGTTGGATGCTCCTCCACGTAGGGGTTTTCGGGTCCTGCTACTTCTGCACATAAAACCAGGTTAGGATGGTCTTCAAAAAACTTGGGGTTTATAAAGTCTGCAACCCTCTCGGTGGTAAAGGGGCATACATAACCTCCTCTACTCAGGGCTAAGATCTGGTCTTCGTGGAGAAAGATCCGCGCATTGTATCCATCCACCTTTTCTTCCACAAAGAAAGGATGCGTGAATTGTTCTTTTAGCCCAGTGCTTAGCTGGAAGATCCTGCCTATGTGGGGATAGCCCCAAAGGGTGAAGGACTTAAAAAGGGCAGTGCCCCTTGGCACTTCTTTAAAGTCATCCATAAACCTTAGGTATTCCACGCCCTTGTAGTTTTCTATCTTTACTTTGTTTTTCTTTAGGGCTTCCTTTATCAGTTCTGGCGGTAGCTGTGTCATTACAAGGTATTATAAGGGCTAAACCTCAGTTGGGAAATTCAAGAAAGCTAAACACTACCTTTATAGCAAAGTGTCCGAGCCGACGGGACTTGAACCCGCGCCTTTCGGCTTGGCAAGCCAGCCTTCTGACTGGGCTGAACTGCAACTTTCCAACAATTGTTATTTCACCTTTTGAAGATTCTCAAAAGTATGTAAAGAGAGGTAGATGCAAAACCCAATAAACCAACAAAGAACAAGTAAGGTCTTGCTTTTTCCAAGATGCTCTCCTTTTCCAAAGCCTTCTTTAAATCGCGGTAATCAAAAACCACACCGTAGATATACTTTTTTACCTTCATGTCTGGAGATATAACCACCAAAAGGTTGGGATGTACAAAATCTCTGTTTTCCAATGTCATGAACCTAAAGTCTATGGCATCTACGAGCCTAAAAAGATCCTCTTTATCCTTTGCTATAACTACCTTCCAGCCAAAGCCGTCTATGAGATGATCTTGTTGAAATTTCCTTACGTCCTCAATGCGGTCTTTAGGATCAAAAGAAAAGCTGATAACCCAGAAGTCCTCTCCGGGTTTTCCCAGCTTGGGAATGACTTTTTTTAAAGAATCCGTTATTATGGGACATGCGGAGTTGCAATGCGTGTATATGGGACTCAAGATTATGGGCTTTCCTTTGAGCTCGTATATGTCAAAGGTGTTTCCGTAAGAGTCTACCAATTTTACATTTGGCAATAGCTTTCCTAAAGTTTTTGATTCGTTAGGGGGTATACCCGTGCCTTGAGAGTAAACGGAGTTAAAAAATAGAAGAAGGGGGAGGACCCCCAAAAACAAAAGACGAACGAGGGAACACATATCATTTGGCTTCCGCAGTATTCCTTTGGTCTTCCTTTGCGCTTTGAGGTTTAGTTATAGGCACGGGGCTTTTATCGTTGTACCCTGGAGAGTCAAAGAATACACCCCTCTTTGTAACGTCGTATATGGCAGGTATGTAAGAAATCACAAAGAGTAATACAGATACTACAAACCAAGGAGTAAGACGGTTTAGGGCTGGGGCTTTTTCATCGTGCAGTGCGGGCGCTGTGGGGAACTCAATGGTGCTTTCTCTCACCTTGGGAGAGAATATGGTTCCAAAGAAGGATATAGCCCAGAATACAAAGCCAAGTACTATTATAAATCCTGCCAACACGGTCAGTTCTGCATAACCTACCCATTCTGGTCTGTAGAGGGGAGACTCGGGGTTTAGGTAGGATATACCAGTGTTTGTTCTTCTTGGAAAGCCATGAATACCTG
>JAPYWH010000052.1 GCA_028276475.1 Thermocrinis sp.
GGGTCGTCCGCTATCATAAAACGCACCTGAGGGAGCTTTAAGGCATACTCATAAACCGCCTCTATCTGAAAGGGCAAAGGGTCTATCTTTGAGACGCTTACTGCCAAATATGGGTCAAAGAGGTATGCATACCTGAGCCTCAGGGCTTCTGTAGCCAAAAAGGCTTCTGAACCTTTGGTGGAAAAATCGGTGTTCTGTATGGTTATTTCCCTTAATTCCTCTTCAGTGAGGAACCAATCGCGGATAATTCCACTGTGTATGAGCCTGCCGTATATTATTACTCCCCCATTTCTTTTATCTACCTTTATTACCTCCACCGGCTCAGGGAAAAAGTTCCCCTTAATTATGCTTTTTTCTTTGAGTTCCATCAGATTAAAATCTTATACCATGAGTGTGGGTTTTATAGGTCTTGGAAACCTTGGAAAGACAATAGCCAAAAGGTTAATAGACCAGGGTGTCCCCCTTGTGGTCTGGAACAGAACCAAAGAGAAGGCTTTGGACTTGGGTGTAGAGATTGCCCAAAGCCCCGCAGAACTTAGCAAAAAGGTAAATACCATCTTTGTTATGGTCTTTGATTCGCAGGCAAGCGAAGAGGTGATCTTTGGAAAGGAAGGCTTGGTGCAGGGAGACATAAAGGGAAAGACCATCATAGACATGACCACCAATCATTACAGATATGTGGAGTATGCGTTCCAGGAGTTAAAAAAATTGGGTGCGTATTACCTGGATGCCCCCGTGCTTGGGAGCGTGATCCCCGCCCAGAAGGGGGAGCTAACCATACTGGTTGCCGGAGAAAAGGAGAAGTTTGAAGAGCACAAAAGCCTTTTTGAAAAGTTCTGCCGGGCTATCTACTATGTGGGAGAGGTGGGCAATGCCACAAAGCTAAAGCTCATAAACAACATAGTTCTGGGTGGTTTTATGGAAATTCTGGCGTCCGCCATAGCTTTGGGTGAAAAGGCAGGCTTTGACAAAGGGTTGATTATAAACATTCTCAACGACGGTGCGGGCAAGTCCTACATCCTTGACGTGAAAAAGAAAAAGCTTTTAGAAGAAGACTTTTCCACCCACTTTTCCGTGGATTTAATATACAAAGACCTTCACTACGCCCAAGATCTGGTAAAAGACTTAAACGCCTTTACCTTTAGCCTGCAGAATGTAAAGGAAGCTTACGGCTTGGCAAGGGCTATGGGACTAAAAGATTTGGACTTTTCCGCAGTTTATAAGGTTTTTAAAGGAATTTAAGAGCCCTGTCTCCTATGTCTTTTCTGTAGTGCATGCCCTCAAAGTGTATTTTTTCCACCGCCTTGTATGCCTTTTCCTTCGCCTCTTTTAAGTCATTCCCCCACGCACAGACGTTGAGGACCCTTCCGCCCGTGGTGATCAGCTTTCCATCCTTTACCTCCGTGCCCGCGTGGAAGACTATCACATCCTCATCCTTGACATCCTCAAGACCGTGGATCTCTTTGCCCACCTCTGGCTTTTCTGGGTAGCCTTTGCTTGCCAGCACCACGCACAGGGAACACCTTTCGTCTATGTCCAAGCTTACCTTTTTACCTTCGTAAAAGTCTAAAAGCTTTTCCAAAAAGTCCCCCTTTATTCTCATCAAAAGGGGCTGTGCCTCTGGGTCTCCGAGCCTTACGTTAAACTCCAAAACCATGGGTCCCCTTGAGGTTAGCATCAAGCCCGCATACAAAAAGCCCCTGTAGTATATCCCTTCCTGGGCAAGCGCCTTTATGGTCCTCTCAATGATCAGCTCCCTTATTGCCTTCTCGGTTTCTGCATCCACGAAGGGATTGGGTGAGTATGCTCCCATTCCGCCCGTGTTGGGTCCTCTGTCTCCGTCCAAGAGTCTTTTGTGGTCCTGAGAGGTGGGAAGTGGAACATACTCGGTGCCATTTACCATAACTATGTAAGACGCCTCTTCTCCTTCCAAAAACTCCTCTATAACCACCCTCTTGCCCGCGGGACCTAAGATGCCCCTGTTCATAAACAGGTCTATAGTCTCCAAAGCAGACTGCTCGGTTTTGCAGACCACCGCACCCTTTCCACTGGCAAGCCCGTCCGCCTTTATCACCAAAGGAACACCAAAATCCTTTACAAACCTCTTTGCCTTGTCTGGGTCCTCAAAGACCTCAAAGTTGGCGGTGGGAATGCCGTGCTTTAGCATAAACCTTTTTGCAAAGACCTTGCTACCTTCCAGCATAGACGCTTTTTGGGAGGGTCCAAAGATCTTTAGCCCTCTGCTTTCAAACTCATCCACAATGCCCTCCACAAGGGGTGCCTCGGGACCTACCACCGTAAAGTCTATGCCTTCCCTTTGGGCAAAGTCCGCAAGTTCTTTAACATTGGTTGGATCTATGGGAACCCTCTTTCCCCTAATACCCCCGTTTCCCTTTGCCACAAAGACCTCTTTAACCAAAGGGCTCTGACTGATTTTCCAGTAGAGGGCGTGCTCTCTTCCTCCGTTGCCAATTATCAAAACCTTCACGGATATTGATTATACTATAGCATTTATGAAAGGGCTTATAAAAGAAAAGCTGGAAACCCTTCTCAGAGAAAAGTATTCCCTGGAAGGCTTGAACTACACCATAGAGGAGCCAAAGGACCGCCATCTTGGAGACCTTGCTACAAATGTTTGCTTTTTGCTCTCAAAACACCTTAAAAAGCCTCCCAGTGTCCTCGCAGAGGAAATGGCAAAGGAGCTAAGCAATGAAGATTTTCAGGCGGAGCCACTGAGAGGCTTTATAAACTTTCGCTTCTCGGAAGGGCGGATAAAAGAGGGCTTTAGGGAACTTTTGAACCTTGCCTCCAACTACTACTTTGAAGACATAGGAAAGGGTAAAAGGTTGCAGGTTGAGTTTGTTAGTGCCAATCCTACGGGACCCTTGCATCTGGGACATGGTAGGGGTGCGGTGGTGGGAGATGCCCTATACAGGCTTCTAAAGGCTTTTGGCTATGATGTGGTAAGAGAATACTACATAAACGACGCAGGCTATCAGGTCTATCTCTTCGGGCTTTCTATCCTTTACAGGGTTTATGAACTCTTTGGTAAAGAGGACCAGGAATTAAAGGAGAAGTTTGAAGAAGAGGGCTACAAGGGAAATTACATCAAAGAGCTTGCCAAGGATGTTAAAGCCTTCTTTGGGGAAGAGGTGTTAGGCTGGGATAGGGAGCAGGCAATAGAGAAGTTGGGTGAATATGGCGTAAAAAGGATGCTGGAGGATATAAAAGAAACCCTTGCCTTTATGGGTGTAGAGTTTGACCTTTGGGTCAGTGAAAAGAGCCTCCATCAGAGGGGGCTTGTGGAAAATGTCATAAAGCTCTTGGAAGAGAAAGGCTACACCTACACCCAAGAGGGTGCCCTTTGGTTTAAAAGTTCAAACTTTGGCGATGACAAGGACAGGGTTTTGGTAAGGTCCGACGGCACGCCTACCTATTTTGCGGGAGATATAGCCTATCATTATTACAAGTATGAGCGAGGTTTTGATGGGGTTATAAACCTGTGGGGGGCAGACCACTGGGGCTATCTTCCAAGGCTGAAGGGAGCCCTAAAAGCCCTTGGCATACCCGAAGATTGGCTAAAGGTGGAATTTGTGCAGATGGTAAAGCTGTTCTCCGGTGGAAAGGAAATTAGGATGTCAAAAAGAACTGGTGAGTTTATAACCCTAAGGGAGCTTTTGGAAGAGGTTGGCGTTGATGCAGTTAGGTTCATCTTTCTAACAAAGCGTTCCGACACACCCCTTGATTTTGATATAGACCTTGTTAAACAAAACACCGCAGAAAACCCAGTCTTTTATGTGCAGTATGCACACGCCCGCGTTAGGGGAGTTTTCAGGGAAGTGCGCCAGAGGTTTGGCATAGACCCAGATAAAGAGAGTTTAACAGAATACACAGAACACATGAAGGACCAGCAAGGTTTGGAACTTATGAAAAAACTTTTGTTTTTTAAAGATACCCTTAGGGATGCGGTGCTCAGCCTTTCTCCCCACCTGATCGTCTACGACCTTTTGGAGATCGCCAAGCTATTTCATAATTACTACAATCATCACAGGGTAATGGTGGAGGATAAAAGTCTTATGATGGGTAGGCTGTCCCTCCTGAAAGGGGTTGAAATTGGTCTCAAGGTTGGTTTAAACTTAATAGGTGTGAACGCCCCGGAGCGTATGTAAAAGGAGGGAAAGATGAGAAAAGAAAGGCTCTTGATCCTGTTGGGAGTTTTGGTAGCTTTGATATTCTTCTATGTGGGATTAAATAAATGGCTTGAAAGCAAGCCAGAGAGCGCACCACCCCCCGTGGTGGTAAGACCCACCCCTAAACAGCCAGCCCAACCAACTACTCCACCCAAGGAGGAAAAAGCCAAGGAAGAACCAAAGGCAGAGGAGAAAAAACAAACTCCTCCACCGGAACCACAAAAACAGAAAGAGGACTTAATAGCCAAAAAAATTCAGGAAGAGAAAAAGAAGGAAGAGAAAACCAAAGAAGTTCAGAAAACCCAAGAGGGCAAAAACTTAACAGCTCAAAGGCAGGAAACTCGGAAGGAGAGTGAAAAAGTAGAAAAGGTAAAAGAGGAAAAAATTCAGAAAAGCACGGCAGCTAAACAGGAAAAGCAAGCGGAGAAACCAAAAGGAGAGGTTAAAGAGTATGTTATACAGATAGGT
>JAPYWH010000053.1 GCA_028276475.1 Thermocrinis sp.
ATCACGTCCGCACCTATAACCACGGGGAATTGGAGGAGTTTATTCTTTTCCACCTCCTCGGGTGTTAGCGGTCCATCTGTAGCCCCAAAATCCACCGTCCTATTGATGGCTTGCCTGATGCCACCACCGGAGCCTATGGACTGGTAATTTACCTTGTGTCCAGTCTCCTTGTTGTACTCAAAGGCCCACTTGGACATGATCGGAAAGACGAACGTAGCCCCGGCACCCGTGATCTCAAGGGCTAAAACTGCCCCGCTGAAAACTGCAGTGGCTAAAAGCACTTTCTTCATGGCTTCACCTCCTTACTTGGATTTTTGTTCCATAGCTTTTTTGATCATGGACTCAATTTCTTTGTTTCTTTCGGCCATGTTCTTTTTGAGCTCCTTGGCATACTCTTGGGCTTCCTCGGGTGTTATCATACCCTTGTCCATGAGTATGTAGAGTATCGTGTCAATGGCGGGATGGTCCGTGCCCGCAAAGGCAAGGGTGGAAAGGGCTAAAACTCCCAACGCAAGCTTTCTCATATCACACACCTCCTAATGGTTTTGTTGGTTAAGATTTTAGAAAAGAATTGTTAAGATTTTGTTAAGAAGCACTCCTGAATATATCCACCGGGTTTAGCCTGCTTGCCCTGTAGGAGGGATAAAGGCTGGCAAGCACCGCAAAGAGGACAGAAAAAATTCCGCCGTAGATGTAAAGGCTAAAGCTCCTGTAGAGCACAAAGCCCGGAGTCCTTATGAGCCCCTCCACGTCCAACTTTACAGATGCCAAATACTCTTGCAAGCCATAACCTATTATGGAGCCAAGCACCGCACCCACCAAGCCCACAAAAACCCCCTGCACCAAAAAGATCAAAAGCACATCCCTCCTTGAATAGCCCATAGCCATCAAAATGGCAATATCCCTTTTCTTTTCCAGCACGGTCATCATTATTATGTTGAAGATCCCAAAGGCAGAAACCAACAATATCGCAAAGACAATAAGGTAAGTTATTGTGTTCTGAATTTTAAAGATGCTTAAAAAGTTCCTGTATGCCCTCTGCCAGCTTTCCACTTCGTAGCTGAGCCCCGCACTGAAGACTTTGGCTAACCTTTCTGCCCTTTCTGGGTCCTTTAGCTTTATGACGATCTCGTTTACCTGCCCTTCTTTGCCCAAGATAGATTGCAAGGTGTTTATGTGCATATACACCCTTGTGTCGTCCAAGTTTGTGATACCGGAGTCAAAGATGTCTATGACCCGAAAGGTGGAGGAGGTGCCGTTGGGTGTGGTGATCACCACCTTTCCGCCCAGCCCTTTTATACCCAAGCTTTTGGCAACTAACACTCCGAGGATGACTCCATCCCTCCTGTTTTCCAAACCCTGAAGGTTTTTATACACCAAGAACCTCTCTATTATGGATGCCTTGGGCTCTCTTGTTGGGTCTATGCCAAGCAAATTGACGGGCTTTTCTTTGGTGCCGTATTGAACTATGCCCCTACTCACTAACCTCGGCGCAGAGCCCACCACCTCTGGGTGCTTGTCTAAGCCCTGCATCAAGTCCTTCCAGCCCAGAATTTTTTCCTCCTCCTTTGGCTTTGTCCCAAGGACCACAGAAAAATCCTGCCTTAGGCGATCCTCCGCCCGTTCCTTAGGTTTTATCCTTATGTGAGGCTCCAAGTCTATGACCTGTTGGATAAAGTAAGACTGAAAACCCAGCATCAGAGAGCTCATCACCACAAAGGCAGAGACTCCTATGCTAACACCCAAAAAGGATATGACCGTTTGACGCTTTCTCTCCAAAAGGAGCTTTAGTGCCAAAAAGAGCACATGGTTCATCGCAAGATTACCCTATCACCCTCCCTGAGCCCTTCTAAGACCTCCACGTAGCCCTCATACTCTCCACCCAACTTAACGGGCACCTCCACCGAACGAACCCTTTCATATCTTAGCACCTTCCCATCTTTGACTGCCTCCTTTGGCACCAGTAGGGCGGACTTTTCTTCCACCAAGACCTTACCCTCCACTGTGGCAAAGGCGGGCGTGTTGGGTGGAAGGTTTGCCCGGACTTTCACCTTTAGGGTTTTCCTTGTTCTGTCCAGCTGTCCCTCTTTGGAGTAAATGGTGCCCTCAAAGGTTTGCCCTGGGAAGGCATCAACGGAAAGAAAGACCCTTTGCCCTTCCTTTATCAGCCCCACATACTCCTCGTCTATTTCTAAGACCACTTCCAACCTGCTTGGGTCTCCCACACCAAACAGAACATTCTCTTGGGAAAGGTGGTTTATGTAGCTTCCCTCCTTTACAAGCTTAGACAGGACCACTCCATTGGTTGGGCTCTTTATAAAATATTTTTCCCTCTGGGCGCTCAGCCTTTCCATCTGTGCCCGTAAGCTTTTGCTTTCCGTTTGCAAACTCCTTATGGCATCCTTGTATTGGCTCAGGTTTGCTTCATACTCCTTGCGGTGGGTTTCGTAGGTGGTTTTGAACCTTTCAAGCTGTTCCTTTGGAATCAGCCCCCTATCAGCCAAATCCCTTCTCCTTTCATACTCTCTCTCCGCCTGCCTGACCTGTAGCTCGGACGCCTCCACCCTCTCTTTCAAAGACCTAAGGTAAGAGGAATCTTCTCTCAGCCGTTCTTCCACCAAGCCAAGCCTTGCCTGTAGGTCCCTTATGGAGCTATCCAACTCTTGGGCAGACATCTTGGCAAGCACCTGACCCTTCTTTACCTTGTCCCCCTCCTTTACATAAACCGCCTCCACTACCCCAGAGACCTCTGCCTTTACCAGCACAAAGTCCTCGGGCTCCACATATCCGGACGCATACACGAACTTTTTAACTTCTTTTATCTGGGCAACAGCGGTTTTTGGCTCACGATGTAAATAGGACCATGTCAGAAAGACTAAGGGCAAAGTCAACAGTGGGATAAGAAACCATTTTTTCATTCACCTTTACCTAAAACTTCCTTTTTGATCTCTTCTTCTCTACCAAATACGCCCATAATGTGATAGCCATTATCCACATGGACCACCTCTCCCGTTATAGCCCTTGCCCAATCACTGCACAGAAAAACTGCGGTATCTCCCACCTCCTCTATGGTTATTGCCCTGCCAAAGGGATTAACCTTTGTAGTGTGTTCCATCAAAAGGTGAAATCCGGTAATACTATACGCAGCGAGGGTCTTTACTGGTCCTGCGGATATGGCGTTTATTCTGTGTCCGTATTTGGCGATATCGTAAGCCAAGTATCGGACTGTGCATTCCAAAGCCGCCTTTGCTATACCCATAACATTGTAGTGTGGCACCACCTTCTCCGCTCCGTAATAGGATAGAGTTATAATACTTCCGTTTCTTCCCTCCATCAAGGGCAAAAGTTCCCGTGTAAGGGCTATTAATGAGTAAACAGATATGTCCATTGCAATTTTAAAGCCCTCCCTGGAGGTGTCTATTACTCCACCCTTGAACTCCTCCTTTGGTGCGTATGCTATGGAATGAACTATTATGTCAAGTCTTCCCCAGTTTTTTTCAAGCCACTCCCTTAACGCCTTGATATGCTCGTCCTTGGACACATCGCACTCAAAGGTCAGGTTTGAACCAAATTCCTCTGCAACCTCCTCCACCCTCTTTTTGAGCTTTTCGTTGGCATAGGTAAAGGCAAGCTCTGCACCTTCCCTGTGAAAGGCTTGAGCTATGCCGTAGGCTATGCTCCTTTCGTTGGCAATGCCAGTAATAAGTGCCCTTTTGCCCTCCAAAAGACCCATTCATCTACCTCCTTCCAACAGGCTAAGTGCCTCCTCCACGGAGGCGTTTTCATGAACTAACTTATACAAAGCTTTTACCATTTGAACCCTGTTCTTGGCTTGAAAGACATTCCTGCCAATTGAGAGTCCCTTTGCACCCGCCTGCAGGGCACCGTAGACCATTTCAAGGACTTCCCTTTCCGTCTTCATCTTGGGACCACCCGCGATAACCACTGGCACCGGGCAACCCTCCACCGCAGGGGCAAAGGTTTCTGGAGAACCCGTATAGGGAACCTTTACTATGTCTGCCCCAAGCTCCGCCCCCAGCCTTGCACAGTGGGCAACTACCTTTGGGTCGTACTGGTTCATATCCTTTCCCCTGCCGTAGACCATTGCCAGGAGGGGCATGCCCCACTCTTCACAAGCTTTGGAAACTATGCCAAAGTCCCTGAGCATCTCCCTCTCTAGGTCCGCCCCGATGTTTATGTGTATGGAAACTCCGTCCGCCCCAAGCTTTATGGCTTCCTCCACGGTGCACACCAAGGTTTTGTCGTTTTTTGTGGGAGCCCAATCGGTGGAAGCGGAAAGATGCACTATGAGCCCTATGTCTTTGCCACGCCCTCTGTGTCCTGCCTTTACCATGCCCTTGTGGAGGACTACCGCATCCGCACCACCCTCCGCCACATCATCCACCGCCTTTTTAATATCCACTATACCCTCTATGGGACCGGAGCTCACCCCATGGTCCATGGGCACTATTATGGTTCTACCTGTCTCCCTGTTTATGATCCTCTCAAGCCTCACCAACTTACCGATCATCCTTCGCCTCCTTTAAACCTAAAGGTTATAATGCCTGTTTGTATTATATTACCTTCTATGGGTTCAAACTTTATAC
>JAPYWH010000054.1 GCA_028276475.1 Thermocrinis sp.
GATATACCCTTTTTGTATATTGACACGGAAACGGTGGGAGACAGCACCATAAGGCTCGTCCAGTTGGGAACCGAGGAGGACATACTCCTTTTGGACCTTTACGAGCTTGGTGATATAGGAATTAACTTTTTAAAGGATCTGCTTTCCCAGAAGGGCATAGTGGGGCATAATCTGAAGTTTGACCTGAAGTATCTGCTTGGCTATGGAATAGAGCCCTACGCAGTCTTTGATACCATGATCGCCAGTCAGTTGTTGGGAGACTCCGACAGGCACTCTCTCCAGAAGTTAGCCATGCAGTATTTGGGAGAGGTCTTAGATAAGAGCCTTCAGCTTTCCAACTGGGGCTCCTCAAGGCTCTCAAAGGAACAGCTAGAATACGCCGCCCTGGATGTGGAAGTGGTCAGAAGGCTCTTTCCACTGCTCCTTGAGAGGTTAAACATTCTTACACCAGTGGTGGAGGAAAACCTTCTTAAAACCAGGACTGCAAAGGTCTTTGGTCTCAAAAACCCCATCGCCATAGTGGAAATGGCTTTTGTTCAGGAGGTGGCAAAGCTTGAAAGAAACGGGCTCCCGGTGGATGTGGAAGAACTGGAAAGGCTCGTAAAGGAGCTCTCAAGGGAGCTTCAAAAAAGGGTGATGGACTTTTTAGTCAAATACAGAACGGACCCCATGTCTCCCAAGCAGTTGGGAGAGCTTTTGGTCAAAAGGTTTGGTTTAGACCTTCCAAAAACAGAAAAGGGCAACATATCCACCGATGATAAATACTTGGCGGAGCACATAGAAAACCCGGTGGTAAGGGAGCTTTTGAAGATAAGAGAGATAAAAAAGAACTTAGACAAGCTTGAGGAGATCAGGGGCGGTTTGAGGGGAAGGAGGGTATATCCAGAGTTCAAGCAGATAGGTGCAATAACCGGGCGGATGTCCTCCATGAACCCAAATGTGCAGAACATTCCAAGGGGTCTAAGAAGAATTTTTAAGGCGGAGGAGGGGAAGGTCTTTGTGATAGCGGACTTTTCTCAAATAGAGCTGAGGATCGCCGCAGAGTATGTAAGCGATGAGAGTATGATAAGGGTATTTAAGGAGGGGAGGGATATGCACAAATACACCGCCAGCGTGCTCTTGGGGAAGAAGGAGGAGGAAATTACAAAGGAAGAGAGGCAGTTGGCAAAGGCGGTAAATTTTGGGCTCATATACGGCATATCCGCAAAGGGTTTGGCAGAATACGCTTACTCTTCCTACAGCATAGCCCTTTCCCTGGCAGAAGCGGAGAAAGTAAGAACCAGATTTTTTGAACACTTCAAAGGTTTTAAGGATTGGCACGACAGAGTGAAGAAAGAATTAAGGGAAAAAGGCAAATCGGAGGGTTATACCTTGCTTGGCAGGAGATACACCGCCCACACTTTCCCAGACGCGGTCAATTATCCTATACAGGGAACTGGTGCGGACCTCTTAAAACTCTCCGTGCTCATCTTTGACGCAGAGGTCAGAAGGGAAAACATCCGAGCCCATGTGATAAACTTGGTGCATGATGAGGTGGTGGTGGAATGTCCCATGGAAGAAGGAGAAAGGACCGCGGAGCTTTTGGAGAGGGCTATGAAAAGGGCTGGCGGGATTATATTAAAAAAGGTGCCCGTGGAGGTGGAGTGTGTAATAAAGGAGAGGTGGGAAAAGGAATGAAGTTTGCTGGTGTGTTTTTGATTTTAGCTTTTGTTTTTTCGTGCGCCCCAAAGCCCTCCACTTTAGAGGAGTATGAAAAGAAAAATCCCTATCCTGCCCAGGAGCAAAGGGTTGAATACGCAGGAAAGGGCAGCCTGATGCCAAAGGAGGGTTTTAACGACCTCTACTCGGACCTAAAGGCAAGCAAGGTAGGAGACATAATCTATGTGCAGGTGATTGAGAGCATAAACGCAGTGGAAAGCGTGGCAAACCAAACCGGGAGGTCCGCCAGCTTTAAAGAATCGGTGGCTTCCCTCTTTGGTATAGGCGCGGACACCTTGAATAAATTGTCCGCCCAGGGATCGGGTCAGTTTGGAACCAAAGGCACCGGCAAGGTTCAGCAGACGGGACTTCTTACCACCAAGTTAGCGGGTAGAGTGGTAAAAGTCTATCCAAACGGCACCATGCTCATAGAAGCAAAGAAAGCCTTTTACATGAACAATGCCCAGAGGGAGGTTCTGCTCAGGGGTATAGTCAGACCACAGGACATAGACTCATCAAACACCATAACTAGCGACAAGATCGCCAATTTGGAGGTTTACATAGACGGCAGAGGATTTTTGGCAGACGGAGGTAGCCCAGGATGGTTGGCTCGCATATTGGCAAAGGTCTTGCCCTTTTAGTCCTGCTCTTTAGCCTTGCCTATGGCACAAAGGTCAGGGACATAGCGGTTATAGAAGGGCACAGGAGCAATTACCTGGTAGGTTATGGTCTGGTGGTAGGTCTGAAAGGCACTGGGGATGGCAAGGCTACACTTTTCACCGTAAGGAGCATAGCAAACATGCTCAACCGTATGGGCATTGTGGTGGATCCACGCAGGATTACCGTAAAGAATGTGGCGGCGGTGATGGTGACCGCCAAGCTACCCCCTTACGCAAAGCCTGGCATGGGCATAGATGTGGAGGTTGCGTCCATAGGAGACGCCAAGAGCTTGGAGGGTGGCACCCTCTTGCTAACACCCCTCAGAGGGGCAGACGGAGAGGTCTACGCCTTAGCCCAAGGGCAGGTAATCGTGGGCGGATACGAGGCGAGAGGTCAGGGAGCCAGACAAATTCAGAACACACCCACAGTGGGAAGGATTCCCAACGGTGCAATAGTGGAAAGGTCCCTGCCCGAGTATCCACAGAGGGAGGAGCTATTCCTTTACTTAGATAATCCCAGCTTTTCCTTGGCAAAGCATATCCAAGATAGAATAAACACCGAGTTTGGGCAGAATGTGGCGCAGGCTTTGGATAGCTCCACTATAAAGCTCAAGGTTCCGCAGGGTATGAGCGTAGTGGATTTCTTAGCCCGTGTGGAGGACATAGAGGTGGATGTGCCCTCCGTTGCCAAGGTAGTCATAGACGGAAGGACAGGAACCGTCCTGCTCGGTGGAGATGTGGTTATAAACCCTGTCTCTGTGGCAGTGGGCACGTTGACGGTTACTATAAAGGAGACTCCCCAAGTTTCTCAACCTCCACCCCTTTCACCTGGGCAGACTGCGGTGGTGCCAAGGACAGAGGTAAAAGTAGAGGAAAAGGAAAGGCGCCTTGTTGAGCTTAGAGGTGCCACCGTATCCCAATTGGTGGAAAGTTTAAACAAGCTGGGTGCCACCCCAAGGGAGATCATATCCATACTTCAGGCTATAAAGGCTGCGGGCGCCCTGCGGGCAAAGTTAGAGGTCCTTTAGGGCACTCCCACTCCGTAGTACTCAAACCCAAGCCCTCTAACCACGTCAGGGTCGTATATGTTCCTGCCGTCTATTATTATGGGAAGTTCCATGAGTTCCTTTACCCTGTTTAGGTCTGCCTTTTGAAACTCCTCCCATTCGGTAAAGATGAGCAGTGCGCTGGCACCTTCCACCGTGGAGTACATATCTGGTGCATAATCTAAGTCCTTGCCGGGAGGATACAGTCTTTTAAAGTTCTCCATAGCCTTCGGGTCGTAGAGCTTCAGGCGGGCACCCTCCTTCAAAAGCATAGGCACCAGTCTTAAGGAAGGAGCCTCCCTTATATCGTCAGTATTTGGCTTAAAGGATAGTCCCCAAACTGCTAGGGTTTTATCCTTCAAACTCCAAAGCACAGATTTGACCTTCTCCACAAACTGGACAGCCCTCCTTTGGTTGATCTTATCCACTTCCTCCAAGAGGGAAAAATCCACGCCATGATCCTTAGCCATCTTTATAAAAGCCTTTATGTCCTTTGGAAAACAACTACCGCCCCAGCCTATGCCCGCCCTAAGGAACTCCCTGCCGATCCTTTTGTCATAGCCCATTCCTTCCGCCACGAGCCTAACATCCGCCCCAACCTTCTCGCAAAGGTCTGCCACCATGTTTATGTAGGAGATCTTCATAGCCAAGAAGGAATTGGACGCATGTTTTATAAGCTCGGAGGTGGCAGGGTCCGTAAAGATAATAGGGCATTTAAAGTCTTTGTAAAGTGCCTCCATTATCCGGCGTGCCCTCTCACTTTCCACACCTATTACTATTCTGTCGGGTTCCAAAAAGTCTCTCACCGCACTGCCCTCCCTCAAAAACTCCGGGTTTGATGCCACATCAAACTCTAAAATCTTTCCTCTCATTTTCAAATACCGTTCCACGGTCCTTTTTATGAGCTTATGGGTATTGACGGGAACAGTAGATTTTTCCACCAAGAGCTTGTAGCCTTCCATAAGCTTGGCGGTTTCCCTTGCTACCTCCTCCACTTGAGAAAGGTCTGCGGAGCCATCGGGCCTTTGAGGAGTACCCACGCATATGAAGATCACATCCGAAAAGTCAAGCCCTTCCTTTAGGTCCGTAGTAAAAAAGAGTCTTCCCAAGCTTAGGTTTTCCTTCA
>JAPYWH010000055.1 GCA_028276475.1 Thermocrinis sp.
CTACCGGCAGGCTTGCCTTTACCTCCACTATTCCTTTTTGGGTTTCCACCAGTGGCATTTGGATTAGCGTAAGGGCGGTAAGGTAAGATGCAAGCTCCCCAAAGGTCAAGCTTCCCTCAAGGACCTTTAAACCACCGTAAAACAAAAGAAGGGCAGTTGCCAGATAGCCCACCGTAAAGTTGAAGGCAGAGTTAAAAGATGAATACAATGCCATCCTCAACCCTGCCCTGTAGGCTTTTTCATTTAAGTCTCTGAACCAACCAAGAAGCAATTCTTGGGCGGGCAAGGTCTTTATGCTCTCATAACCTCTAAACACATCCCCAAGCTTGTTTATGAGTTTTTCCAAAGATTCTTGGGACCTCCTGAGGTGCTTTCCCTTTTTTCTTCCAAAGTATTCCACCGAGAGGGCGATGACGGGCAAAAGTGCAAGCAAGGTAATAGTCAGCTTCCAATCCCTGTATAAGAGCACACCAAAGAGCAAAAGGACAGTAGCCGGGTCCCTAACCAGCTTTACCACAGAGGAGCCTATTAGGTCCCTGTAGAGCTTTAGGTCCGAGAGCACTCGGGTGGTGTATTCTCCGAGGGAGTAGCCCCTTACAGACAAAAAGGAAGACCTTAGAAGCTTTTCAAAAACCTGCCTTCTTAATTCCTTTGCCTCCTTTTCTGCGTAAGCGTTGGTGTAGTAAGACACGAGGAAGTTTCCCACCTGCTGACCGAGGGCAAGCCCAATGAGAAGAAGGGTCCCAAAGGTCAATCCCTCCCAGCTTTTTAGCAGCATACCCTCGTCCACTAACTTTTTTACCATAAGGCTTATGCCTGCAGTGCTAACCGATTCCAAAAGCACCCCAAAGAGGGCTAAGAGGATGTAATGATAATAGTTTCTCAGCCGTTTAATTACCCAAATCAGATGTTCCATTCAATCAGTTATCATAGCACAGAAGGGCTTAGAATATTCAGTTATGGCTCTCAAAGATTACTATCAGATTTTGGGCGTAGATAGAAACGCAAGCAAGGAGGAAATAAAAAAAGCATACAGAAGGCTGGCAAAGGAGTGGCATCCGGACGTCAACCCGGACCCCAAGGCGGAGGAAAAGTTCAAAGAGATCAACGAAGCCTACTATGTCCTCTCGGACGAAGAAAAAAGACAGCAGTATGACCAACTGCTGAAAAGTGGAGACGAAAAGGGCTACAGGGATTTTATGGAGTATATACAAGAATTTTTGGAAAGCATCTGGCAGGGTATGAGAAGGGCACCAAAGCCAAAGAGGGGACAAGACATAAGGCTACGGCTTGAGCTTAGCTTGGAGGAGGCATACCTGGGCACTGAAAAGCTCATAGAGTACGAAAGATGGATAGACTGCCCCCAGTGTGATGCCAAGGGTTATGTGGGTGAGTTGGTAAAGGAGCCCTGTTCAGCCTGCGAGGGAACGGGTAGAAGGGTAAGCGGAATCTTTAGCTTTCCAAGACCATGTTCTGCATGCAAAGGTAGGGGCTACATAGTAAAAAACCCCTGTCCCGTCTGTGCAGGCAGGGGTAGGGTAGCCAAGCACAGCACCGTTAAGGTAAGCATCCCACCGAGCACCGACGAAGGGGAGGTTCTAAAGGTGATAGGCATGGGACATCAGGGAGAAAGGGGCGGAGAACCCGGAGACCTTTATCTGAGAGTCTCTCTAAAACCTCATCCCATCTTTAAAAAGGCGGGCAAGGATTTACACACAGAAAAGCTAATATCCTTTCCTCTGGCGGTTTTGGGCGGAACCACAAAAATAAAAACCCTCAAGGGTGAAGAATTGGAGATTTTCGTTCAACCGGGAACCGAGTGCGGTTCTACTAAGACCATTCCCGGTATGGGCTTTTCCACAGAAGGAAACCTTGTCATTACCTTCCGCATTGAGGTGCCAAAAAACCCAAGCGGAAAACTAAAGAAACTTTTAACAGAACTGGCAAAGGAGTTAAAGGAGGAGGGCGTAGAAAAGCCCCCCACACTGCTTGATAACCTTAAGAAACTACTTTCCTAACTCTCTCTTTACTTCCTCTGCGATCTTTATAAACTTTTCCATCTCCTCTATGTGTTGGTCCCTCAGGGTGATCATGGCATCTTCGTGCCCTGCCATACTGCACATAGCTATGGTAAAGCAGTCCGTCTCTGCCCTTATGATCTTTAATGCTACATTAGCATAATGGCAATGCACACCCACAAATATGCAGGCTTTGATTTTGTTGTGCCATATGGTAAGGTTGGGATGGTTAGGGTTGATCTCCACCGCAGGGTCAATCTTCGGATACTTGGGTCTGTAGTCATACATGGGAATGATCTTGGCGTTTAGCACCTCTGCCATCTTTCTAACCAGCTTTGCCTTTTCCTTTGCCTCTTCGTTCCACGCATACAAAACTTGGGGACCTGGGAATATGGTAGCGTTTGGCAGGGTAAGCATAGCCTTTGCCGCTTCCCTCATAGCGATTTCTTCATCTACTATCTCGTTGAACATGAGGGCTTTACCTGGTGGTGGATTGAGCACACCCTCATAAACCGCCACTGGGTATGGTGAAAATCCTGAAGGACCTAAGGTCGCCATAATTTACCTCCTAAGGTGCTTTATTTACCCGCATGGACCTCTGGCATTACCATGCGGATGGCATTACGCTTTAAAAGATTGCTACAGACATAAACGCATAGGGCACAGCCCTTGCACCGTTCCGTATTCACGTAGGCGTGGTGATCTCCGTCCGAATACATTAGGGTGTTAGGCTCTGGGCAGAAAAGGGTGCACTGCTTGCAGTTGTACTTTGAGCACTCCTCGTTTATAACCTCTGCCACATAATACATTTACTGCCTCCTTTTGGTTTTTCAAATGCTTTTAAAGTTATTTTAATGGGCTTAAAATGTCAAGGGAGGTTTATAATAAAAAAGCCATGCTTTCAAAGAGGGTCTCTCATATAAAGCCCGCCCCAACCTTAGCCCTCAGTGCTAAAATCAATCAGCTCAAAAGTCAAGGTTTTGATGTGGTGGGCTTTGGTGCGGGAGAGCCAGACTTTGATACCCCCGATTTCATCAAAGAAGCCTGTATAAAAGCCCTAAAGGAAGGGAAAACCAAGTACAGCCCCTCCGGTGGAATACCTCCCCTAAGGCAAGCCTTAGCAGAAAAATTGCTAAAAGAGAACAACGTTGAGTACAAGCCCTCCGAGATTGTAATAACCGCCGGTGCCAAGATGTCCCTTTACTTAGTCTTCTGTGCCATATTGGACGAGGGTGATGAGGTCTTGTTGCCATCTCCCTACTGGGTAACATACCCGGAGCAAATTTTATTGTGCGGTGCAAAGCCAGTGGAGGTCAGACTAAAGGAGGAAAACGGGTTTGTCCTGAGGGCGGAGGATATAGAACCATACATAACCAACAGGACAAAGGCTCTGGTGCTTAACTCTCCCTCAAACCCCACCGGTGCGGTGGTGCCAGAGGAGGAGATAAAAAAGATCGCAGAGCTATGCCTTTCAAGGAATGTGTTTATTATTTCCGACGAGTGCTATGAAACCTTTGTCTATGATGGAGAGAAGTTTGTTAGCCCCGCCAGTCTTTCAAAGGAGGTCCGAGAGATCACCTTTACTGTGAATGCCTTCTCAAAAACCTATTCTATGACCGGTTGGAGGGTTGGTTATGTTGCCTGTCCAGAGAGGTTTGCCAAGGTAATTGAGGACCTAAACAGCCAGACCATATCCAACGCCACCACCTTTGCCCAGTATGGAGCCTTAGAAGCCCTCAAAAATCCCGACGCTAAGACCTTTGTCCAAACCATGCGTTCCGCCTTTGAAAAGAGAAGAGATTTAGCCTATAACCTGCTCAGCAACATCCCTAACCTTTCTGTGGTAAAACCAAAGGGTGCCTTTTACATCTTTCCAAACCTGAGCTACTACTCTTCTAAGCTGGGTTCAGACCTTGCCCTTGCGGAGTTTTTGCTGGAAAAGGGTAGAGTGGCGGGAGTTCCGGGTTCTGCCTTCGGAAGGGAAGGTTATCTGCGCCTTTCCTACTGCCTTTCGGAGGATACCATAAAGGAGGGCATAGAAAGGCTCAAAAACGCCCTTGCCCTCTTAGAAAGCTGAGCTTTATCATCCTTTGAAGGCTTGACTTGCCATTAAAATATAGACAAAACCAAAAAGGAGGAAGTGTCATGGCTCAAACTGTTAATTTAAAAGGTAATCCTGTTGCCCTTTGCGGTCCCACTTTGCAGGTGGGTCAGAAGGCGCCCGAGGCGGTGGTGGTTACCAAAGACCTTCAGGAAAAGGCGGTGGGCGGTGCCAAAGGTGTAGTCCAAGTGATCATAACCGTGCCCTCTTTGGACACTCCAGTTTGCGAGACGGAGACCAAGAAGTTCAACGAGCTTATGGGTGGCATGTCTGGGGTGGATGTAACTGTGGTCTCTATGGACCTGCCCTTTGCCCAAAAGAGGTTCTGCGAGAGCTTCAACATAGGCAACATAA
>JAPYWH010000056.1 GCA_028276475.1 Thermocrinis sp.
ATATTCAAAAAGTATGATGTTTCCTTCTCCTTGGGAGATGCCCTCAGACCTGGAGCTATTGCGGACGCCAGCGACCAAGCCCAGCTTGCGGAGCTAAAGGTCCTTGGTGAGCTAACAGAAAGGGCTTGGAAGCACGATGTTCAGGTGATGGTGGAAGGACCTGGGCATGTGCCCTTGGACCAGATAGAGTTCAACATGAAGATCCAGCAAAAGCTCTGCCACGAGGCACCCTTCTATGTGCTTGGACCCCTTGTGATAGACGTGGCTCCCGGGTATGACCATATTGCATCCGCCATAGGTGCCGCCCTGGCGGGTTATCACGGTGCTGCAATGCTCTGCTATGTGACACCCAAGGAACACTTGGGACTTCCCAATGTGGAGGATGTAAAGCAGGGAGTTATTGCTTACAAGATCGCTGCCCATGCGGCAGATGTAGCCAAGCATTTCCCGGGCGCCAGAGAGTGGGACCTGGAAATGTCCAAAGCCCGCTTTGCCTTTGACTGGAACAGGCAGTTTGAACTTGCTTTAGACCCAGAGACCGCCAGGGCATACCACGACGAAACCCTCCCCCAAGAGGGCTACAAAACCGCCAAATTCTGCTCTATGTGTGGTCCCGAGTTCTGCGCCTACAAAATATCCCAGCATGTTTCCGACAAGGTGGAGGAGATGCTCCAGCAAGAAAACTGGATGGCGCCTTAATCAATTAACCCTAAAGGGCTCTCAGCCCTGCGGGGCACACTACTATTTACCATCAAAGCTTCCATTACAATCAGAATAATCCTCTTTTAATTTTTTCTTCCTGCATTTTTAAAGTGTTAATCAAAGATGAAACACTCTCTATTTCTATCTCAGCCAAATATTTTGCGTGTTCTATTATTTCTTTGACGGGTTTATTTATTTTTATTTTTATCTTCATACTTTTATCTATTGCCACATAGACTCTGTTTTCTATAATTGAAACATGAAATTTGCCAACTCGCTTTCTCAGATCAATAAACCTTTCCATTACGTTTGGTGTCAAAACCCTTCTGACCTCTATTTGATCCTCCGCAAGCACTCGAAAAAGCTTATTGAATTCTCCGCTTTCAAGCTTAGTCTTTTGCATCCCTTTAGTGGAGGGCAGATTATGGCGTCCTGAAGTTACTATTATCTTTTTTTTGTTAAAAGGTGTATCTATTATGTATAACCTACCGCTGAAAATTAAATATCGCACTGTCCGCGTATTGCCCTCAGAATCCCTCTCTTCTTCTACTTCCCACAGTGATATATTTGAGGCTTTAAAAGGAAAATCTAAAACAACTCCCTTTATTAAACCATCTGAGTTGTATTCATCAGGCTTCTTAAATAGTCTAGAGGATAAAACCTCCTCAAGGTCTAAATTTTTCTGATATTCAAATTCTAAATTTAGCTTCCTAAAGATAGGTTGATAAATCTTATCTGCAATTTCCTTCTTAATAGTTTGGTATAGATAAGCTAACATTCCCAAAAAGACCAAACCTAAAGAAGCCAAGCCGATCCCCAGAGTAGTTCCATCTGACACATAGGCGATAAAAGCCATAGCAAAAGCTAAAACGGAAACAAATCCTAAGAATTTAATGTTTCTATATGTGTTTTCTCTTTTCTGCTCAAGTTCCTCAAGTGCCAGTTCATCCATTTCGTTCATTTGTTCTAATCTCAATGGTCCAATTTATTTTTTAAATAGGTCTCCTATGTTAATGTTTGATCTTTCCTCTTCTGGGATTGTGAATACTTGTTTTCTCTGAAAGCCAAGCCTTTTAGCAAAAAGATTATAGGGTATTTGTTCAATAGCATTGTTATACTCCGTTACTGCTTGGTTATAAAATCTTCTTGCTGCGGCTATGGATTCTTCCACATCTGTTAAAGCTACCTGAAGTTGTAGGAAATTCTGACTTGCTTTAAGTTCTGGATAGTTCTCTGCCCTTATTTTTATTGCGTTTAATGTTTTGGAAATCTCTTGTTCAAGTTTAAATTTTGACTCAACATCCGTTGCCTTCTCTGCCTCTTCACGGAGTCTGACTATTTTCTCTAAAAGGTCTTTTTCATATTGCATATAAGCCTTTACTGACTCCACTAAGTTGGGTATCAGGTCCCTCCTTTTTTTCAATTCAGCGTCAATGGCACCAGCGGCGTTTTCCACATTATTCTTCTTGCTTATGAGACTATTATAGGCATATATGAGGTAGAGCACTAGTATTACCACCACAGTTATCACAACTATGGTCATTACTCTCCACCTCCTTGATAGTGATTATACAATAAGAGAGTTAAGTTTAAGTTAAATACCTCTCTATCTCCTGCTTTATGGATGGGTCTATACCCAGCTTCTTAAGGTGTATGTCCTCCGCCTTTAAAAGCTCGTACAAGTTCTCAAAGTTGTTGTAAATGATCCTCTTTTTGACCTCTCCTATGCCCTTTATTCGGTCAAGGATGTCCTTTAGCCCCTCCTTTAGCCTGAGCTTCCTGTTGTAAGAGAGGGCAAAGCGATGGGCTTCGTCCCTAATCTGTCCGAAGATCCTGTAAAGTATAGGATGCTCCTTTAGCCTTACCCTCTGTCCCCATTCGGTTAGCAAAATTTCCTCCTCCTTGGCGAGGGAGAGCACCTTGATGGGCAACCCAAACCTGTCCCTTACCCTTATGGCTACGCTCAGCTGTCCCAGACCTCCGTCAATGAGCCACAGGTCTGGCATGGTCTCCTCCCCTTCCTTAAGCCTTCTCGCCCTCCTGCTCAGCACCTCCTCCAAAGAGGAATAATCATCTATCTGACCTACCGTCTTTACCCGATACCTTCTGTATCTTTTTTTGTTCATAGTTCCCTCTTCCCAAACTACGCAGGATGCCACTGTATAGTCCCCATAAAAGTGAGAAACATCAAAGCCCTCTATGATCCTTGGTGGATGGATTTTTAGCACCTTCAAAAACTCCTCCTGCCAAAGTTCTGGTGGCATGTAGTGGTGGAGGTTTTCCTTAACAAGCTCTTCCAAATTCTGGTCTATCTTTTGAACGATCTCAACCTTTCCCCTTTCTGAGAGCCACCTTTTGACCTCTTCTGAAAGCTCAAAGTTCAAAAGCAAAACCTCCGGCAGTGGATTGGAGTAGTAAAAGCCTATGAGGGTCTCTTCAAGCTCCTCCTCCGTCTCCAAAAGGAAAACCTCTTTATCCACCAGTTTGGAGGACCTTATCAAAAAGACTCCCAAGAGCCTGCCTATTCTGTAAAAGAGGTCTGCCCTCTGATAGGGTAGCCCGCTCACACCCTGACCCAAGGAAAGCTTTTCTAGGGCTCTTATTTGGTCTCTGATGAGGGCGCATTTTTCAAACTCAAGCCTTTCCATGTGCTTTTCCAACCTCTGGTATAGCTCTGGTAGAACCTCAGAGACCTCCCCCGAGAGCATGGATTGGGCAGATTTTACCGCCAAGGAATAATCCTCTTTGCTGACCAAACCTGCACAGGGACCACTGCAAAGCCCCAAGTGATAATCCATGCATGGGCTGGTCCTGATGGGCATTGGGTCGCAGGTGCGAAGTTTAAACAGCTTGTGGATGAGCCTTTTTACCCTGTAAGCCCTCTTGGCGGTAAAGAAGGGACCAAAGGGCTTTCCCTCATGTTCTGGTCCCCTAACTACCCTTAGGGTTGGAAACTCATCCTCCGTTAGCAAAAGGACAGGATAGCCCCCACCGTGCTTGTGCAGGACATTGTATTTGGGCTTATAAAGTTGTATCAAGTCCACCTCCAACACCAGGGCTTCGTATTCGTTGCGAGTCAAGATCCAATCTATACGGTCTGAACCATTAACTATGGCATGCTCCTTTCTGTTCTCTTGGGCTTGCTTGTAATGTTGCAATAGCCTCTCCCTTATGTTCTTGGCTTTTCCCACATAGAGGACCTTCTTTCCCTTCTTGAAGAGATAAACTCCACACTGGGTGGGTGCGGACTTTACAAGCTCAAGCATAAATGTATAAGATAAACTGATTTACCTCACGGGTGAGAAATTCAGAAAGGCTGGAAAAATCCTCTGGGAGAGAGTCCTCAGTGGGCAAAGGTTTATAATACCCTTTTTACTATCTTGATGTGGTATAATTAGACTTCTTAAAATCCCTTTGGAGAGGTGAAAGGATGAAGACTTACAGGGTAAGACCTGAGGATGTGGTCAGAAGCTGGTGGGTGATAGATGCAGAGGGCAAAGTTCTTGGAAGGCTTGCCAGCGAGGTGGCAAAGCTTTTGATGGGCAAGCACAAGGTCTATTATCAGCGGGATGTTGATTGCGGAGATTTTGTGGTGATAATAAACGCAGAGAAGGTGAGGGTTACAGGAAACAAGCCGGAAAAGAAGGTCTATAATTTCCACACCAACTATCC